>JBEBVW010000061.1:0-11825 GCA_040392565.1 Aeromicrobium sp. | reverse complement strand
GTGGTGGCCGGGTCGACGACGGTGACGCCCTCAGCCATCCAGTGGTCGACCAAGCGGCGGTTCAGTTCGCGACCCAACTCAGCTAACTGACGACGATCGTTGACCCCCTCGGTCTGCCACACATCGGCCAAAACGTGAGCGCCGACGGGAAGCCCCTCACCCACGGCTGCCGAGACGATGTCAGTCAGGTACAGCTCGCCCTGAGCATTTGAGTCGTCCAGCGCTCGCACTGCTCGCGCCAAATATTCGGCATCGACCGCCAAGATGCCGCTATTGATCTCGGTGACAGCACGTTCATCGTCAGAGGCGTCTTTGTGTTCGCGGATAGCCCGGACATTGCCATCGGCGTCGCGCAGGATGCGTCCATACCCGGTGGGGTCTGGGACGTCAGCCGACAAAATCGTGACGGCACGACCTGCCTGTCGATGCTCGTCGAGCAACTCAGCCAAAGTGGCCGACTCCAACAGCGGAACATCGGCATAGGTGATCAGAACGGTGCCCGAAATCTTGCCGTCAATCGTGCCGTCCAAGGCGTCGAGAGCCACAGCCACTGCGTCTCCGGTGCCGCGCATTTGCTCCTGCACGGCCAGGACGACGTTGCTGTCGAGCGCCTGGACCGCGGCGGTGACCTGCTCGCGCTGATGTCCGACCACGGTGACAGTCGTCGACGCGCCTACGCCGGCGACTGCGGTGAGGGCATGCTCCAACATGCTGCGGCCAGCGATCTCATGCAGCACCTTGGCGCGGCGTGACTTCATGCGCGTTCCGGCACCTGCCGCCAGCACGATGGCTGTGATCTGATCGTTCAATCTGTCCGCCCTTCAAGGTTCTCTCGACACGTCAGTGTACGAACCTCTCAGATGCGAGGCTGAACATTGCTCAGTTGGCTGGGATATCGCTTCCGATCAATTTCACGTGTCCAGCGATACGAGTCACCGAGATGCTGACTTGTTCACCAACGACAAACTTCGCTGCGGTCCGCTGGTCGCGGATCGTCCAATACTGCAAGCCATCATCGGTCTGCAGCACGAGTTCGGTGCGCCCTCTCAAATCCCGATAGCTCGAACCGCCGCGCCGGTCGCGCCACTGCTCATATCCGTATCGCACCCAACCGGGCAGGAAGTCGCCTTTCTGCCGTTCGGTCACGCTGACCACGGTGCCGTCGACGTTACGGCGCGAAACCAGATCGACGATTCCGGCCACCAAACGCAGTGCGCTCCAGAGCGCTAGTGCGAGGCAAATAAAGGCAACGCCCTTGATCCAAACGGTGAAATCGGCCAGCTCGCGCAGTTCATCGGCCTGGTTGATCGCATCACCCATGCCGAACACAACCGCCACGAGCAGGATGCACACTGCGGTGCTGAGGGCGCCACGGATGATCAGCGAGAACGGAGAACTGCCCGACCAAGGCCTCAGCGAGATACCTAGGAAGCGACTTGTGTCACCGATCGACTTCATGCCGCCAGACGCTAGATAGGGCAGTGAGCGTTTACTTAAAGCCCAACGCCGAGCTCGTCCATTCGCTCTGCGTACTCCTCACGGGCGACTGCAGCGCGGCCATGCGCACCCAACTGGACCAATGCGTCCGTCAACCCTTCGTGCGCGGCTTGATCGTAGGGGTCGAACGTCAGAATCGCGCGGTAGGTTTCAGCGCGCGTGAGATGGTCGCCCAACTCTTTTGCGACATCGGCCAGGGCATGTCCGACCGCGAAGTACGCCATGTGAATCTCTCGGCGAAGTTCATCTGCCCACATTTCATCGGTTTCATCGGTGAACGGATCACCGCGGTAGAGCTCAAATGTTTCGGCGAGGAGTTTGACCCGGTGAGCGGGCTTCGCATCGGACTCAAGCGCGCTACGACTGCGGCTGAGGAACTGCTCAACATCGATGGCGAGCCGTTCGACAGCCAGGCGCACCAGACCACCCCGCGTCTGCAGAAAATGCTCCCGCGGGAACTGCCCGGCAGGATCTAGCGCCTTGCGAATTGTGCTCGCCGCGACGAAGAACCGGTTGGCAACCTGCTCTGGCGCCTCATCTGGCCACAACATGTGAATTACGCTCTCGCGACCCACCGCAACACCACGCCGGGCCACCAGGATCTTCAGCAGCTGCCGAGCCTTCCTCGACTGCCAATGTGCCATCAGTCCATCGGACGACACCACCACAAAGCCGCCCATCACCCGCACCTTCGGCTGTGACTCAGCGTTGGCAATCGACGTAACGGATGACTCTGTTCGGCGCAGATCAACCAGCACGCTGGTGGCCATAGTTTCAATTTCGTGCAACTGCAGCGCGCGCGCCGTCGCAGCCGCCTCAGTCGCTAATTCAAGGGCTTCACCGCGAGCGTCATGGTCTGATCGGTCGCTGAGCAGCCACGCGAGTTCTGCCTGAGCCTCGGCGAGCCACGGGTGGGCACCCATCGTCGCGGCAGATTCCACACACACGCGGTAGTACCGCACTGCCTCATCGCGGTCGCCGAGGGCGTTGGCCATTAAGGCCAGCGGGCGAGCCACGGTCCCCCAGCACGTCACGCCCAAACCGATCGTCACCAAGCGATCAGCAAATGGTGAAAGAGCCACCTGCAGTTCGGCCATGGTCGCAACGTCGCCTAATTCTGCTGCCACTGTCGCCAGGATGCAGGCCGTCGATAGCCAATTGCGATCCACCGGCAGGTCACCGACAGCAGGAAGCGAAGCGACGAGCGCGCGAGCAGCACTCTTACGGCCCTGTTTGAGCCACATCCAGGCCAGCGACACCGCCCACACCGGTTCGTGCGGAGATTCTCGTCGGGCGTGGAGGAACAGTGGTTCGTATTCGACGACGTGGCCCTGCATCCAGCTCAATATCGCCCGCTGACCTACCCAGGTGCTGTGCGCGTCAGGGTCGCCGCTGCGCTCTGCCAACTCGTGAGCGGCGTCGGCGAAGTGTTCGGCTGCCTTGACGTCGCCATCCAAGGTGGCGCGCAGGCATCGAAACCAAGAAATCTGTCGACTGTCCTGCAACGACGGGAATCGCGACAGGATCGGGCCAGTTGGGCTAATCGCCTGATCAAGTTCAGCAATCCGACCAAGCTCGGCCAACGCTCCTAGGTGCAGCAAGACGGCTGGCTCGATGAGTTCAAGCTCGTCGTGTTCGCCAGCAATCTCAATGATCTGCCGGGTGGCCTCGTGTCGCTCACCTGTCGCAGCGCACGATAAGTCGACTAAGCACCCGCCAAGCAACGACCAAGCTCGCGATATTTCATCGCCCGCACATTCAGCCGCTTGCGCCGAGGCCGTCGCCGAACGCCGCGCCTCGTCAGGCGCTAAGAAAACCTGGGTGGCCGCAAGTACCGCCCACAACCGCGCGCGATCGGCATGCGATTCAGCGGGCGTCTGGTTGAGGACAGCGGCAACTTTTTGCTGTTGCTGAAGAACGTCGCTACCGGAGAAGTTGAGCGAGAACCCGATGGTGGACGGCATGCCACTGCGCCCTATCTGGATATTTCAGGGCTCTTTAAGAATCCTGATGGCCCTCAACCCTACGATGTGTGACCCGCCGCTGTTGCTGCGGTCGTGCCACGGGGCGACAACCGGCATGTACCCGACGAGAATGCCGGACATGAAGGGTTGGAAAAGGAAATAATCTGGCTCCCCAGGTAGGAGTCGAACCTACGTCGCTAATCCTGATTCAAAGTCAGGCGGGCCCTGCCGGCAGACCAACTGGGGATCACTGTGCACCAGTCTAGGGCTCGAGTTGTGCAGCCAGAGCAAGGAGTCGGGCATCGTCGTCGCGGCGGGCGATTAACTGCACCGCTAACGGCAATCCCGTGTCGGTCAAGCCGGCCGGCATCGAGACTGCGGGCGTACCGGCGTGGTTCCACTGTGCGGTGTAGGCATAGAACGCGTTCATGCTCAGAACGAGTCCGAGTGGGCCCTTCTTTGCCCAGTGGCCAATCGGCACGGCGGGGCCGGCCATCACAGGCGTCAGCAACACGTCGACACCGACGCGGTCGTGAACCGTCGCGCCAAACGATTCACCTTTTTGTCGCGAATAGGCGATGGCTCGCTTCCCGAACGGCGCGCCAAGCCGAGCGATGCCCTTGGTGCGTTGTTCGAGCTGCTGCGGGTCATCCACCGCTTGCGCACTTTCGCGGATCCCGCCGAGGTAGCGAATGGTCAGGGACTTGGCATCGAGACCATACGGAATCTTGACCTCAACAACCTCATGCCCGAGCCCGCGCAGCCGCTCGGCAGTTTCCTCCAAAGCTTTGCGCACCTGAGGATCCAACTGAACGAGTTTGGTTGCCGCCGACCCACTGAATGACAAGCCGATCCGCATCGGTTTGGGTGGTGCGGCAACCGCTGCAACGAGTGAGGCGGGGAAGTCGCCGATCTCGTCAAGGAACATCGCCGTGTCGGCAACTTTCGGTGTCACGCACCCCTGCGTGGACAAGCCCAGCCAACCACCGCTGCTTGGCATGTGACCGTTCGTCGGCTTGAAACCTACGACGCCACAGCACGCGGCCGGGATACGGATCGAGCCAGCGCCGTCCGAGGCCGAAGCGATACCAATAGCGCCAGCGCCAACCAGCGCGCCAGATCCTCCAGAGGAACCACCGCAGGTGTGATCGCGATGATGCGGGTTCCGGGTCGGACCGGTTGCCTCCGGTTCAGTGAAGCCAGTAATAGCCAGCTCAGGCAGCGTCGTCTTAGCCACGACAACCATGCCCGCAGCGCGCACCGCGGCCACATAGTCACTGTCAGCCGAGGCGATCGACGACATGGACCGACTGCCCCAGCCCGTGGGTTCGCCGGCGATGTCCTGGTCGTCCTTAATGGCGATCGGTACACCGGTCAGCGGTCCCGCATCACCGGCTGCACGCCGTGCGTCTGCCGCGTCGGCGGCAACCAGCGCTTGATCGCGATACACCGCCACTGTGGCGTTCAGAGCGGGCTGAATTTCGTCGATCGCGGCAAGTGTCGCTTCGGTCAACTGCCGCGACGTCACCGTTCCAGCAGCAAGTAACTGCGATTGATGAGAAACGCCGGATCGAACGGCTTCTCGAAGTTCATCGTGGTGGGCCATGCCCGCACGCTACTTCGTCAGCCATTCGACCCGGCGTCTACCGGTGGAGTTAGCTCACTCGCAGGCAGCCATCAGTTCCTGAATCTTCGTGGCGTCGGTCAGTTCGCTCATCTCCAGACCCTTGGCGATGGCTTCATCTGCAATGCAGTTGGCCAATTCCTCGGGAGCGCCAGTTGAGGTCATGCCCTCAACGAAGCCCTTGCGAATCTCCGGGTTCTCCAGCGACACGTCGGAGTTTTCGAGCACGTCCTCCAAGTCCTCTGGCGCCGCGTTCTTGCCGCACTCGGCACCGGCCTGAGCAGCAAGCTTCTGCTGTTCATCGGACTTCATATCGGCGAACTTGTCGAAGTCGCCTGCCCTGTCCTTAATTTCGTCCATTACGCAGTCGGCGAGCTTGTCGTTGAAGCCAAACTCCTTCAACTGCTTGCGCGCATCCGCTTCCGGATCGCCGCCGCACGCGCTCAACGCGGCGACCATCATTAGACCTGTCATCAACTTGGTGAATGTCCCCATGGGCCGACAGATTAGCAAGCGCGATGGACATCCGAGTAATCTCGACATCAAGATTCTTGACGATCGAGGTGATCTGGATGCAGGACGAGGTCGACCGACTAGTGGCTGCCTGGCGCCGCGAACGCCCTGATCTCGACGTCACGCCCATGGAAGTCCTGAGCCGAATCTCGCGGCTAGCCACGCACCTCGACCGGGCCCGCAAGCAAGCGTTCGGCGCATATGAATTGGAATCTTCGGAGTTTGACGTGCTGTCCGCCCTGCGCCGCGCCGGTGCCCCTTACCGACTTTCCCCTGGCCAACTCGTCCAAGAAACCCTGGTGACCAGCGGCACCATGACTCACCGCGTCGACCGGTTGGTTGCCAAGAACCTCGTCGACCGCACGCCGGACCCCGATGACCGGCGAGGTGTGCACGTCCAGTTGACGGCCAAGGGACGTCAAGCAGTGGATGGCGCCCTTGATGCGTTGTTGGTCAGCGAGCGGGAGCTACTAGCTGGCCTCAGCGACCGCGACCGCACGTCGCTGGCCACCGCGCTGCGCACCCTCTCCCTCCCCTTCGACGCCTGATGGCCCACTTGCTGGGCGCTGAACAGATTGCGCTGGAGTATCCGACCAAACAGGTCTTCACCTCGGTGACGCTGGGCATCGACGAAGGCGACCGTATCGGCATCGTTGGCCGCAATGGCGACGGTAAATCGACGCTGATGTCGCTGCTCGCAGGCCGCATCGAGCCCGACGCCGGACGCGTGACTGTCCGCGGCGGGGTTCGCATCGGCATGCTGGACCAGCGCGATGCGCTCGACCCCAATCTCACCGTGGGACGCGCGGTCGTCGGTGACGGACCAGAGCATGAGTGGGCTAGCGATCCGAAGATCCGCGATGTGATCGACGGGCTGATCGGCGATGTCAACTGGGACGCACCAACGTCTTCGCTCAGCGGCGGACAGACGCGAAGAGTTGCGCTGGCGGCCTTGCTCATCGGCGACGACGACGTGTTGTTCCTCGACGAGCCGACCAACCATCTCGACCTCGAAGGCGTCACTTGGCTCGCCGAGCACCTGAAGAAGCGCTGGACCAAGAACGCTGGCGGTTTAGTTGTGGTCACCCACGACCGCTGGTTCCTTGATGAAATTTGTACCCGCACCTGGGAAGTGCACGACGGCATCGTCGACCCCTTCGAAGGCGGATATGCCGCCTACGTGTTGCAGCGGGTCGAACGTGACCGTATTGCGCAGGCCACCGAGGCCAAGCGCCAGAACCTGATGCGCAAGGAATTGGCGTGGCTGCGACGTGGCGCTCCCGCGCGGACGTCCAAGCCGAAGTTTCGCATCGACGCAGCCCAGCAACTGATCGAGAACGAGCCGCCGCCGCGTGACACCGTCGAGCTCAAGCAGATGGCCACTGCCCGACTGGGCAAGGACGTCGTCGATCTGATCGACGTCAGCGTGTCGTTCGATGACCATCGCGTGCTTGATCGGGTCACCTGGCGCATTGGGCCCGGTGAGCGCACCGGAATCCTCGGACGGAATGGTGCTGGAAAGTCGACCTTGTTGAACTTGGTCACGGCAGATTTGGCCCCAACTTCCGGCCGGGTTAAGCGCGGCAAGACCGTCCAGGTCGCCCGATTGAGCCAGGACCTGCACGAACTCGACGAGGTAGCCGACGATCGAGTCAGCGAGGTCATCGGCCGCAAACGCACCAGCTATGTCTCTGGTGGGCAAGAGTTGACGCCGGGCCAGTTGCTCGAACGCCTCGGATTCACCAGCGCGCAGCTCAGCACACCGGTGCGTGATCTCTCCGGTGGCCAACGTCGCCGCCTGCAGTTGATGTTGATCCTGCTCGACGAACCCAATGTGCTGGTTCTCGATGAGCCCACCAACGACCTCGACACGGACATGCTGGCCGCGATGGAGGATCTCCTCGACTCCTGGCCCGGAACTCTGCTGGTCGTCTCGCACGACCGCTATCTGCTCGAACGCATCACCGACCAGCAGTACGCGGTACTCAACGGACACTTCCGCCACCTCCCCGGAGGCGTCGAGCAGTATCTGGAGTTACGGCGCACCGTCGACGCGCCGAAACCGACAGCCACCGCTCAGCCCGCCGCGGCTGGTCTGTCCAGCGCAGATGAACGATCCGCCCGCAAAGAGCTGGCGGCCAGCGAACGCAAGATGGAGCGGCTCGCCGCGCAAGCCGCCGATCTGGAGTGCCAACTGGCCGAGCACGACCAAACCGACTACCCCGGCCTCATGGCATTGTCTGAACAGTTGCGCCAGATTCACACCGAAACCGAGTCAGTCGAATCCCGCTGGTTCGAACTGACCGACCTGCTTGGCTAGGCGCGCCCCTTTCCCCGCGATTTGTGAGGAAATCGTTGACTTCTGGCAGTTGGCCTGACCGATTTCGTCACAAATCGCGGGGTGCCTCTAGCGGGGGCTGGCCGGAACTCCCGGTTTGGGCTGGGCCTGAACTAGGCTGGGTGAGTGAGCACCGAAACACTTCGCACCCTGCTCAACGGCCTACCGGGCGTCGATCAGGTCGGCCTTGAGGCACGTGCCGCCAGCCTGGGAACTCGCTCGATCAAGACTGACTCCAAGAAGTGGGCCATCGACCTGGCCATTTCGATGGTTGATCTGACCACGCTCGAAGGTGCTGACACTCCCGGCAAGGTGCGCGCTCTGGCCAGCAAGGCCAAGAACCCCGACCCGACCGACCCGACGTGCCCGGCGACTGCAGCGGTTTGCGTCTACCCCGATCTGGTGGCGGTGGCCAAGCAGACACTGGGCGCAGCACCCATCAATGTGGCAGCAGTGGCGACGGCATTCCCGTCTGGCCGTGCCGCCCTCGACATCAAACTGGCCGACACCCAAGATGCCGTCGAAGCTGGAGCCGACGAAATCGACATGGTGATCGACCGAGGCGCTTTCTTGGCCGGCGACTACACCCGCGTCCACGAAGAGATCGTGGCGGTGAAAGAAGCCTGCGGGCCTGCCCACCTCAAGGTCATCTTTGAAACCGGCGAACTGCAGACTTACGACAACGTGCGCAAGGCCTCTTGGCTGGCGATGGATGCCGGGGCCGACTTCATCAAGACCAGCACAGGAAAGATCCAGCCAGCCGCCACGTTGCCGGTCACCTTGCTGATGTTGGAAGCCGTACGCGATTACCGCCTGGCCACTGGAAAGCAGATCGGCGTCAAGCCGGCTGGTGGAATTCGCACCAGCAAAGACGCCATTAAATATTTGGTGGTCGTCAACGAAATCGCTGGCGAAGACTGGCTGTCGCCCGACTGGTTCCGGTTCGGCGCCTCCACCTTGCTCAACGACCTGCTGCTGCAGCGTCAGAAGTTAACGACCGGGGCTTACTCCGGACCCGACTACGTGACGCTGGACTGAGGGGAAACACATGGCATTCGAGTACTCACCGGCTCCGGAGTCGCGTTCCATCGTCGACCTGAAGAGCTCTTACGGGCTTTTCATCGACGGCGAATTCGTCGAGGGCACTGGCAGCACCTTCAAATCCATCAGCCCATCAACCGAAGAGGTGCTGGCCGAGGTCACCGAAGGCTCAGCAGCTGACGTCGACCGCGCAGTCAAGGCGGCCCGTAAGGCATTCGGCCCGTGGTCGAAGATGCCCGGAGGTGAGCGCGCCAAGTACCTGTACCGCATCGCCCGCATCGTCGCCGAGCGCAGCCGCGAATTCGCCGTGCTGGAGACGCTCGATAACGGCAAGCCCATCAAGGAAACCCGCGACGTCGACATTCCACTGGTTTCGCAGTGGTTCTTCTACTACGCCGGCTGGGCCGACAAGTTGGCCTACGCAGGTCTGGGTCCCAATCCCAAACCGCTGGGCGTGGCCGGCCAGGTCATTCCGTGGAACTTCCCGCTGATGATGTTGGCGTGGAAGGTAGCCCCCGCATTGGCCGCGGGCAACACCGTCGTGCTCAAGCCGGCCGAGACCACACCGCTGACTGCACTGCTATTTGCCGAAGTGTGCCAGCAGGCCGATCTGCCGCGCGGCGTCGTCAATATCGTGACCGGCGCCGGCGCCACCGGCCAGGCGGTCGTGGAGCACCCGGACGTCGACAAGGTCGCGTTCACCGGCTCCACTGCAGTGGGCAAGGCCATCGCCCGCGCGATCGCCGGCACCGACAAAAAAGCCACTCTTGAACTCGGCGGCAAGGCCGCCAACATCGTGTTCGCCGACGCGCCGCTGGATCAAGCCGTCGAAGGCATCGTGAACGGCATCTTCTTCAACCAGGGCCATGTGTGCTGCGCGGGTTCACGCTTGCTGGTTCAGGAAAGCGTCTACGACGAAGTCCTCGAACGCCTCAAGCGCCGTATGTCGACGCTCCGGCTGGGTGATCCGCTGGACAAGAACACCGACATCGGTGCCATCAACTCCGCAGAGCAGCTCGCCCGCATTAAGGCTCTGGTCAAGGTCGGCGACGACGAAGGCGCCGAGCGCTGGTCGGCACCGTGTGAAATCCCCGACAACGGCTTCTGGTTCGCGCCGACAGTCTTCACCGGGGTGTCGCAGGCGCACCGCATAGCGCGCGAAGAGATCTTCGGGCCGGTGTTGTCGGTGCTCACGTTCCGCACGCCGAGCGAAGCGATCGAGAAGGCCAACAACACCCCCTACGGACTATCGGCTGGGGTGTGGACCGAGAAGGGGTCGCGCATTCTGGCCATGGCCGACCGGCTGCGCGCTGGTGTGGTGTGGGCCAACACGTTCAACCAGTTCGATCCGGCATCACCATTTGGCGGTTACCAAGAGTCCGGCTACGGACGTGAGGGCGGGCGCCACGGATTGGCCGCTTACCTGGAAGGAGCGCCTTCATGAGCGAGCGGGTCGAGGTGCGCAAGACGCACAAGCTCTACATCGGCGGCGCCTTTCCGAGGTCAGAATCGGGTCGCACATTCGAAGCGCTCGACGCCAAGGGCACGTTCCTAGCGAACATGGCCAAGGGTTCACGCAAGGACGCCCGCGATGCGGTGCGTGCTGCACGTTCGGCACAATCGGGGTGGGCCGGCCGCACGCCATACAACCGCGGCCAGGTCATCTACCGCATCGCCGAGGTCATGGAGGACCGACGCGATCAGTTGGTCGAGCAGTTGCGCGCCGTGGGCTCAACTCCCAAGCAGGCCTCGACTGCCGTCGACCTGACCGTCGATCGCATCGTTTGGTACGCCGGATGGGCCGACAAATTCGTCCAGGTGTTGGGCAACGCGAACCCCGTGTCGTCGCCGTTCTTTAATCTGTCCTCGCCCGAACCCACCGGTGTGGTCGCCGTTCTGGCGCCGTCGGACCCGCTGCTCGGCTTGGTCTCCACGATCCTGCCCGCCGTCGTGACCGGCAACGCCGTGGTGGTTGTGGCCGACGAGTCGGCGCCGATCCCCGCTGTCACTCTGGCGGAGATCCTGGCAACGTCTGATGTTCCCGGCGGTGTCATCAATGTGCTCACTGGCAGTGCAGCCGAGATTGGCCCGTGGCTCGCCTCTCACATGGACGTCAACGGCATCGATCTTGCTGGTGCTGGGGATGATGCGAAGGACTTGGAGATTGCGTCGGCCGAGAACCTCAAGCGAGTCCGCCGCCGCGCGGCCGAGGACTGGACGGCCGAGCCCGACCTCACCCGCCTTGCCCAATGGACCGAGACCAAAACCGTCTGGCACCCCATCGGCGTTTGAGTGGGAGTCGTCATCCTCGCCGGGCCGTCTGGCTCCGGGAAGTCACATCTGTCTGAACGACTTGGCTGGCCGGTGCTGCGTCTCGACGATTTCTATCGCGACCACGACGCGCCGGACATGCCTCGTTCGGACGCCTTGGGCATCGTTGACTGGGACGACCCCAGGTCCTGGGACGCAGATGCCGCCGTGGCGGCCATCGTGCAGTTGTGTTCAACAGGATCGGCCGAGGTTCCGGTCTACGACATCAGCCAGAGCCGAGCCGTCGGCCGCCACACGGTTCGCCTCAACGGCACGCCGCTGATCGCCGAAGGGCTGTTCGCGCCCGAGATCGTCCAAGCCTGCATAGACGCCGGCGTTCTCGACCATGCGATCTGCCTGCAGCGCCCCCGATTGATCACCTTTGGCCTGCGCCTCGCCCGCGATCTGCGCGAAGGCCGCAAGTCGCCGGTGACCTTGGTCCATCGAGGCTGGCGTCTGATGCGTGATGAGCCCGAAGTCATCAAGCACGCGATCGCCGCCGGCTGCACCGCGATGTCCCCCGGCGTGGCGTATCGAC
>JBEBVW010000060.1:0-12013 GCA_040392565.1 Aeromicrobium sp. | reverse complement strand
CGTCGGACTACGTCGCCTGGCTCGACGACCGCAAGTGGGCGTATGTCCGCCTTGAGGGTCGCGCGTTCGGTGACGTTCCATTGAACCTGGAGTACAAGCTCGAGGTGTGGGACTCCCCGAACTCGGCCGGCATCATCATCGACGCCATCCGTGCAGCCAAGATCGCCAAGGATCGCGGCATCGGCGGCGCGTTGTTGAGCGCCTCGTCCTACCTGATGAAGTCGCCGCCCGAGCAGCGTCCAGATGACCTGGGTCGCGCCAAGCTCGAGGCCTACATCGCAGGTACCGAAGAGCGCTGATTGTCAGCACCGAGGAGGGCCGGACACCTACGGGTGTTCGGCCCTTCTGCTATTTCATCAGAATTCGTTGGAATCCAAGGACCATCGAGTCGATGGCGTCCTGGCGATCCATGCCCAAGTCTTCGGTTCGCGTGCGCCAACTCGGCCAACAGGCCACCACAAACAACTCCTGGTAGATCGCGTCGGTCTCAACCGTGCGCGGGCCCAACTCAGCTGAGAACGTGTATTCGAGTGCCTCCAGCAGCCGCTCAACATGCTGGCGCCGCGATAGTTGAAGGGCTAGTGAAAACGGTTCGCCGAGCGCGGCAGAACGAGCCGCAGGCGCCATCGTCTCAATGCGGTCGGCATGACGGTCGCAGAACAGCGTGATCCGTTCAGTCAACGGCAGTTCCGGATCAACAGGTCGCCAACCAGCCGCATCGATATCAAGCCAACGCTGTACCGAGGCTTCGCGGAGCGCTTCGCTATCGCTGAAGTTCGACCACAGGGTGCGCACCGAGATACCGGCCAGATCGGCGACGGCCTGAGCAGTGGGTTTGACCTGGCCGGAGATCAACAGTTCGGTATGGGCGTCAATGATCGCGCGGCGAGTACGTTCGCCACGGGCCACGCGTCCATCGGTCGTCATCAGTTACCCCGCGCCGCCCAAAATGCACGCAGAGCTTCGGCAGCCATTTCCGGTTCCATAGGTCCACGATCCATGCGCAGATCAAGCAAGAAGCGGTACGCCTCACCGACTTCGCGACCTGGACCGATACCCAGAATCTCCATGATCTGTTGACCGTCGAGATCGGGCCTGATGGCGTCAAGTTCCTCTTGCGCGGCCAGCACCGTGATGCGCTCTTCCAGGCTGTCGTATGTGCGCTGCAGGCGGGCGGCCTTGCGGGCATTTCGCGTGGTGCAGTCGGCGCGAGTCAGAACATGGAGGCGCTGCAACTGATCTCCCGCGTCCCGCACATAACGACGGACCGCCGAGTCGGTCCATTCACCCGATCCATATCCGTGGAACCGCAGGTGAAGTTCAATGAGCTGACTGACCTGATCAATCACGTCATTGCTGTAACGCAAGGCCTTGAGTCGTTTGCGTGCCAATTTGGCACCCACGACATCGTGATGATGGAACGTCACGGCGCCGCCATCGACAAAGCGCCGAGTACGCGGCTTGCCAATGTCGTGCAGCAGAGCAGCCAATCGGCTAACCAGATCGGGTCCGCCGTCTGGCAGACGATCCGATTCCATCGCAATCGACTGTTCAAGAACCGTCAACGAGTGTTCGTAGACGTCCTTGTGGCGATGGTGCTCATCGCGCTCCAGGATCAGCGCTGGAAGTTCGGGAAGTACCTGCTCGGCAAGCCCGGTTTCAACAAGAAGCCGCAAGCCGGGAACTGGATCATGAGCGAGCAGTGTCTTATCGAGTTCGGCGCGCACACGTTCGGCGGAGACGATCTGGATACGTTCGGCCATGGCGATCATTGCCGTCCGCACATCGTCGGACACAGTGAAACCCAGTTGAGACGTGAACCGCGCGGCACGCATCATGCGCAGCGGATCATCACTGAACGACTGCTCGGCCGTCACCGGCGTACGGAGCCGACGCGCTGCGATGTCGTCGAGCCCACCAAACAAATCGATGAATTTACGAGACGGCAGCGAAATTGCCATGGCGTTGACCGCGAAGTCGCGACGTGACAGGTCGCCTTCGATGGTGTCGCCGAATGTCACCTCGGGCTTACGAGACGACGCGTCATAGGCATCGCTGCGATACGTCGTGATCTCGACGTCCTGGCCTCGGTAGCGCAGGCCGATGGTTCCAAAGTCGCGGCCCATGTCCCACATGGCTTCAGCAAGGGGCGTAACGAGCCGCTCGATTTCATCTGGACGAGCCGAAGTGGTCAGATCCCAATCGGTCCCGCTGCGACCAAGTACCGCGTCGCGCACCGGGCCCCCAACCAACGCAATTTCATGGCCGGCATCGTCAAATATGCGTCCGAGGTCGTCAAGGAATCCGGCGGCGGACAGGACGCGGTCGACCCTGGCCCGTTGTTCTGGTGACACAAGGACGCAGTCTATCGGCGCCCTCGCCTAGAGTGTTCGGAGTGATCCCACGCCGCCCCCGCACTCTGCATGGTGTGTTGGCGATGCTGATCGCTCTTTGCCTGACGCTCGTTCCCGGGTTCGCACCGACGACAGCGGCTACCGGGCAGAGCCTCGATGTGGACATCACCGGTCTGACGCCGTCGAGCATCGGGAAGTCCGGTCGCGTCACTCTGTCGGGCACTGTCACGAATACCGGATCCAAAGACTGGACCGCTCTGCAGGCGTACTTGTTGATTCGTCCGGCGCCGTTCACCGATCGCGAGGATCTCGCCGAACAGGCCGAAGTGGATCACGGATTCGCCGGTACTCGCATCGTCGACGTGGGGCGATTTCAAGAATTGGGTGACCTCGCCGCAGGCGCGTCGGTGAACTTTCGACTTTCGATTCCGGTGAAAAATTTGCCGATCAACGGCACTGACGGCGTCTACCCCATCGGCGTGCAAATTCTCGGCACGGATGCCGCCGGCAATCGCAGTTCCACCGCCGTCGCCCGAGCAACCACGCTGATCCCCAAGATGACTGGCACGAAGCAGTCGGCCGCCACCACCGTGGTGTGGCCGTTCCTATTGCCGGCAAAGCGTGGTCCCAAGGAGTTGCTGGCGGCAATTTCGACCGGTGGACAGCTACGAAATCTGCTTGATCTTGCCATCGGAACCGGCAGCTCTGGACGCGGTGTCATCGTCGATCCCGCCCTCGTCGCGGCGGTCGACAAACTCAGCGAAGACGAACCAGATGCCGAGCGGTTCCGCGATGATCTGATCGCGATCTCTACCGACTCGTCGGCCTGGGTGCTGGACTACGACCGCGCCGACGTCCTTGCCCTAGTACGCGACACCACGGCCCGTCGACATCTGATCGGCGCAGTCGAACGTGCCACTGACTCGGTCGTCGACCAGTTCGGACTATCGCGGTCGCGGGTCAGTTGGCCCACTCAGAACGGCACGTCCGGTGCACTGCTGAGTTCCATCCGCGAAAGCGGCGATGATCCGGTCATCGTCAGCTCCCTCGCATTGCCAGACTGGACCAGCGATGAAGGCGCCCTGGTCAGCCGATCGACCCGCAGTGGCGACCTCCCGCTCCTCGTCGACGACGACGTCACTCGCGGAATCCCCGGAACACTCACCGTGGCAACCCTGCGCCAACGAATCTTGGCCGGAACTGCCCTCGCCGCGCTCAACGACGCCAGCGGCGCTGAGAGCGTTGTCGTCGTTCCGCCGCGGTTCGATCCGGGCCAACTTGCGACTCTCGAATTCGAGACCGACTACGCGCAGCCACGTTCGCTCACCGCCGTGCCCCGCGGTAGCCGGTACACCGGCAAAGTGGAAAAGGCGACGGACGTACCCCTGTCACAGGAGCAGATCTCAGCCAGTGACCAAGCGGCTCAGACTGCGGCCGTTGTCAGCGCGGCAGCCGTTGATCACGATCAGGTCGATGACCTGCAAGCAGTCATGATCGCCGACACCTTGGGGGTGCGCTGGCGCGGGAAGTCCTCCGGTGGTCTTGCCAAAGCCCGAGGGGTCGAGCGCAAAATTCGAGCCGATCTGGAAGCCATCACCCTGATGGCGCCGCCCGAGGTGACGCTTTCGAGTTCTGAAGGTGGCTTCCCGATCACCATCAGCAACGGATCCGATCACGCCGTGCGCATTGGTCTGCGTCTGGACTCCAGCAATCCGTCACTTTCCTTCGATGACCTGCCTCCGGTCGAGATCGCGGCAGATGAGCGTCGGACGGTGACAGTCGAGATCGACTTGGACGAACAGAACGCCACCACCGTGACAGCGCGCATGATGACGCCGGACGGCCACGTCTTTGGTTCATCCGATGAATTCATCGTTCGATCTAGCCGAGTGGGCATCGTGTTGTGGGCGACGATGGGTGGCGCCGCCCTCTTCGTGGTGTTCGCGTTGGTGCGCCGATTCGGCAAGCGCCGCAAGGCCGGCACTCCTTCACCTGCGGGCGAACTCGATGACTAGCGATTCGGGACGCCAGCTTGCTCGCGCCAGCGCATGGATGGCGCTCGGCACGATCGTTTCTCGGCTCACCGGCTTCGTCCGGCTCGGACTGCTGATCATCGTCATCGGTCAGTCCCTGAATGCCGATCTGTTCGACACTGCCAACACGATCCCCAACGCGCTCTACATTCTGGTCGCCGGCGGCATCTTCAATGTGGTGCTCGTTCCCCAGCTAGTGCGGGCGATGGAAGGCGAAGACGGCGGAGACGCGTACGCGCACCGCGTCATCACCCTCGGCCTGATCGTGCTGGCGGTCGGCACGGTCGTGCTGATGATCGCGGTGCCGTGGCTGATGCACCTGGTGTTCGACGGATCGCTGTTCACCGACGGATTCCAACGCCAACACGACTCGGCCCGCCTGTTGATGTGGCTGTGCATGCCACAGGTGCTGTTCTATGGCGCCTTCGTGCTGGTGGGCCAAGTGCTGAACGCGCGCGGTCGCTTCGGGCCCATGATGTGGGCGCCAATCGTCAACAACGTGATTGCCTGCGCCATCTTGCTGGCCTACGCCGTCATCTTTGGAACATCCAACGGCACCAACGGCTTCTCGACCTCTCAGGCCTGGCTGCTCGGCGCTGGTTCAACCGCCGCCATCGCTGCGCAAACCCTGGTACTGATCCCATACCTGCGCGCGACCGGTTTCACCTACCGCCCGCGGTTCGACTTCCGCGGCGTCGGACTTGGTCACACACTGCGTTTGGGCTGGTGGACGCTGCTCTACATCGTGGCCAATCAGATTGCGCTGATCGTGATCTATCGACTCGGCACTGGTGCGACGCTTGAGGGTGCTGAGCGTGGTGTGGCCGCAGCCGGTGCCGCCGTCTACTCATTCGGCTACTTGGTCAGCCAGGTGCCGCACGGCGTCATCACGGTGTCACTGGCCACGGCGCTGATGCCGACCTTGTCGTCGATGTGTGCCGCTGGCGACTACGGGCGCGTGCGTGTCGAACTGGGACGCACGATTCGGCTGGCGCTCACCATCGTCACCCCGCTCGCTGTCGCGTGTGCCTGCCTGGGCGTGCAGCTTGCCACCGTTGCGGGCGTCGTCGGCGCCCTGAAGGGCGACACCGAACTCATCGGCCACACGATCCAAGCGTTTTCGATCGGCATGATCGCGTTCACGCTGCACTATCTGGTGCTCCGCGGTTTCTATGCCGATGAAGACACTCGAACACCGTTTATCGTCCAAGTGGTCATCGCCATCGTGACGATCATTGCCGGTGTCGGGCTGACGCGCGCCGTCGAGCCGGCCGCCGTTGCTCCCATGCTCGCCCTGACGTTCGGCTTGGCCTACACCGTGGGTGCGGCCATCTCTACGACGGTGCTCAGCCGCAGGATGGGCCACATCATTGATGCAGAGATGGTGCGTTTTGTTGTGCGTTTGAGCATCGCGGCTGGAGTGCAGGCGGTGGTCATGCTCGGGGTCGCTTCGCTGCTGAACACGCCTGGTCTGGTGACCGCTCTCGTGGCTGGCAGCATCGGATTCGTGACGTATCTGGCTGCAGCACGGATGATGCGGATCGAGCAACTGAGCTATGTCGTCGACACCCTGCGCCGACGCGGCTGACGATGAAGTCCGCCGGGGCCGTTCGGCGGGCTAGGCTCGTCTGAACGGACCACAGGAGGCGAGATGGGCGACCGGCGATTGCTGTCGTCCGGCGACCTGTTGGCCGACCGCTACGAGTTGCAAGATCTCGTGTCCGAGAAGCTGGGATCGACGACATGGCGAGCCCACGATCGGGTTTTGAACCGCAATGTCGGTCTGGAACTGCTCGCCAGCAGTGATCCTCGGGCTGAGCACTTCCTTGAAGCGGCCCGGGCATCCACCGCTGTCACCGATCCGCGTTTCCTGCGCGTGCTCGATCTGTTGGAGAACGAGAAGGGGCACCATCTGGTGGTCCGAGAGTGGGCCCGCGCATTTCCCCTCGACCAAGTACTGCAGCAGTCGCCGCTGCCGAACCGGCGAGCTGCAACCGTCGTCGCCGAAGTGGCTGAGGCAATCGCTCACGCGCACGAGTACGGCGTGTATCACCGGCGCCTCACTCCGCACCAGGTGTTGCTCAAGCAGTCGGGCGCGGTGCGCATCGTCGGTCTCGGCGTTGCCACCGCACTGGCTCCAGCAGATCACCACGACTCTCAGGCTGATCTGCAGACCTACGAACGCGCTGACGTCGACGGTCTGGGCAAATTGCTCTACGCCTGCCTGACGTCTCGGTGGCCGGGCGGGTCAGTTGACGGCTTGCGTGCCGCTCCCACCGAACACGGTCGGCTTTTGCGACCCCGACAGGTTCGCGCAGGGGTCTCTCGCGACGTCGACACAGTGGCCGACCGAATTCTGGGGCGTCCGCCGCGCCACCACGAGCGTCCGCTCACCCGCGCTGGGGACATTGCGCGTGCCGTCCGGCTCTCGGGTGAAGACGAAGGCGATCTGGCCGACGACCAGCCCAGCCTCGTAGGCCTCTCCTCGCCCGATCTGCTGCGGCTGGATCCGGTCATCGTTCCGGCGGGGCCACCGCCCGGCCTCGAACCACCACGTCGGCGCCCGAAGGCCTATGAACCCGCGCCGCCCACCCCGCTCGAACGAGCCGTCGAACGCGGCCGGCTGGCGACCAAGGGCGATCGCGCGCTGGTACTGATCGGTGTGCTGGGTGCGCTTGCTGTGCTGGCCGTCCTCGGCTTCTTAGTAGCGCGATCGATGTCCGATGAAAACCACTCCATCGACGAATCGTCCCCTGTCCGCATTCTGCCGGCACGCGCTGCGCACGACTTCGATCCGCAGGGTTCAGACGGACAGGAGAATCCCAAGTCCGCGCCATTGGCGATCGACGGCGATATCTCGACCGGCTGGCCCACCACTCAGTATTTCGGTCGCCCAACGCTGGGTGGACTGAAAGACGGCGTCGGATTGGTCGTTGATTTGGGTGGCGTGCGTGAGATTGCGTCGGTTCGGCTGCGATTGACCGGAAGCCCAACGAGTTTCTCGCTATACGTGGCGAAGGAAAACAGTGAACAAGTACCTCTGTCACTGGGCGGCCTCCAGAAGGTCGCCGAAATCGATGCCGCTGGCACCGATGCCACCGTCTCGATTACCGATCACGTGCTGACTCGATATGTCGTGGTGTGGCTGCGATCGCTGCCGGAAGTCACCGAGGGCACGTTCATGGGACAGATCGACGAGATCGTGATCCGCGGCCGCTCGTGATCTCGGGAATAGCAGCAACCTAGACTGCGTTGTCACCTGAACTGCGGTCTTCAACGAGGAGAGTCATGTCGGACGTGCGCAACCTGATCGTCATCGGATCGGGTCCGTCGGGGTACACCGCCGCTATCTACGCGGCCCGAGCCAATTTGGCTCCCCTGGTTTTTGAGGGCTCGGTGACCGCTGGCGGCGCCTTGATGAACACCACCGATGTCGAGAACTTCCCTGGATGGCCCGACGGCATCATGGGCCCGGACTTGATGGATAAGTTGCGCGCCCAAGCCGAACGGTTCGGGGCCGAGTTGGTCGCCGATGACATCGTCTCGGTTGATCTGACGTCCGATATCAAAAAGGTCGTCGCCTCCGACGGTTCAGAGCACCTGGCTCACGCCGTCGTGCTTGCCACCGGTTCGGGTTACCGCAAGCTCGACATTGAGGGCGAAGACCGACTTTCTGGTCACGGCGTCAGCTGGTGCGCGACGTGCGACGGATTCTTCTTCCGCGAACAGAACATCGTGGTCGTCGGTGGTGGCGACAGCGCCTTGGAGGAAGCAACCTTCCTGACGCGGTTCGCCAGCAAGGTCACTTTGGTCCACCGCCGCGATGAACTTCGCGCCTCCAAGATCATGCAGGACCGCGCCCTAGCCAATGAGAAGATCGAGTTCGCGTGGAACAGCGAGGTCGCCGAAATCATCGGTGAGGAAAAGCTGGAGGCGCTCACCCTGCGCGACACAGTGACCGGAGAAACCCGTCGGCTCGATGCCACCGGCCTCTTCATCGCCATCGGTCACGATCCGCGTTCGGAACTACTGAAGGGCCAAGTCGACCTCGACGATGAGGGTTACGTCTTGGTCAAGTCCGGTTCGACCCAGACCAATTTGCCCGGCGTGTTCGCCGCCGGCGATCTGGTCGACCACACCTACCGGCAGGCCATCACCGCGGCCGGAACCGGTTGTTCGGCAGCGCTTGACGCAGAGCGCTACCTTGCCGATATAAATCTATAAGTCGACAAATAAACTAGGAGATATTTATGGCTGACCTTGGTGTTGTCACCGACGACGACTTCCAGAGCAAGGTTCTTCAGGCCGACGGCCCTGTGCTTGTCGACTTCTGGGCCTCCTGGTGCGGCCCGTGCCGTCAGGTCGCTCCGATCCTCGAAGAGATCGCAGCTGAGAACGCTGGCAGCTTGACGGTGTTGAAGATGGACGCCGACGCCAACCCCATCACCCCGGCTCAGTACAAGGTCATCGGTCTGCCGACCATCAATCTGTACAACAACGGCGAGTTGGTCCGGTCCATCACCGGCGCTAAGCCCAAGTCGGCGATCCTCAACGAGATCGCCGAATTCCTGGGCTGAGCACCCCGGCAGGACTACTTGTCGAGTAGGCCGACGATGCGCTCGAGATCTTCGAGGGTCGCGAACTCGATCATGACCTTGCCTTTGCTGCGGCCCAGCTGGATCCGCACTCGGGTGTCATAACGATCCGAGAGTCGGTCGGCGATCTCAGCCACTCGTGGCGATGTGATCGTCGGCCCACTCTTGGCCTTGCGGTTGCTCTTGGGCTGGCCATCGGGCCCAACCGCCACAATCTCTTCCAAAGCCCGCACCGAGAGTCCCTCGGCAACTACCCGGCTGGCAAGCCGATCTTGGACCTCGGGGTTCTCGATCGTGACCAAGGCGCGTGCGTGGCCGGCCGACAAGACGCCGGCAGCAACCCGGCGCTGAACATTAGGCACCAGCTTCAGCAGACGCAGCGTGTTACTGATCTGCGGACGCGAACGTCCGATGCGATCAGCCAGTTCATCGTGGGTGCACCCGAAGTCGTCAAGCAGCTGGCGGTACGCCGCGGCTTCTTCCAACGGGTTCAACTGCGAACGGTGCAAGTTCTCCAGGAGCGCGTCCCGCAGCAGATCGCTGTCTTCGGTCTCGCGGACGATCGCGCCAATGGTCTCAAGCCCGGCTTCGTGGTGCGCGCGCCAACGGCGTTCGCCCATGATGAGTTCATAGGTGTCCGGACCAGTCGATCGCACGACGATCGGCTGCAGCAGTCCGATCTCCTTGATGGAGTGGACCAGTTCAGCCATCGCATCTTCGTCAAACACCTGCCGCGGCTGTCGCGGATTCGGGACGATCTGGCTGAGCGGAATCTCTTGGAAACGGGCTCCGTCGACTTCTGCGAGTCCCGACTCCTTGGCAGCGGCCGGCGTGGAGGGGATCAGTGCCTCAAGTCCGCGGCCTAAACCGCGCTTCGGTGCAGCGCTCATGCTGTGACGCCCTCTCCCTGGATTTCCTGCTGTTTCGTAATCTCACGCGAGGCCTCAAGATAAGCCAGTGCGCCTGACGATGATGGGTCGTACGTCAAAACTGTCTGCTGATAACTAGGTGCCTCAGAAATGCGGACGGCGCGAGGAATGATGGTGCGCAGCACGCTGTCACCAAAGTGGGCCCGCACTTCATCGACGACACCCGAAGCCAGCTTGGTACGTGCGTCATACATGGTCAGCAGGATCGTCGAGACATCCAGCGCGGGGTTCAGGTGCGACTTCACCAAATCGATATTGCGCACCAACTGACCCAAGCCTTCAAGTGCGTAGTACTCACACTGGATCGGGATCAAAACCTCACGGCCAGCCACCAGCGCATTGACAGTCAGTAGTCCCAGCGATGGCGGGCAATCGATAAAGACGTAATCGATCCGATCGCCAGCTTCGGCCGAATCCCGCAGATGCGACTGCAGCGCTTTGTCCAGGCGTGATTCGCGAGCCACGAGCGAAACGAGTTCAATCTCGGCGCCGGCGAGATCGATGGATGCTGGAAGAACCGTCAGTCCCTCAATGTCTGGGCAGGGGCTCACCAGTTCATCGATATCAGTGCCATCGACGATGGCTTCGTACACACCGGGCGCACCTTCGTGGTGCGGAACGTTGAGCGCCGTCGACGCATTGCCTTGCGGATCGAGATCGATCACGAGAACTCGCAGGCCGCGCATTGCCATTGCTGCGGCGACGTTGACGGTGGTGGTGGTTTTTCCCACGCCACCCTTCTGATTCGCGACAACAAAGATTCTGGTGTGCGCAGGACGATCAAACGGTGCGGTCATCACCGCTCCCCTACTTTCTTGGTTTCACGTGAAACACAGATCATGTGGAGACCTCAACGACCGTGGTGTCATCGTCGGTGCCTGCTGAGTACGTCTGCACCACGATAGTGGTGGCGCCAAGGCGATGAAGTGTCGGCTTGGCTGACGCCACCTCCTCGGCAGCCGTCTGTCCTTTGAGGGCCAGAAGGACACCGCCGGGACGCTTCACTAGCGGCATGCACCACCGACCCAACTTGTCGAGATTGGCGACCGCACGAGCTGTGACGACGTCAAAAGTCTCATCAACATCCTCGGCGCGTGAACGAACAACATGGGCGTTCTCAAGGCCTAGTTGCGCCACAACTTCATCGAGGAAGGTCGTGCGCCGCAGCAGTGGCTCAATCAGTGTCACCGTCAGATCGGGACGCGCAATCGCCCACACCAAACCAGGAAGGCCGGCGCCAGTCCCCACATCGGCGACAGTCGCCCCCTGTGGCAACCGCGGAAGAACTGCGGCGCAGTTCATCAAATGGCGAGTCCACAAACGAGGGAGTTCGCGAGGGCCAATCAGTCCACGGACGGTGCCTTCGGTCGCCAACAGATCGGCGTACCGCTGCATGAGTTCGTATTGGGACGAGAACACCCCCGCCGCGTTCGGCGGGGGTGTTTCACGTGAAACATCGATGGACATATCCGAAACGTTACTCCTGGCCAATCACGACGACGTAGCGGTTGGGCTCTGCGCCCTCGGACTCACTACCGAGACCCGCAGCCGCCACCGCATCGTGCACAACCTTGCGCTCAAATGGCGACATCGGTGCCATCGCGACCCGGCTCTCGCCAGCGTTGACCTTGGCCACAGCAGCATCGGCCAGCTTCACCAACTCGGCACGGCGGGCCGCACGGAAGCCGCCGATATCGAGCATCAGTCGGCTGCGCTCACCGGTATCGCGATAGACGGCCAGTCGAGTCAGTTCCTGAAGCGCATCCAGGACTTTGCCGTCGGTACCGACTAGGTGATCGAGTCCCCCGCCGACGATCGCAACTGCGGCGCGATCACCGTCGACGTCCATGTCGAGGTCGCCATCGAGATCTGCGATATCGAGAAGTTCTTCGAGGAAGTCAGCGGCGATATCGCCTTCTTTTTCCAGATTGGCTGAATCAGTCACTTCGATCCACCTTTCTTACGTGCTGAACGTGCTTGGTTCTTAGGCTGGTTGCGCTGAGGACGATCGTCTTGTTCCTTGGCAGCATCCTTTGCCGCCTCAAGCGGATCCTCAGAAACATTGCGGCCCTTGCGAGCGTCGCGATCCTGCTTGGCCTTGA
>JBEBVW010000059.1:0-12089 GCA_040392565.1 Aeromicrobium sp. | reverse complement strand
GCGGTTCAGTCGGGGAGGACGGCGGGGACGTCGATGGTGGTGGGGGCGGACTGCAGCGACAGCGAACTGACGCCGGTTCCAGCACGGTAGGTCGCGGCGCCAACAACGTCACCATTCACGCTGACGGTCAAGTACGCGGCGTTGGCCAAGCCGTTGATCTTGGATTTTCCGAGCGCGCTGGTGCTCAGACCTTTGAGGCTGATCGTGGTCGTATCGAGTCGCTTCATATTCGCGTCGAATGTGGCGATCTCAACCTTCGCATTGTCCTTGAAGGCGGTCAGGATCAGCCGGTCGAAGGCGACTCCCTTGCCCAACTGCACCGGCACAATCGCCGGGCCAGTCAGTGGCTCGGTCGGTTCAACGACGGAGTAGTCCTTCACATCCGGCTCAACTCGCGCGGCCGCGACCACAGGGCGATCGCCAGTGACGACCGCAGCGTGTCGGCCACTGCCGATGGACGTCGGGATCGCGACGGATCGGTATTCCCCCGGCTTGACCTTGATCGATTGCAGCTTCTCGTCGGCCAACGGGCCGTCCGCAGTCACCATCGTGACGTCGACGCGAGCGACCTGATTGCCTGGATTCATCAGCAGCAGAGTTTTGCCGCGAGCACCACCATCAAGTCCGGCCAGGTACTGCTGCTTTCGTGGCCCAACGGTGACGTCGATCGCTTCATTACCGGCGAACGTCGCGGTCGACTGATCCTCAACCGACGCAGCCATCACTCCCCGTCGTCGGGTGACCTGCATGGCGAGGTCTGGCTCACCCGCTGCCAGGTCGCTGATCGGGATACGACGGATGGTGAACGGCTTGATTGACACGCCGTCGGCGTGGACCGCGTCGACCTTCCCTCGGGTGTTCCATAACGTGATATCCGCGACGGCGGGCGTATTCGACAGGTTCGTCAGCACCAAAGTCGACGCACGCTTATCGGCAGTAGCCAGTCCGAGGAACCACGCTTCGTCGATGATCGAACCGCACCGCGCCACCGACAGCCCACCGCCACTGGCCCTCGGAGCGATTTGAGAGGTGAAGCCCACGGCACCCGAGGCGCGCCCGTCTTGCACGACAATCGCGCCGTCGCGGCCAAAGGAATCGACCGTCCACCGCTTGGCGTTTGAGGCCTTGTCGTTTCGGCTTCCCTTACGCGTGACGGCGACTCGACGTTCATCTCCCGGCGCCAGTTGTCCAAGGCTCGTCGAGACGCCTGGGCCACTTGGACACACGAAGGTTGACTGCAATTGCGCCGTTGGTTTATCCGCTGGAGCTTCGCGATCGAGCCTGGGCAGCAGGAGGCCCGCGCCGACCAGCACAACAGCTGCCAGGGGCAGCGCGGTATCAGTCCAACTGCGTCGATATGCACGCGTCATTGACGCACCCCCTGGGCATCCTGCGGCAACCGCACCACGGCAGAAGCGGCACCGTCGGCCGTCGCAGCGAGGAGGTCCTCATCTGCTTGCACCTGGACTTCGCGGCGGCGGACCGGCGCCGTCAGCACGACCGCGGCGCCCCACAAAACCAACTGAAGCCAACCGGTCAACTGCCGCCACAACGGAACGGCGGTCGTCTTCAGCACAGGATCTTCAATCAACACCCACGCTCGAGAGTCCGGGCTATCGCTTCCCGTGGGCTCAATCCCGGGTGCGGCATCGATGCGGCGTGCGACATCGGCGTTCGCGACGGCGTCGGGCACATAGATGGCTGCAACGCCAGCCTTGGCGAGGGCGTCAACGTCACCGCTGCTGGCTCCACCCAAGAGGTGCTGCACAGAAGACGTGACACCCTCAAGTTCGCTGGCAGAAGGCGCGAAAGCTTCTTGACCGAGGAATCCGCCACGTCCGGCAACCATTCGGTGGTGAACCGAACCGGCCGAATCAACCGTCAAAATCAGGGTGCTGCCCGGCCGTTCGGCAAGGAAGGCCGGCACGAGCAACGAGGTGCGACCATCTTCAAGCGGATCAGCGATGCCTCGCCCAACCCACCATGCGCCTACGCCGATCGGCGCGATGAGCGCCAAGGCGACGACTCCGGCGACCGCGCCTGAACCGGCCTTCTCCAGTAAGTGCGGAACAGCGATCAATGCAGCGGTTCCCAATGACGCGAGCCACAGGACCGCGGGGATCCCCACCCACGGCGCCAAATCAATGCGTCCCGAGGGTCCGGCAAACAGCGTGAGGTGTCCGACGACCGCAATACCAAGACACCACAACCCGAACAGCCAGCAGGCGCGAACGCTGTAGCGAGTGGCACGAGGGATCAATGCCGCGAGGCCCAGCAACAGAATCGGGACGCTGAGCCACCACGGCGCCTGGATGCCGCCGGCACGGCCCATCACGATGTCAAGAACGCTTTCGGCGCCCCCTGGAGTGGCATAGCCGGCTTCCCACCACCAACGCCACGGAAACACTGCACGGGCGATCAGCCACGGTCCCAACAACGCTGCGGTCGTTCCCGCGACCAAGATGAGGTGGCGGCTGACCCAGCGCCCTTCCAGATACCAAAGCAGAGCCAATCCGCCAACCGCGACAACCAACGCCACTGGCGCAAAGGCTGCCGCGACCGCAATGGCGATGCCCAGTCGCAGCGCGACCCGCCAGTGCGGTTCATTGGCCAACTGCCAGGCCGTATTGACCGCGATGGGCACGATGATCAAAGCGACGACTGTGCCAAGACGACCCTGCGCTGTCGCACCCACACCGGCGACAAGCGAGGCGTATCCGACAACCCACAGAATGCGGGAACGTCGGTGCGGCGTGATGAGACGCCCGAGTCGGTGGGCAGCTAGCGCCGCCATAGGGACGCCAAACACCATCACGACCGTGACGATGACGTCAGGTCGTGTCCAGAACGGAGTCGACAACACGGCCACAGGTATGGCGAAGACCGGCTGGATCGAGTCGACCAGGCCGTGGGCGCGTTCAGCACCCATCACGAGCGCCCACCATCCGTCAGCTGAACCGGGCGAACGAGGCAACGCTCCGCCTTGGAGACCGTGGAGGAAACCTCCCCAGAGCCCGCGACTGGCTATCAACGCCATCACACTGATGACAGACGCGACCGCGAACCACGGCCGCTGACGCCACCAGGACGGGGTGCCCTCGTCGAGTTCGGGGTCACTGTCGTCGGTCGTGCTGGAGCCAATGATGTTCGACCGGCGTCCGGTCGTAGCGACTTCTTCCGGCCTGATGATGGCAACAGCAGCCTCGCGAACCGTGTCGTAGGCGTGTCGATATGGCAGCCACAACGGCGCCAGCAAGGGTCGCACCGCTCGGGTGCCAAACTTCGATGTGCGACGACGCGCGCGGCGTGCACGGAACAGCCGGATCGGTCGCAGGTACACGGCTCGCAACGCCATCAGTTCGTCGCCAGCGGCCTCAGGATCCTTGACTGCGAGCAATCCCAAGCACCGCAGCAGCGTTCCAATGAACAAGCGCAGGTACTGCCACGCGAACGACGGTCGTCCCGCGTTGGCGAGTTGGGTCCAGAGCGCTGCTCGGCGGCGCTCCCAACTGGGCAGATCACCACGAACAAGTGGTCGAACGCTGCGGTATCCGGCTTCGACGTGGAAGATGACGCCGGCTGGTGCTGTACGGATTCGGTAGCCAGCCTTCTTGACCCGCCAGCCGAAATCAATGTCGTCATAGAACAGCGGCAGATCGGGGTCGAGCCCGTCGAGCAGATCCCAGACGTCGCGGCGGATCAGCATTCCAGCGGTATTGACAGCCAGAACGTCACGGGGTCGGTCGTGCTGGCCGGCATCGGGTTCGCCGGACTCCAGCCCTGTCTCCCGGGTGCCAGTGCGGGTGACCGTGACGCCGACCTCGACCAGTCGGCGCAACGACGGCCATTCGCGAATCTTGGGCCCGACCGCGGCGATGTCGTCGGACAGCGTCGCTTCATCGAGCAGGCCAGAAAGAGTGCCGGGCAGGACTGTGGCGTCGTCGTGGAGCAGCCAGATCCAGTCGGTGCGCGGCATCGAGTCGACGGCCATGCGCACCGCATCGCCGAAGCCGGTTCGGCGCGGCGCCAACAGCACGCGATCTTCACCAAACGCCTCCTGCACCAGCGCTCGGCTTCCGTCGACAGAGTGGACATCGACGGCCCGCCACACGTCCGGGGCGTGGTACATCGTGGCAAAGGACTGCAGAACTTTCGGCAGCCAGGACATGCCGTTATGGGTGACCAATACGGCCGCCACGGTCGGCGGATCGTCCAGCCAATGACGCGCTGGTGCTGACTCACTCACCCCGCGAGCCTAGTAGCCCGTGGGTTGAGTCGTGTTGGCTACGCCGTCAGGCGCGCTTCTTCAGCTTGCGACGCTCACGTTCGGACAGCCCACCCCAGATGCCGAACCGCTCATCGTGGGCGAGGGCGTACTCGAGGCAATCTCCGCGGACGTCACACGTGAGACAGACTCGCTTGGCCTCACGCGTCGATCCGCCCTTCTCCGGGAAGAAGGCCTCGGGGTCCGTCTGTGCGCACAACGCACGCTCTTGCCACATGAGTTCCTCGGTGAACTCCACGGGCAGACCCTGATCGAATGACATGTGTGGAATTACATACCCGTGACCCGCGCAAGTCAAGCCGAGATTTTCAGGCAGTGCCCGTACTATGCCCGCTGTGTCGTCAACTCTGGCTGATCTAACCTCCCGTCGGCGTGATCTGAGCGCTCCGCTGATCACGTACTACGACATGTCCACCGGTGAACGCGTTGAGCTCAGTGGCACCACCACAGCGAATTGGGTTGCCAAGACTTCCAACATGCTGATCGACGACTGCGAGGTGGAAATCGGCACCCGCATTCGAGTCGCACTCCCCTCACACTGGCTGCGCTTCGTCTGGCTGCTGTCGGCGTGGAATGTAGGAGCGGTGATCGTCGATCGCGACGCACATATCTCTGTGAGCGGCCCCAGCCCTGAGGGCTCGGAGCCACACCGCTATGCCGCGTCATTGCGCCCCATGGGCGGCCGGTTCGTCGATCCGCTCCCCTCCGGCTTCCTTGACCTCGCCATTGAAGTTCCCGGGCACAGCGACCACTTCACATCGTTCGATCCCCCGGCAGCCGATGATGCCGCGATCGAGTTGAACTCAGTCGCCCCGGTCAGTCACGGGGATCTACTCGAGCGCGTCGAATCTGACGGGCGGCGTGTTGTCCTCGAGCCCGGTGCGCTGGCCGACGACGCCCACCGAATCATTGCCGCCTGCCTGGGCGACGGCTCACTTGTCATCGTGTCGTCGGCCACACCCGAGCAGCTTGAACGCGTCGCAACGCAGGAGTCCGGTCAATCCGTGCCACGGATCCCCTAGACTCATCGCAGCACGTCACCGTGCAAATCTGGACGCAACCGACAGAGGACCCGCATGACAGTCGCCGATGAAGCGGCGCGCCACGGACTACACCGCGTAGGCGGCCGTCCGCCTTTGGGCCCATACCTTGTGGATGTCTGGCGTCGACGCGACTTCATCTACTCGCTCGCCAAGTTCCGGATCGAGGCCGAAAACGGTCGCAACCGGCTTGGAATGGCGTGGGTCGTTCTGAAGCCGCTGATGAATGCGGGCGTCTACGGCCTGGTCTTCGGTGTGCTGTTACAGACTCGGCGCGAGATCGACAGTTTCGTTCCGTTCTTGATCATCGGCGTCATGATGTTCGAGTTCTTTTCCAGCTGTTTCACTGCTGGCGCGAAGTCGATCACGTCGAACACCGCACTCGTGCAGAGCCTGAGTTTTCCGCGAATTGCGCTCCCCTTGGCGCTGGTCATGCAGAAGCTTCTGCAGTTCGGTCCGATGGCCGTCATCATGATCGTCGCTGCACTCGTCGGCGGTCATCGCCCCAATATTCAATGGCTCCTACTGGTCCCGCTGATCGCATTGTTCGCGATGTTCAATGTGGGACTTTCCCTGGTCACCGCACGGCTGACGGTTCACGTCCGAGATCTCACCCAACTGCTGCCGTTCTTGGCGCGGTTCTTCTTCTACACATCGGGCATCTTCTTTAGCGTCGAAGTCCGTTTCGCCGATACGCCCACGCTCACGCGCATCGCCGACTTCCAGCCCATTCACGAGTTCCTTGCTCTGGGCCGAGCCATCTTGCTTGACGGCCCGCAATACGACATGCCGGTCGAGTACTGGTGGTACGCCACCGCTTGGTCGATTGGCTTGGCGATCGTGGGCACCTTGTTCTTCTGGTCTGCCGAGGAGCGCTATGGCCGCACCGACTGACCGCAAACCCGTCGTCATCGTCGACGACGTACACGTGGAATACAAAGTTTTCGCAACTGGGAAGCGCCCGACAGCGGCCGATTCGGGTCGACGCTTGGGACAGCGCCAGCGCCAGACCCGCACGGTGCACGCGCTCAAAGGTGTTTCGTTCACTGCTTATGAGAACGATTCCATCGGAATTATCGGCTCGAACGGTTCCGGCAAATCCACGCTGATGCGGGCGATCGTCGGCCTGACACCGGTGTCGCGGGGCGCCATTTATGCCAGCTCGCGGCCCAGCCTGTTAGGTGTCGGCGCCGCTCTGATCAAAGACCTCTCCGGCGAACGCAATGTGGTCTTGGGTGGACTGGCGCTCGGTCTGACCATGGAAGAGATCGAAGCGCGGTACGACGAAATCGTCGACTTTTCCGGACTACGCAAGTTCATCGAACTTCCGATGCGTACGTACTCATCAGGCATGACAGCCCGACTGAAATTCGCGATTGCCACCGCCCGCACGCACGACATCTTGATCGTCGACGAGGCGCTGGCGGTAGGCGATCAGAAGTTCCGCAACCGCTCAGAATCTCGTATCCGCGAAATCCGCGATAACGCTGGCACTGTGTTCCTGGTTTCCCATTCGATGCGCTCTATTCGCGATACATGCAACCGCGTGGTGTGGATCGAAAAGGGCGATCTAGTGATGGACGGCGAGGCCGACGAGGTCATTGCCGCCTACGAAGAGTCCCAGCAGCGCTAAGCCAACTGGTCTGCGTCAGCAGGCTGCCGAGAGGTCATCGGCGTTATTGGCCGAGCGCTGGCTCTTGTCGTCGTTCTTCTTGGTCGGCTCAGTGCTGGGGACCATCGTTTCGGACTTCTCGATTCCCTTTTGAATCATCTGATGGATCGCAGTGAAGTTCGGGTTGATGGTGTCGACCTGCGGAGGGACCAATGAGACCGTGATGATCTTCTCGCTGCGGGCCTTCAACGCCAGTTCCGCGAACTGACCGATCTCAGTACGCGGCATGTTGGTCGTCAACAACTCCTTGCTGGAGTTGGCGATATCGACCGCATTCGTCACCACTGTGCTGGGCGTCAGCTGCTTGAGCATCGCTGCCAGCAGACACTTCTGGCGACCCATGCGCACGTAGTCATCGGACTGCACACGGCTGCGGGCGTACCAAAGCGCCTCTTTGCCATTGAGTCGCTGCAAGCCAGGTTCGATGTACTTATTGCGCCAGCGATCCTCTGAGCCGAACATGGCCAACCGAGTCTTGACATCGATCTCGACGCCGCCCACGGCATTGATCAACGATTGGAAGCCCTTCATGTTGATCATCGTGTAGTAGTTGATCTTCAGATCGGTCGCGCCTTCGACGGCATCAATCGTTGCTTCCAAGCCCGGATCGTCGGCACCCGGATACAAGTCCTTACGGTTCTGGGCGTAGGTGTGGACCGCGTTGATCAGGCACGACGGGCCACAGTTGAATCCGTTTGGATACACACTGCGCATCGGCGAGTCTTCGGAGAACGGGACGTTTTGCAAATTGCGCGGCAACGAAATCAGGACAGTTCGTCCGGTTGAGGTATCGATGCTGGCCACGGTCAACGAGTCGGTGCGAATACCGGTGCGATTCGGACCAGAGTCGGCGCCGATCAACAGAATGTTGTAGCGACCCTCCAACGGCTTTGATGTCGCTGTCGCGGTAAAGACCTTCTTCACGACTTCGCGAGAAACACCGATGACTTGCGAGGCGTAGGCCGCTGATCCGGCAATTCCGGTCAACACCGCCAAATTGACAACGGTCAGCGCGACTCCTCGCGTCCAGTTCAGTCGACGCGGGCCGCCAAGGCGCCAGGCGTCGATGAACAGCACAATCCACAACGCCGCGAGAACGATGATGCCCAGCCTCACGTACATCAACGTGTCCGGGTTGGTCAGCAGATCGATGACTCCGGCTTTGTCGGTGCGGGCGCGCCACAAAAGCGTGCCAACAACGCCAAGGATGGCGATCCACACGGTGACGGCAAATGCGCCGACTGCCTTGCGTCCCACCGCCAGCTGCGCCGCCCCGGGAACGAATAGCGTCATGACGCACAGCAACAGCGCGCGACGAAAGCGCAGACGTGGTGAGTCGAGGTGGCTGTCTTCGTAGCCACGCCCGAGCAGCGTGGCGCGATGCGACATGCGGACCCTTTGGGACGATCGTGGACGGAACGACCCATTATCACCGACAAATCGCCAGTACGTGCACTCCGTGGCACAACTCTCAGTGGAGTCTCAGCAGGACGCAGCCAAGTCGTCGCTCTGATTTGCCTTCTTCGGGTCCTTGCCCGACGTCGCGACATCGGGCACCGAGAGCTTTGCGTGGGACAACCCAGAAGTGGGCTTCTCCCCCGTGGAACGGCCCTCGGCTTTGTCGATCGCCGTGGCAATCATCTTGCGCACCTTGGGAAAGTCCGGGTTGCCTGTGTAAATCACCGGCGGGACCAGCGAAACGCTGGAGATCTTCTGCCCCTTGGCCTTGATCGCCAAATCCATGAACCTCGCCAAGTCCTGGCGCGGGATGTCAGTGGACAGCATTTCTGCGCTGGATTCGGCGATCTCCTGGGCGTTGAACAACACGCTCTTGGGGCTCAACTGATGCAACATCGCGCTCATGACGCACTTCTGACGACCCATTCGGGAGAAGTCGTCGTTCTGCACGCGACTGCGGGCGTACCACAGCGCCTCGCGCCCCTGCAGTTTTTGCTCCCCAGCTTCGATGTAGCCAGAAATTGGTGCGCCGATTCCGCCAATCGCTGTGCGTTCTTGCACGTTGATCGTGACTCCGCCCACGGCATCGATCAACCGGCTAAAGCCAGCCAGATTGACCATCGCGTAGTAGTTGATCTTCAGCCCGGTGATCTCTTCGACTGCGTCCTTAGTGACTTCCAGTCCAGGATGCTCATGGCCCGGGAACTCCTTGGCAAACAAGTTCGCATGGTCGTTGGCCCAGGTATTGACGGCGTTGAGATAGCAGCCTTCGCAATTGAAACCACTGGGAAACTGCTTGTCCATGACCGAACCTGGCTTGAACGGCACCTGTTCGAGATTGCGCGGCAAACCGATCAGAACGGTGCGCCCAGTGTCGGCGTCGATGCTGGCGACATTGAGTGAATCGGGGCGCAATCCCGTACGACCTCTGCCAGAGTCGCCGCCCAGCAGCAGCACGTTGTAGCGACCCTCATGGGCTTCGGAGACGGTCTTGGAGGCAAAAACCGTATCGAGGGCATGGCCGCCGGCGCGCACCGTATTCGCGGCGTAGAGCAAACCGCCCGCAAGCGCGACGCAGAGCACCAAGTTGACGCCAGTGGTCCACAACCGATGATTGCGCTCCATCGCGAGCGGTTGGCCGAGTCGCCACGCGTCAACGAGCAGCGCCACCCAGGCCGCTGCCATGGCCACCAGACCCCACGTGATCAGTGTCAGCAGCGTGGGGTTGGTGACCAGGGAAAACAGTCCGCGACGCGACGTCATTGCGATAAGCAGAGTGATCACCGCGATGGCGATTAGCGCCAGCCACACCCGGATCGCGATGCGCCCAATCTTGCGGTTGCCGGTGACCAGTTGCGCCGAGCCCGGCATCAGCAATGTCATTGCGGTGAGGGTCAGACCACGACGGAACTGGATGCGCGCGGAGGTGTCGGCGGGATCGCCATACGACCCGCCCATCACGCTCGAACGAGCATCAGACATTGGAACCTCAGGTCAGGGAAGAGACGTCCGTGGGCGTCCTCAAGTATTGTCACCGACCTTGGCCAGATTCAGGTGGCGCGCCGATTCGACACAGATTTCTTGCTCCGGAATTTCTCAGGCCACGCGGGTACTTTCGGTCCATGGCTGAGCAGCGACCAGGCGACTACGACTGGCTCTACGGCGAGGACGGGTCGGCAAATCAAACGCCGCGACCCACGGCGCAGACGCCGCCAGACCTGCCACCTCCTAATCTTCCGCCGCCGAATTTGCCGCCGCACCGCACGCCGGGAGCCTCGACACCTCGGCCACCTCGGCCACCGCGGACGCCGAGTCGAGGTCGTCGGCTCCGCTGGCTCCCGCTGATCCTTGCGGCCTGGCTGCTGTTCCTTATTGCCGTTCCGATCTGGGCATGGGGAAAGATCGCCCGGGTTGATGCAGTACCCGACGGCGATCGGCCAGCTGACCAGCCCGGCACAACGTATCTACTCGTCGGATCGGACAGCCGCCGCGGGCTGACCGCAGAGGAGCGCAAAGAACTGTCGACGGGCGGCGACGGCGGCGGAAAGGGCCGCACCGACACCATCCTCATGCTCCACGTCGGCGCTGGGCCATCGGTCCTGGTGTCGATCCCTCGCGACTCGATCGTGCCCATCCCCGGCGTCGGAACGACCAAGATCAATGCCGCCTACGCCTACGGCGGACCACAACTTCTAGTCAAAACACTTGAACAAACCACCGGGGTGCGCATCGACGACTACATCGAGATCGGATTCGGCGGTCTGGTCAACGTGGTCGATTCGATTGGCGGAGTTGAGATCTGTCCGAAGCAAAATCTCAAAGACAAAGATTCAGGCCTGGACATCTCCAAGGGCTGCCAGACCGTCGACGGCAAAACCGCATTGGCGTACTCCCGCAACCGTCACAGCTACGCAACGCAGGACATCCAGCGGGTGCAGAGCCAGCGCGAGGTCATTGGCGCCATCGGCCACAAGGTCCGATCGCCCTGGACGGTGATCAATCCACTGCGTTACTACTCAACAGCCAAAGGTTCGGCCGAATCACTCACGATTGGCGACAACGTGGGTCCCATTTCGCTGGCGCGATTCGCACTTAAGTTGTCAGGGGTTATGAGCGGCGACGGGTTGAACTGCACGGTCCCACTTGCTGACTTCTCGGTGCGCTGGGACCGCGAACGCGCACTGAAGTTCTTCGGGCACATCAAGGCCGACACCACCGATCAGATCGGCGACCTGTGCACCAAGGACGGCCTGCCCAAGCGTTGACGGCTGCTCGGTAGGTTTGACCTCATGACTTCTGCCTACGGAGACGGTGTCGCAACGGTGACCAAGGACGGCGACGTCCTTGACGTCTGGTTCCCCGCGCCGGCCCTCGGAACACCCGGAGACAGCCCAGCCCCGGTCGATCTGACTGCGCTGGCTGGCACCGACGAGATCCGCGGAGTCGAGCGCGTGGTCGTGCACACCGAGATAGCCGATCTGGCCTCTCCACCAACAGATGCGTATGACGTGTGGCTGCGCCTGCACCTGCTGTCGCACCGCTTGGTCAAGCCGCATGGGCTCAGCCTCGACGGCATCTTCGGCATGCTCACCAACGTGGTGTGGACAACGATCGGCCCGTGCGCCGTTGCCGACTTCGAGCTCACCCGCGCACGCGCGGGCGCCGCTGGGCTGATCGTGTCGGTCACCAGCGTCGACAAGTTCCCGCGCATGACCGACTACGTCGTCCCCTCCGGTGTGCGCATCGGCGACGCCGACCGGGTGCGACTCGGCGCGCACTTGGCCGAGGGCACCACCGTGATGCACGAGGGCTTCGTCAACTTCAACGCCGGCACGCTCGGCCACGCCATGGTCGAAGGACGCATTTCAGCAGGTGTCGTCGTGGGTGATGGCACCGACGTCGGTGGTGGCGCCTCGATCATGGGCACGCTGTCCGGGGGCGGCAAGGAAGTCATCTCCGTCGGCGAACGCAGCCTGATCGGCGCCAACGCGGGTATCGGCATCTCGCTCGGCGACGACTGCGTCGTGGCCGCCGGCACCTACGTGACGGCTGGCTCAAAGGTGCGCCTGCCCGACGGTTCGATCGTCAAGGCATCGCAACTGTCCGGCGAGAACGGTCTGCAGTTCTGGACCAA
>JBEBVW010000058.1:0-12198 GCA_040392565.1 Aeromicrobium sp. | reverse complement strand
CGACCGAAGGTCTGCGCCTGAATGCGCACCATCTCCGGGCCCAGGTGCGACACCAACTCCGAGACCTGCGCGAACAAGTAGTCGCCGACCAAAACGGCCAGTGCGTTGTCCCAACGAGCGTTGGCGCTGGGCGCACCGCGACGCTTGTCGGCTTCATCCATCACATCGTCGTGATACAGCGTGGCCAGGTGGGTCAGCTCAACGATGACTGCCGACTGCACGACCTCGGGCTGAGAAGAGTCGCCAAAGTCGGCGGCCAGCATGGCGACCAGCGGACGGAAGCGCTTGCCGCCGGCGTTCAGCAGGTGGGTCGCCGCTTCGGTGATGTAATCCTCGGGCGCCTGGCAGGCAGCCAGCAGTTGCGTTTCGACCTGCGCAACACCGGCGGCAACACGCTGTTCGAGTGCGGCGTCGTCGAACGGAACTCCGAGTCCGGTAGCCATACGAAGCTCTCCAGTTCCGATCGTCGACGAGGTGCTGCTAGCGCACCAATGCGCCGGCGTGCTGAGCCAGATCGACCAACGGTCCCGGGACAATTCCCAGCACCACTGTGGCGATCGCAGACACAGCGATGACAACGGTAGTCAACCGGCCCGAGACCACGACGCTCGGCCCGTCATGCGAGACCGGATCGGTGAAGAACATCAGCACAATGACCCGCACGTAGAAGTACGCAGCGATGGCACTCATCAGCACACCGACCACGACCAGCGGCCAGAATCCGCCCGCCCAGGCTGCGCTGAACACGGCCCACTTACCGATGAATCCGGCCGTCAACGGGATTCCCGCGAACGACAACATGAACAGGGCGAAGGATCCCGCGAGCCACGGCGACGTACGACCGAGCCCGGCCCAGTTCGACAAATGCGTTGCTTCACCACTGCCATCGCGCACCAGCATGACAACGGCGAATGCGCCGATGGAGCTGATGCCGTAGATCACCAGGTAAATCAGCACACTCGATACCGACGTGATGCGGTCAGCACCAGCAGGACCTTCGTAGACACCAACGAAGCCGACCAGGATGAATCCAGCGTGAGCGATCGAGGAGTAGGCCAGCATGCGCTTAGCGTCGGTCTGCGACACCGCGACGATTGATCCCAGGAACATCGTGATGATCGCGATGATCCAGAAGATCGGCCGCCAATCCCACGACGATCCGCCGAAACCGACGTAGAAGACGCGCACCAGGGCGATAAACGCCGCCATCTTGGTGCCGGCCGCCATGAACGCCGAGACCGGGGTCGGGGCGCCCTGGTACACGTCGGGCGTCCAGGTGTGGAACGGAACTGCGCCGATCTTGAAGAGCAAGCCCACCGCGAGCAGCGCCATGGCGGCCAGCAGCATGTTCTCTGAACCCGTACGGGTGCCCACTGCTTCAGCAATGTCGGCGAGCTTGAAGCTGCCGGAGTAGCCGTAGGCCAACGCCGCGCCGTACAGGAAGAACACCGAACTGAAAGCGCCCAGCAGGAAGTACTTGAGTGCCGCTTCCTGACTCAGCAGGCGACGACGACGGGCGATGCCACACATCAGATATAGCGGCAGGCTCAGCACTTCGAGCGCTACAAACATCGTCAACAGATCATTCGACGTCGCGAACAGCATCATGCCGACGAGTGCGAACAGCAGCAGCGGGAAGACTTCGGAGTGCTCAAGTCGCGCCTTGACGGCTTCGGCCTCAGAGGCAGAGCCCGGAGCGTCGGCAGCGCGACCAGTGAACGAACTCAGTCCACCATCAAGGCTGCGCTCGGCGAACAACAGCACGCTCATCAGCGCAAACACCAACAGCGCTCCCCAGGTGAACACACCGGGGCCATCAATGGCCAAAGCGCCTTCGCCGCCGATCTCGCCACGAGCGAGACGGTCGGTGTCGACCACGGTGAGGTCTCGGTACACCCAAATGGTGTCGGCGAGCGCGATGCCAAAGGTCGCCACCGCAAGCACCACTTGGGCGGTGAAACGGCTGCTACGCGGCCACGCTGCTTCGATCACAACGCCAAGCACGGCGCCAGCAGAAACGATGAACAACGGCGCTAGCAGCGCGTACTCAAGCTCCGGTGCCGCGATGGGCGGGAGGTCAGCGAACGGCAAAGTGAACATCAGTGACCTCCTTCCTCTGCAACGGGCGCTTGGATCTGGGTGGGCGTCTTCGGTTCCGGATCGCCCACGCCCACGTGGCTAGCGACGGTGTCGATCGCGGGGTTGATGACGTTCAGCAGCGGCTGCGGGAAGAAGCCCAAGCCCACAATCAGCACGACCATGGGAGCCAACGCGATCTTCTCGCGCGACACCAGATCGGTGACCCCGCGCGCATCGTCAGACAGCGGCCCGGTCATGGTGCGCTGGTACATGATCAGGATGTACATCGCGGCCAAGACGATGCCCAACGTCGCGATCGCGGCGGCCGGGATCGAGCGGGTGTACGTGCCAGCAAGCACCATGAACTCCGAAATAAACGGCGCGAGGCCCGGCAGCGACAGGCTCGACAAACCAGCAACCAGCAGGAAGCCCGACATGATGGGCGCAATTTTCTGCACGCCGCCGAAGTCCTTGATCAAGGCCGAACCGCGGCGGGCGATCATCACGCCAGTGACCAAGAACAGTGCAGCCGTGGAGATGCCGTGGTTGAACATATAGAGCGTTGCACCGGACATTGACGTCGTGGTGAACGCAAAGATGCCCATGATGATGAAGCCGAAGTGCGACACCGACGTGAAGGCGATCAGGCGTCGCATGTCTTCTTGGCCAATCGCCAACAGCGCGCCGTAAATGATGCTCACGACAGCCAGCGCGATGATGACCGGAGCGGCCCAGTCGGCGGCTTCGGGGAAGATCGCCAAGCACCACACCAACATGCCGAAGGTGCCCAGTTTGTCGAGCACGCTGACCATCATCACTGAGGTGCTCGGCGTGGCTTCGGCAGCCGCGTCGGGCAGCCAGGTGTGGAACGGCCACAGCGGTGCCTTGATCGCGAACGCCGCCATGAAGCCCAAGAACAGCAATCGTTCGGTGTTGGTGGACATGTCCAGCTGCTGCAGATCGGTGAGCAGGTAGGAGGCCTCGCCAGCGCGTGCGCTGACCACGTACAGCCCGACGATCGCGGCGAGCATCAGCAGGCCGCCCACCAGGTTGTAGATCAAGAACTTGACCGCGGCGTACGACCGATTCGGACCGCCGAAGGATCCGATCAGGAAGTACAGCGGAATCAGCGTCGCTTCGAACAACACATAGAACAAGAACGCATCGCTGGCGCTGAATGCGGCCAGCGCCAAGCCCTCGACCGAGAGGATCAACGCGAGATAGGTCGACATCCGCTCGGGTTGAGCCAAGCGCTCACCACCAGCAGCCACCAGCACCAGCGGCGTCAGGATCGTGGTGAGAAGCAGCATCGTGATGCCGATGCCGTTGACGCCGAAGGCGAGATGCGCACCGAAAACGTCGATCCACTCGTGCGTGGAGGTGAGCTGGTAGCCACCTTCGGCGATGTCGTACTGACCCAGTGCGATCAATGCAATCACTAGCGTCGCGACCGAGAACAGCACCGACAGCATCTTGGGCCGGTTGAACGGCGCGGGCCCACTGCCCAGGGCGGCAATAACGACGGCACCGATCAGTGGCGTCGCGGCCAGAAGCATCAACGTCATGCGAGGGTCACCGCCAAGAGGGCCAGGACGACGACTAACGCGCCGCCAAAGAGGGTCGCCGCATAGGACCGAACGTGGCCCGTCTGCGGTTTGCGGAGGAACTGCGAAGTATCGCCGAGTCGATCAGCCATGCCAGTGACGAACCCGTCGACACCCTTCGCGTCGAGCCAGACCAGGAACCGGGTGAGGTGCATCGTGGGGCGAACCACGACCGCATCGTTGATCTGATTTCCGTACAGCTCATTGCGGCCTGCACGCGTGAAGATCGACACCGAACTGTCGGCAGGCGTCTCGGCTGCGACATCTCGGCGGTAGAGCAGTACGCCAACTGCGACGCCGCATGCAGCGACCGCAGTGATGATCAACGTCATTGCCCACACCGGGATGCCCAATTCGTGGTGTTCGGCGTGGCCGACAACTGGTTCGAGCCATTCGGGAATCCAGTTGCCGAAGATCAGTGCGCCACCCAGCACCGACAAGGCGCCGAGCGCGATCAACGGATAGGTCATGACCTTGGGCGACTCGTGCGGGTGCACATCATCGAGCCAGCGCTTCTCACCGAAGAAGGTGAGAGTCATCAGGCGGGTCATGTAGAACGCGGTGACGCCCGCGCCGACGAGCGTGCCGAGGCCGACCCAGAATGAGTGACCGAATGCCGCCTCGATGATCTTGTCCTTGGAGAAGAAGCCAGCGGTGCCGGGGAATCCGATAATCGCCAGATAGCCCAGCCCGAAGGTGACGAACGTGATGGGCATTGCCGCTCTGAGTGCGCCATAGTGCCGCATATTCACGTCGTCGTTCGTGCCGTGCATGACCGAGCCAGCGCCAAGGAACATGTTGGCCTTGAAGAAGCCGTGCGTGATGAGGTGGAAGATCGCGAATGCGTAACCAGCCGGACCGAGTCCAGCGGCCAACATCATGTAGCCGATCTGGCTCATCGTCGAGCCAGCGAGCGCCTTCTTGATGTCGTCCTTCGTGCAACCGATCCAGGCACCAGCCAACAGCGTGACTAGGCCGACGATGATGACCGCCGTGCGGGCAGCCTCGCTTGCATCGTAAATTCCGGCCGAACGAACGACGAGGTAAACGCCCGCAGTGACCATGGTGGCCGCGTGGATCAGCGCCGACACCGGGGTGGGGCCTTCCATCGCGTCGAGCAACCAGCTCTGCAACGGCACCTGTGCAGACTTACCGCACGCACCGAGCAGCAGCAGCAAGCCCAGCGCTGTGGCCACCGAGGCGGATGCGCCGGGGATCGCGCCATTGACTGCAGCGATCGACGACGTACCGAACTGGGCAAACATCGTCATGATGGCCAGCGCCATGCCGACGTCACCCACGCGGTTGACGACGAATGCCTTCTTGGCAGCGGCCGCCGCGGAATCCTTGTGCTGCCAGAACCCGATGAGCAGGTACGACGCGAGGCCGACGCCCTCCCAGCCGAGGAACAGCACCAGGTAGTCCGAAGCAAGCACCAAAGTGAGCATCGCTGCAATGAAGATATTGAGGAAACTAAAGAACCGGCGACGTCGCTCATCGTGCTCCATATAGCCAATGGAGTAGATGTGGATGAGCGTGCCGACGCCGGTGATCAGCAGCACGAACAGGCCGGACAGCTGATCGAAGGTGAACGACATGTCGACGTGGAACCGGCCAGCGTCAATCCAGGTGAACAGATTCGCGGTGTGTGAGCGATCGGTTGCTTCGCTGCCCATCAGATCGGCGAACAAGACAACGCCGAAGATGAATGAGAACACCGATGCCGCCGTCGCAATCAGGTGACCGAATGCGTCGGCCTCCTTGCCCCACACCAGCAGGCCGAGACCGCTGATGAGTGGAACAGCGATGAGCAGCCACTGAAGATCGAACATATGTCGTTCCCCTAGGACTTCAGCAGGCTCGCGTCGTCGACCGAAGCCGACCGCCGCGTGCGGTAGATGGACACGATGATCGCCAGGCCAACCACGACCTCAGCGGCGGCCACGACCATGACGAAGAACGCCGCGACCTGACCGTCAAGATTTCCGTGCTGGCGACTGAACGACACGAACGCCAAGTTGGTGGCGTTGAGCATCAGTTCGATGCACATGAACACGACGATTGCGTTGCGACGCACCAAAACGCCGACGGCGCCGATCGTGAAGAGGATCAGCGAAAGCGACAAGTACTCGTTCACTTTTCCTCCCCTTCGGTCTCGCCGGCTTCAAGCTGGGCCCGCATCTCATCGATGTCGTCGTCATATCCGTCGCGCAGTTGGCCCCGAGCCACGATGCTGGACGAAATTGATTCCTGCAGCGGTGAGCCGTCCGGCAGCAGCGCCGGGGTGTCGACCGCGTTATGGCGGGCGAAGACGCCCGGCGTCGGGGCGTTGCCCGGGTGCCGCCCCGTCGCTGCGTAGTCGCGCATGCGTTGTGCAGCCAAATCGGCCTGTGTGCGGGGCTTGGTGAGCCGTTCCTTGTGCGCAAGAACCATGGCGCCGAGCGCGGCCGTGATGAGCAGCGCGCTGGTGAACTCAAAAGCCAAGACGTACTTGCTGAACAGCAATTCGGCCAGTCCGTAGGGGTTGCCGTGCTCGTTAGCGCTGCCCAGTCCGACCACCGCGCCCGTGACCGTCTGCCCGATGGCCAGCACCGACACAATGCCGAATCCCAGACCAAGAACGGTGGCGACAAGTCGCTGGCCGGCGATGGTTTCGCGCACCGAATCGGAGACATCAACGCCCACAAGCATCAGCACGAAGAGGAACAGCATCATGATTGCGCCGGTGTACACGATGATCTGCACTGCGAACAGGAACGGTGCGTCCTGCGCCGCGTACAGCACGGCCAAGCTGATCATCACGACCGCCAAGCACAGCGCCGCATGCACCGCATTGCGCAAGAACACCAACCCCAGTGCCGCCAACACCATCAACGGCGCCAACATCCAAAACGCGGTCATGCGCAGTCCCCCCGTCCCGAGATTTGCGCGTTATTGCACCCTTCTTGATTCAAAAAAGGTGCACAACTGCGCAAATCTCGTGACCTGACCCGGCGGCTCACTCGGCACCGCCTGAGGTGACTTCGACGATCGGGAGTTGCTTGCCGTTGTAGTAGTCGTGGTGGTCGTCGCTGATCAACATTTCGTGCGGCGCTTCGACCATGCCGGGCAGCAGGGGCGCGAGTAGGTCGGACTTCTCATAGATCAGATCGGCGCGGTTGTTGTCGGCCAGTTCGTACTCATTGGTCATGGTCAGCGCGCGGGTGGGGCACGCCTCGATGCACAATCCGCACAGAATGCAGCGCAGGTAGTTGATCTGGTAGACGCGGCCGTAGCGCTCGCCGGGACTGAACCGGCCCGATCCGTCGGGTTCGTCGGTGTTGGACGCGCCTTCAACGTAGATGGCGTCGGCCGGACACGCCCAGGCGCACAGTTCGCAACCAATGCACTTTTCCAGACCATCGGGCCAGCGGTTGAGCTGATGACGGCCGTGGAATCGAGGTGCCGTGGGCAGTTTCTCGAACGGGTACTGCTCGGTGACGGGCTTGCGGAACATGGTCCGGAACGTCACGCCGAAACCGGCGATCGGGTCCCAGAGTGTTTCCTTGAGCTCCTGCATAGGTCCACTCATTTGCGAGCGCTCCTCTCGGGCATGGGTGGAACGGGGTAACCGCCGGCGAAAGCATCGAATTCAGCCGGGGCCGCCTCCGGTTCGGGCTGTTTCTTTTCTGGAATGAAGAACGAGGCGATGGCCAGCACGCCGATCACCACAGCGGCCCACACGAACGCATCGCGGTCGAGCATGCCTTCGGTGTCGAGCTTGCGAATAACGCCGACGCAAATGATCCAGGCCAGCGAGATCGGGATCAGTACCTTCCAGCCAAAATGCATGAACTGGTCGTAGCGCATGCGAGGCAACGTGCCGCGCAGCCAGACGAACATGCAGATGAAGCCCAATGTCTTGAGGAAGAACCACAAAACCGGCCACCAGCCTTCGTTGGCGCCTTCCCAGATCTGGGCGATGCCGAACGGTGCTCGCCAGCCGCCGAGGAACATCGTGGTGGCGACCGCCGAAACGGTGACCATGTTGACGTATTCGGCCAAGAAGAACAGCGCGAACTTCAACGAGGAATATTCGGTGTGGAAGCCGCCGACCAGTTCGCCTTCGGCTTCGGGCAAGTCGAACGGTGCACGGTTCGTCTCGCCGACCATCGAAATCATGTAGATCACGAAACTGGGGAACAGCGGCAAGAAGTACCACATGTCGTGCTGGGCATTGACGATCTCTGACGTCGACATCGATCCGGCGTACATGAACACCGCAACCAGCGACAGCCCCATCGCGACTTCATAGGAAATCATCTGGGCGCTGGAACGCAGACCGCCGAGCAGGGCATAGATCGAACCGGACGACCAACCGGCCAGCACAATGCCGTACACGCCGATCGAGGTGATGGCCAAGATGAACAGCACCGCGACCGGAAGATCGGTCAATTGCAGCGGCGTGATGGTGCCGAACAGGCTCACCTCGGGCCCAAACGGAATGACCGCCCAAGCCATAAAGGCTGGAATCGTCGCAAGAATCGGTGCCAGCGTGTACACCAATTTGTCGGCGGCCTTGACCGTGATGTCTTCCTTCAACGCCAACTTCACACCATCAGCCAAGCTCTGCAACAGACCGAACGGGCCATGCACATTGGGGCCGATGCGGTGCTGCATGCGAGCGACGAGACGCCGCTCAAACCAAATATTGAACAGCGTGTAGACGACCAAGAATACGAAGATCATCACCGCCTTGACGATGACAACCCACAGTTCCTCATTGCCGAAGAGTTCACTCATTTAGCTCTCCTCCGGGATGGTTTCGAGGCTCGCAAGCTCGCACCTCAACCACCGGCTCTCGTGAGGGTGACGTGGCCGCCTCGGGCAACACCAAGCGCCGTCAGATTCGTTCCTGAGTTACCCGGCGCCCAGACGACACCGTCGGGCAGATCAGCTACTTCGGTCGGCAGCACAACCTTGGCCTTGCCTTCGCCCGTCAGCGTTGCGAGTTGTCCAGGTTCGATTCCAGCAGCTGCCAGCGTGGCAGCGTTCGCACGAATGACCGCCGCGCGAGCAGTGGCCGCATATTCCGGCTGTCCGTCCTGTCCGCGACCGTCATCGATCATCAAGCGCCAGGTGTCGAGAACGACCTTGCCATCGGTAGACCTGCTAGCGGTTGGCTCGACGTTCGGGGCGGCAGCTCGCTTTCCATCCCACGTGCCTAGTTCCTCCATCGCATCCCGCGCAGCAGCAACAGTGCGGAAGCCCAGCGGCCGCCCGAGCTCTTCAGCGATTCCAGCGAGCACGCGAATGTCTGTCAACGAATTCGGTTCAGACAGGACAGCGTCGAATGAGCGACGGCGTCCTTCCCACGAGATGAACGTGCCGGGGCGCTCGACCATCGGAGCCACCGGCAGCACTACATCGGCGACCTGCGTGACTTCGCTTTCGCGCACCTCCAGGCTGACGACGAAGTCAGCCTTCTTCAGCGCCTTGCGGGCCGTGGCTGGGTCCGGCAGATCGTCGATCTCGACACCGGCAATCACCAGCGTCTTGATCGCCTTCTTCCCGCCGGCCGCGGTGTCAGCCAAAATCGCGCTGGTGTCGCGGCCCGGTTCATCAGGCAACGACGCCACGCCTAGATCGGCCGCCATGTCGGCACGCGCCTCAGCGTTGGCAACGGGACGGCCACCCGGCAACAAACCAGGCAAGCAGCCGGCTTCGACTGCGCCGCGATCGCCTGCACGACGTGGCACCCAAGCGACCTGAGCACCCGAGATCTTGGCGGCAGCGACAACAGCGGTGTATGCGCCAGGCGACGTCGCCAACCGCTCACCCACCAAAATCACGGACTTGGCATCGAGTTCGAGGCCAGCAATGGCTTCGGCTTCTCGGCCAGGCACTGTGGGCACCAGGGTGCCGAAGGTCTTGGTCAGTCCGCGCGTCGTGTGGCTCGCCACCGACACAATCTTGACGCCATTGTTTCGAGCCGCTTTGCGCAAACGCAGGAACAACGTGCCCGCTTCGTCTTCAGGCTCCAGCCCGACCAACGCGACCGTCGACGCCTGCTCCAGTGCCGCGTACGTGACGCCCAAGCCGGACCCTGCGACCTGCGAAGCCAAGAACTCGGCCTCTTCATCGCTGTGAGCGCGGCTGCGGAAGTCGATGTCGTTGGTTCCGAGCGCAACTCGAGCAAACACCGAGTAGGCGAAGGCGTCTTCGGTGGTCAATCGGCCACCCGTCAACACAGCAGCCTTAGTGCCTGCGAGTCCACGCGCTGCGACAGCTAGTGCCGCAGGCCAAGAAGCGGCTTCGAGTTCGCCGGCTTCGTTGCGCACCAACGGAGTACGCAGGCGATCGTCTTGAGTGGCGTAGGTGAAGGCGAACCGGTCCTTGTCGGTGATCCACTCTTCGTTGACTTCGGGATCATCTCCCGCGAGGCGACGCATGACCTTGCCACGGCGGTGGTCGACGCGGATCGCGGCACCGCCGGAATCGTGTTCCGCAATCGACGGCGTCGACACCAGATCGAAGGGACGCGATCTAAACCGGTAGTCGGCGCTGGTCAGCGCACCCACCGGGCAAATTTGAATCGTATTGCCGGAGAAGTACGACTCGAACGGCGCATCCGGTCCGATACCGATCTGCTGATTCGCTCCACGTTCGACCAGAGCGATGAACGGATCACCAGCAATCTCTTCTGAAAAGCGGGTGCACCGTTGGCACAAAACGCAGCGCTCGCGGTCAAGCAGCACCTGCTTGCTGACCTCAATGGGCTTGGGGAACGTCCGCTTTGTCTCGACAAATCGCGACTCGGCGTGGCCGTGGCTCATCGCTTGGTTCTGCAGCGGGCACTCGCCACCCTTGTCACACACCGGGCAATCGAGCGGATGGTTGATCAGCAGGAACTCCAGCGTTCCTTGCTGAGCCTTTTCGGCAACCGGCGAGGTGACCTGGGTGTTCACCACCATGCCGGCAGCGACCTCGATAGTGCACGACGCCTGCGGCTTGGGGAATCCTCGACCATTACCTGCGTCCGGGATGTCGACCATGCACTGCCGGCACGCGCCTACCGGCTCCAAGAGTGGGTGATCGCAGAACCGTGGAATCTCGACACCGATCAGTTCGGCGGCACGGATGACCAGCGTTCCCTTAGGCACGCTGACCTCGACACCGTCGATCGTCAAAGTGATGAGTTCGACGAGTTTTTCCGTCCCCTGCGTCGCTTCAATGGTCATGCCATGGCCTCCTTAGCAAACAAGGTGGATGCGGCGGGCGGGAAGAGTTCGCTGGACGGCGTGTGCATGCCAGCTTCGAACTCATCGCGGAAGTACTGAATTGCCGAAGTGATCGGGCTCGTGGCGCCATCACCGAGAGCACAGAAGGAACGGCCCAAGATGTTGTCGCACAGATCGAGCAGCAATTCGATGTCACCCTCATTGCCCTGCCCGTCGTTGAGGCGGGTCAGGATCTGGGTCAGCCAGTACGTGCCTTCACGGCACGGCGTGCATTTGCCGCACGACTCGTGCTTGTAGAACTCGGTCCATCGCAGCACAGCGCGTACGACCGACGTGGTCTGGTCGAAGATCTGCAGCGCACGCGTGCCAAGCATCGATCCGGCAGCACCCACGGCTTCGTAATCGAGCGGCATATCGAGATGTTCGGCCGTCAGCAACGGAGTGGACGAGCCGCCCGGCGTCCAGAACTTGAGTTCTGAACCCTCGCGCATGCCACCACCGAGGTCGATGAGTTCACGCAGCGTGATGCCCAGCGGCGCTTCGTACTGGCCGGGCTTCGCGACGTGACCGGACAGCGAGTAGATGACGTAGCCCTTCGACTTTTCGGTGCCCAAGCTGGCGAACCAGTCCTTGCCTTCGCGCACGATGGACGGCACCGAAGCGATGGACTCGACGTTGTTGATCACCGTCGGGCAGGCGTACAGACCCTCGACTGCGGGGAACGGCGGGCGCAAACGCGGCTGTCCACGCAGGCCCTCCAATGAATCGAGCAATGCGGTCTCTTCACCGCAGATGTACGCGCCAGCACCGGCGTGAATCACCAAGTCAACGTCAACGCCAGAGCCCAGAATGTTCTGCCCCAGCAGCCCCGCTTCATACGCTTCACGGCAGGCGGCCCGGAGGCGACGGATCACGTGCAGCACTTCGCCGCGAACGTAGATGAACGCGTTCTTGGCACCGATGGCGTGCGACGCGATGATGACGCCCTCAATCAGCTTGTGCGGCGAGGCCATCATCAGCGGGATGTCTTTGCACGTGCCCGGTTCGGACTCGTCGGCGTTGACCACCAGGTACTTGGGGTTGGGATTGTCCTGCGGGATGAACGACCACTTCATGCCGGTAGGGAAGCCAGCGCCACCGCGGCCGCGCAGACCGGAATCTTTGACCTGTTCCACCAAATCGGCCGGCTTGGTCTTGAGCGCGATTTCCAGCGCCTTGTAACCGCCGCGCTTGCGGTAAGCGTCGAGCGTCCACGCGCGGACGTCGGCCCAGTCGTCGGTCAGAACCGGTGTCAG
>JBEBVW010000057.1:0-12357 GCA_040392565.1 Aeromicrobium sp. | reverse complement strand
GATGAGGCGGGCGAGTTCGGCGGGCTTTTCGATGGTGCTGGAGTGGCCGCAGTCGGGAACGATCTCCAGGCGCGAACCGCTGATCTGATGGTGCAGTGTTTCGGCTTTCGTGACGGGGGTTGCCACGTCGTCGGCGCCCACCACCACAAGCGTCGGAGCTTTAATAGCCGGCAACTCGTCGAAAACTGGCTCTCGATCCGTGACTCCATAGATCGCCTGCTGCATGCCCTTGCGCTGGACGGCGCCAAGAACCCGCATCCACTCGGCGACCGGTTCCGCGCTCGACGGATCGGCCAAGAACTTTGGGCCGAACATGATGGGTGCGACCTGCCCCTTCAACGGCTTCATGCCGACGAGTCGGTAGATGCGGGCTAGCAACCGGTATTTGGAGACGTTGGCGGGATCTTCGGGGCCGGCGCTCGTGTCAAGCAGGGTGAGCGACCGCAACAACTCCGGATGGCGTGCGGCGACGCGCAAGCCGACGAATCCACCCATCGATAGCCCGACGTAGTGCACCGGGCCAGCACCGAGCGACTCAATCACGGCGACCGCATCGGTAGCCAGGGTGTCCATGTCGTAACCGCCATCGGCCTGCGGTGACCGCCCCTGACCACGCCAGTCGATCGTGACGCACCGATAGTTCTCGCTCAGAGCATCGATCTGACCCTGGAACATCAGACCGCTGAACAGCAGGCCGTGACCAAACACAATCGCCGGAGCATCCCGGGGGCCGGTGTCCTCAATATGGAGTTCAACGCCGTTGATCTTCTGCAGTGCCATAAGACATGCCTACCGTACGATCTGCCCATGACGGGTGCGAACGTGCGTGATCAGTTGGATTCGATGACCGATCGGGTGGTCGGCAACGCGGAATTGGAGCGCCTGTGGGACTCCTGCGAACCAGTACGCAGCGATGAATTGTCCGGCCTGTGGCGTGGACGGGGTCTGGACAACGGTCACCGACTTGGCAGCCTGCTCGGTAAGGTCAATTGGTACGGCAAACGCTTCGATGCAGTTGACGACGTCAAGCCGCTGATCTGCCGCAATGCCGATGGCGAACTGTTCTCCAACGTCGAGCTCGGCCGCGGTGAAGCCAGCTTGTGGAATATCGAATTTCGCGGTCGCATCCACGCCACGATGGTTTACGACGGACAGGCGGTGTTCGATCACTTCGCTCGCGTGGACGAGAACACGCTGCTCGGCGTCATGAATGGCAAGGCCGATCTGGTCCTGCACGACGGCAGCAACTTCTGGTTCGTCCTCGAACGCGACGCATGACGCCGATCGTCGCCGCAGTAACCCGCGGTGGAGGCCCGTTCTCCATCGAACCGGCCGAACTCGACGCCCCTCGCCCCGACGAGGTTGTGGTTCGCATTGCGGCCGTCGGGGTGTGCCACACCGATCTGACGCACCGCACGCTCACCGGACCTGGTCCAGCGGTTCTGGGTCATGAAGGGGCCGGAGTCATTGAAGCCGTCGGAAGCGACGTCCATGGGTTCGCCGCCGGTGACACCGTGATCCTGTCGATGCGCACCTGCGGCGCCTGTCGGCACTGCGTGGCTGGCCATCCGGCCTACTGCACCAAGGCCGCCGCGTTGAACTACGCCGGACGGCGGACGGACGGATCAGCGACGGTGACCGTCGCCGGCGAGCCCGCTTTCGGCGGGTTCTTCGGACAGTCTTCCTTCGCCTCCCACGCACTCACATCGGCATCGAATCTGGTGCAAGTGGACGCCGACATCGACCTCGGCATTGCGGCACCTCTGGGTTGTGGCTTCCAGACCGGAGCCGGCGCAGTGCTCAACGTCTTGCGACCCAGCGCAGGCGCCCGCGTCGTGATTCACGGCGGTGGAAGCGTCGGTCTGGCTGCCGCCCTCGCGGCACAGACGATGGCCGATCAAGTAGTGGTCGTTGATCCACTGGCGGCTCGCCGAGCACTCGCTGCCGACCTCGGTTGCGATGTGCTCGACCCAGCCGACGGAGATCCGGTCGACCTAGTTCGCGATATCACCCGCGGCCGCGCCACACATGCGCTCGACACCACCGGGCGCACTGAGGTCATCGCCGGAGCGCTGGCGTCCCTCGATTCGCTCGGCGTGCTGTGCCTGGTCGCCCTCGGCCCACGCCAAGTGGCCTTCGATCACCTCGATCTTCTGACTCGCGGCAAAACTGTCCGTGGATCCATCGAGGGCGATTCGACGCCAGCGGAGTTCATCCCGCAATTGATCCAGATGTGGGGTTCCGGCGCTTTCCCGATCGACCGCCTGGTCACACGCTTCGCGTTCGCCAATATTGAACAGGCCATCGCCACCCAACATGCTGGCGAAATCGTCAAGCCAGTCTTGCTCTTGACGTAGATAGTGAGTGGTCACTAACTTAGCGGAATGGTGACCGGGAAGCGCATGAAGGCAGAGGACCGCAAAGTCCTGATCCTGAACAAAGCGATTGAGGAATACGGCCGCGTCGGCATGCACGCGACATCGACCGAACGCATTGCTGAGCTTGCCGGCGTTTCACAGCCCTATCTGTTCCGACTGTTTGGAACGAAGGCCGATCTCATCGCGGCTGCCATCGAGCAGCACACCGACAACCTCCGCTCAGCCTTCCGAAGTGCGGTCGAGAATCGGACCGACGGGGTGACCCCGCTTGAGGCCATGGCCGTCGCCTACTTGGCGTTTTTGGAAGAAGACGCCAATGCCATGCGCTGCCAGCTGCACACGTGGGCCGCGGCGTCCGATCCAGCAATTACCGAAGTCTCACAGCGCACCTACCGAGCCATCTGGGACGACGTCGTCGAACTCAGTGGCGCCGAACCCGACGTGGTTCAGGACTTCATGGCACAGGGCATGTTGCTGACGGTGCTGGCATCGATGGACTTGATGGACCTCTACGGCGACCCACACGACGTCGTCACGACGAAGTACTCCCAACCCAAGGACGGGGACAACTGATGTTCAACGCACTGGCCCGCCTGGCCACCACTCGCCCACGCCGCGTCTTGGTCGTCACCGCACTCTTTTTCGCCTTTGCCGGCATCGTCGGCGGACCGGTGGCTGGGCTGCTGAACACCGACAACGACTCGTTCTCAGACACCAGCGCCGCCAGCGCCCAAGCGCTCGCGCAGATCGAGTCGGCGTCGGGCCTGGCGGCTTCGCCAAGCCTGATCGCGCTGGTCAAATCCGACGACACCGCAGCATTCGCCGCGGTCAGCAAGATCCTTTCGACCACCGACGGCGTCGGCCAGGTCATCGGTGGCCCTGACGCGGGGCCGCAGTTCGTGTCCAAAGACAGAACCTTGACCTTCTTGGCAGCCATCTATCGAGCGGACGCCGACGACGACCACACCACCGAAGTGCTGCGCGAGAAGCTCGGCGACGTCAAGGGCGTCACGATCGGCGGAGCGGGACCTGCGTATCAGCAGGTCAACGAGCAGGTGGAAAGCGACATCATCCGAGCCGAAATCATCGCGTTCCCGCTGCTCTTCCTCATCTCGCTGTGGGTGTTTCGGTCTGCAGTGTCGGCGCTACTGCCGCTGTTGGTTGGTGGCCTCACGATTGTCTCGTCGCTGCTGGTCGTCCGCGTCATCAACGAAAGCGTGGGCGTTTCGATCTTCGCGCTGAATCTGATCACCGGTCTTGGCCTCGGTCTGGCGATCGATTACTCGCTGTTCATGGTGTCGCGGTTCCGCGAAGAACTCGTGCGCGTCGGGCCGGGCGCAGAAGCTGTGAAGAACACGGTGGCCACAGCCGGACGAACTGTGTTGTTCTCTGCACTGACCGTCGCCGGCGCAGGGCTCGCGCTGCTGGTCTTCCCTCTGCGATTCCTGTACTCCATGGGCATCGGCGTCACGGTCGTTGCGCTGGTAGCTGCTGCAGTTTCGCTACTGGTTCTTCCGTCGCTCTTCGCCGTGCTGCAGCACCGAGTCAACGCCCTGGCCCCGGCCCGCTGGAAACGCGCCCAAGAGGCCGACTCACGCGCCGAAACCCACGGTTTCTGGTACCGACTTTCCCACTTCGTCATGAAGTACCGCGTGGGCACCGCGCTGGCTGGCGCGGCGGTGTTGATTGCGCTCGGCCTGCCGTTCCTCGGCGTGAAGTTCACGGGAGTCGACGCGACGGTGCTTCCCGATTCGGCATCTGCCAAGGTCGTTGACTCCACGCTGCGGGCCGAGTTCGAGGGCGCCGAATCGTCCCCCTTGGTCATTGCCGTCGATGCGCCGAAATCGGCCAGTGCCGAAGTCGCTGGTTATGCCGATCGACTCAGCGCCCTCGACAACGTTCAACAGGTCACCGAGCCTCGCTATCTGGGAGCGGAAACCTGGCAGGTGGACGTCGTCCCGGCGCAGTCGACGCTGGACGAACGCACCCTCGATCTGGTGGACGCTGTGCGCGACGTTGCGGCGCCCGGCACAGCTCTCGTGGGCGGGCAGACAGCCGAACAGGTCGATCAAGTGGCCTCGATCATGGACGGCATCGTTCCCGCAGTAGCGATTCTCGCGGTGCTGACGTTCGTCGCCCTGTTCGTCATGACTGGCTCGGTGGTTCTGCCGATCAAGGCGCTGATCATGAACCTGCTGACGATCTCGGCCACGTTCGGCGTCTTGGTGCTGATCTTCCAGGACGGTCGATTCGAGGGCCTGCTCAACTACACCAGCCAAGGTGGCCTGGAATCGAGCCAACCGGTGTTCCTCTTCGCTGTGGCGTTTGGCCTATCGACCGACTACGCGGTTTTCTTGCTCACTCGCATCAAGGAGGCCCGCGACAACGGCGCGGGCGAGCGAGAAGCCGTGGCGCTGGGCGTTCAGCGAACCGGTCGCATCGTGACAGCGGCGGCTCTGCTGTTCGCGATTGCGCTGGGTTCGTTCGCCACATCGGAAATCATTTTCATCAAGGAACTCGGCGTCGGCACCGCCGTGGCCGTGCTGATCGACGCCACGATCGTGCGAGCGCTCCTGGTTCCTTCCCTGATGGCAATGCTCGGCCGCGCCAACTGGTGGGCCCCCGCTCCTTTGCGGAGGCTCCACCAGCGCATCGGCCTGACCGAAGGGTGACTAGATCAGCCCCTTCTCCGTCAGCCACTTCTTGGCGAGATCAGCCGGCTTAGCCTTCTTTTCGCCCTGATTCTCGGCATTGAGTGCCATCAGGTCTTCGGTGGTGAGCGCAGCCGAGATCTTGTCCAGAATGTCCTCGACCTTGTCCGATGCTTTGTCGTCACGGATCAAGGGCAGGACGTTCTGGGCGGCGATCAAGTTCTCCGGATCCTCAAGCGTGACCAGATTATTGGCCGCGATGGAGGGGGTGGTGGAGTAAATATCGGCAACATCGACGTCACCATCAAGCAACGCCTTCAGCGTCAGCGGTCCGCCGCCGTCGCTGATGGGCGTGAACTTGATGCCGGTGATCCCGTACACCTTCTCTAGGCCGGGGATTCCGTAGGAACGCGTCTTGAACTCTGGGTTGGCGCCCAGCTTGAGGCCGTCGACCTTCTTCAGATCGGCGATCGACGTGACGCCGTTGTCATCGGAGAACTTTTTGGTGACGTTGAGCGAATCCTTGTCTTCGGCCGCTGAAGCATCGAGCGCCTCCAGTGAGTCGGGCAAAGCGTCATCCAGCGCGTCTTCGATTTCGTCCGCAGATGTAGCGGTGGTCTTTGGGTCGTAGTAGGAGAGCAAATTGCCCGAGTACTCCGGGACCAGATCGATCTCTCCCGATTCCAACGCCTTGATATAGACCTCGCGCGGGCCGGTGTTCAGCTTGCGATCGACTTTGATGCCCTCTGCCTCCAGGCCCTGAGCGTAAATTTCGGCGAGGATCTCTGCCTCAGGGAACGCAGCCGAACCGACCGTGATGCTGCCTGAGTCTGACGAACCGGAGTCAGTGGGATCGGAATCGCCGCAGGCAGCGAGCGTGGCCAGCGCAAGGGCAGCGACGGCAACCGCCGAGGTCATCTTTCGTGTGAACATATTCGCTTCTCTCTGTGGGAGTACTTCAGTGTCATGCAGGGCACAGACAATTGGGTGGTCAGACAGTCAGGGGGTGGCGCGACGGGCGATGGTTCCTGGTCGCCAACGCTTGGAGGCCCGCGAAAACAGCGTCGAGGATCAACGCGAGCACCACGACCAGGAAGGATCCACCGGCCATCTGCGGATAGTCGCTGACCGCCTGCCCGTCGATCAAGTAACGGCCCAGCCCGCCCAGACCGACGTACGCAGCCACCGTCGCTGTGGCCACGACCTGCAAGACCGCCGAGCGAATGCCGCCAACGATGATCGCCAGGCCCAACGGCACCTCGACTCGCGTGAGAATCTGCCATTCGGTGAACCCCATCGACCGTGCCGCGTCGACGGTTTGCGGATCGACAGCTTCGATGCCGGCGTAGGCGCCAGCGAGCAGGGGCGGGATCGCCAAGACGACCAGCGCCACAAGCGGTGCGGTCAGTCCGATGCCCAAGTACAGGCCGATGAGGGTCAAGAGGCCCAATGTCGGCAGCGCCCGCATGGCACCCGTCGCGCCTACTGCGATCAACTTGAAACGTCCCGTGTGGCCAATCCACAGACCCAGCGGAATCGCGATCACCGACGCTATCGCGACCGTTTCCACGGTGTAGCCAAGATGTTCGAGCACGCGGTTCGAGATGCTGTCGTCACCGCTCAGGCTGGCCGCATCGGCCAACCAATCGATCGTGTCGTTCAAGACGCTCATCGATTCGCCCCCACCACAACTCGTGACCAGGGCATCAGCAGCCGACCCGCAAGCACGATCAGCACGTCTAGGACGATCGCCAACAACACAATCGCAGCGATGCCGGCGACGATCTCATCAACGATGTCGCGGCGAAATCCGTCGGTGAACAGCGAACCCAGATTCGCTACGCCGATCAGGCTGGCAACGCTGAGCATGCTGACGGTGCTCACCGACACCACCCGCACGCCGGCGAGCAGGACCGGTCCGGCCAGCGGAAGTTCGACGCGCAGGGTTCTTTGCGAGGAGCTGAAGCCGGACGCAGTCGCTGCGTCCAGCACCGGCGGCGACACCGAATCGAACGCGTCGACCGCAGTGCGAACCATGACGGCCGCAGCATATGTCGACAAAGCGACTATTACGTTGACCGTGCTCAGGATCCCGGTGCCGAGAATGCCCGGCAGCAGGACGAACAGCGCCAACGACGGGATCGTGTAGAGCACACCCACCAGCGCCACGGAGATCCCGCGCAGGCGAGGGTGACGGTGCGCATACCACCCGATCGGCACGGCAACAGCGAAACCGATCAGCGTCGAGAGAGCGCTGATCCAGGCGTGTCGAAGGAACAACTCCCGCAGCAGATCGAGATTGTCCGAAACCCAGGTCACGGCTTGAGCACTCCCGCGGCACGACCAGAGGCGTCGACGACAACTTGCACACCATCTCGTTCTTCGATGCGCAACTCGCGTCGCCCCTTGTCCAGACCAATAAACGACCGAACGAAGTCATCGGCTGGGTGCGCAATGATGTCGGCCGGTGTTCCCACCTGCGCAATCTCGCCCCCGGTCCGCAGGATCACGACTTGGTCGCCAAGCAGGAATGCTTCATCGATGTCGTGGGTCACGAACACGATGGTCTTGCCCAGTTCGCGCTGCAACCGCAGAAGCTCTTTCTGCAGTTCCTCGCGCACGATGGGATCGACCGCGCCGAACGGTTCGTCCATCAACAAGATGTTCGGATCAGTCACCAGCCCACGCGCGACGCCCACGCGCTGCTGTTGGCCGCCCGACAACTGGCTGGGATAGCGGTCGGCGATTGTTGGGTCGAGGCCAACGACCGACAGCATCGCCAAGGCGCGTTCGCGCGCATCGTGCTTTCCGACGCCGTTGAGTCGGAGCACAGTCCCGACGTTGTCGACCACGGTGCGGTGCGGAAGCAACCCGGCGTGCTGCATGACGTAGCCAATACGTCGTCGCAATTTGACCCGGTCGACGCCTGCGATGTCTTCGTCGTCAATCAGCACCTGACCCGACGACGGGTCGACCATCCGGTTCACCATGCGTAACAACGTCGTCTTGCCGCAACCGGACGATCCCACGAGAACCGTCGTGCTTCGCGACGGCAAGGTCAACGAAAAATCACCCACTGCGCACGTCCCGTCGGGGAACGTCTTGCCGACATTGCGGTACTCGATCATGCGGTCCTCACGGGAGGTAGGCAGTGATGTTGACGCCCGGCAGGCTCCAGCCAGTCTGTACTGATCGGCGGTGAACATCAACGATGCGTCCATCATCAGGACCCGTTTTGTCCTTGCCGAACTGGGTGGGATAGAGTTGCGTCCGCAATGAGGCCCCGTGGCGCAGTTGGTTAGCGCGCCGCCCTGTCACGGCGGAGGTCGCGGGTTCGAGTCCCGTCGGGGTCGCAAAGCACAGAAGGTCCTACGCACGTCGTAGGGCCTTCTTTCGTCTGAATCCCAAGGTCGCCGATGTGCGCTGCACCTGGTTTCCAGTAGCCTTGACCAACATCTTGGGGGGATGAACTGGAGAGACCGCCATGCCATTCCGCCGCTTGCTGGGTGCCTTGTTGACGCTGCTCGCCGTGACGGCTGCGCTCCTCGCGCCGACACCGGCCCAGGCGGCGACCAAGACGCCTAAGGTCTACTCGATTTCACCGACGACCGGCAGCACGCTCGGCGGCACCAAGGTCAAGATCTCCGGCAAGTACTTCACGCGTGCGTCAACGGTGGTCTTTGGTGACGTGCCTGCCACATCGGTGACCTACTCGTCCAGCAAGAAGCTCTACGCCTATGCACCCGCGGCAGCGGCCGGCAAGGTCAACATCCGGGTCAAGACGCCGACGTCCACATCGTTCAAAACCTCAAAGAACACCTCAAAGGACAACTTCACGTACGTCGCCCCACCCACCATCACCAGCCTGAGCAAGTCGCAGGGCAAGTCCAGCGGTGGAGGCTCGATCACTGTCTACGGCACATCCTTCAAGTCGGTTTCCTCCGTCATGTTCGGCGCACGTAAGTCCCCGAAGGTCAAGGTCAGTTCCAGCACCAAGATGACCGTCACCGTGCCCTCGCACCCCAAGGAATACGAACTCGCCAACGTCGTGGTGAACACCAAGTACGGCACATCGACGGACCCGATCACCTACCAGTTCGGCGCCCAACTCTCCGAACTCCTCCGCATCGGCAGCTTCAACGTGACGGTGGCGAGCTACACCGCTAAGCCGTGGCGCGACCGCGTCGGTGCCGTTGCCGGGCAGATCAGGAACGAACAGCTCGACGTCGTCGGACTACAAGAGGCATCAGCTGGTAATTCGAAATACACGGCATCTGGCATGGTTCAGTTCAACGATTTGGAACTCGAAGTTGGTGCACCATACGCGCTCACCAACAACACTCGATACTGCGATACCGGTGCGGTTGCCGGCGACGCATGCGAGAACGGCGCCAGCGGTAACACCCGCATCATGTACAACTCCGAAACCGTCGAACTGGTGCGTTCCGGAGCCATCAAGCTCGACGACAACAGCAACTCGGGCGGTTCGACTCGGTTCATGAACTGGGCGACGTTTGAACACCTTGGCACGAACAAACAATTCTTCGTCGCCAATGCCCATATGGAACCCGGCGAGTCAAACCAGAACCTGCGCGAGGAAATGGCGCAGCTGATCTTGGACGAGATCGACGAGCAGAACACCGACGATCTCCCCGTCGTCCTCGTGGGTGACTTCTCATCGTCGAAGTTCTCTGTCAACAAGGCTCACACGCGCTTCACCGAGGTCGGCGGATTCATTGATCCGCTGGTCAACAGCTATAAGTACAAGGGCTCACCGCTGTCGGAGTCCTCGATCAACCATCGCTTCAACAGCAAGAACAATTGGAGTTCCAAGCCCGAGACGGTGGACGCCTCGTACACCATCGGCTCCTACCTCGATTACATCTTGGTGAGCAGCAGCCAGTTCGGGCTGGTCGAGTGGGAGACGGTCCTTAACCTGGACTCCAGCGGCTATTTCATCAAGCCGATCCCGTCAGACCACAACCTCGTCAAGCTGACAATGACCCTGCCCTGAGGCGCTAGGCCGGCGTGGTCATGATGGAACCATGACCACGACCAACCCGCTCGTTGAGCGCGTGCGCGCACTGATGCCCGAGATTCTGACGGGCCTGGAAGAACACGTCCGGATCCCGTCGGTGTACGCCCAGCCGGAACATCGTGCTGACGTGGACAAGTCCGCGGAGTTCACGGCCGACCAGTTGCGTGCGGCCGGCTTCGCTGACGTGCGGATCATGGAAGCTGGAGGCGCACCGGCGGTCATCGCCCAACACCCGGCGCCCGAGGGCGCACCCACGGTGCTGCTCTACGCCCACCACGACGTGCAGCCCACTGGAGATCCGGCGCTGTGGACGTCGCCACCGTTCGAGCCCACCCGCCGCGGCGATCGACTATTCGGACGTGGTGCCGCAGACGACAAAGCCGGCTTGGCGGCGCACCTAGCGGCGTTCCGCGCCCACGAGGGCAATCCCCCGGTCGGCGTAACTGTCTTCGTCGAGGGTGAAGAAGAATCTGGGTCGCCCAGTCTGGGTCCGTTTTTGGAGAAATATCAAGACCTGCTGGCGTCAGACGCCATCGTCATCGCCGATTCGGCCAACTGGGACATCGGCGTTCCAGCGTTGACGGTTTCACTGCGCGGCCTGGCCGATTGCGTGGTCACAGTACGCACGCTTGAACATGCAGTTCACTCTGGCTTGTGGGGTGGAGTCGTGCCTGATGCGCTCACCACGCTGTGCCGACTCATCGCGACGCTCCACAACGACGACGGCTCCGTTGCCGTCGAAGGCCTGCACACCGGCACTGCCGCCGATCTGGTCTATCCGGAAGACCGCCTGCGAGCCGAGTCGTCGATTCTCGACGGCGTCCAGCAGATCGGTACCGGCACCGTCGTCGAGCGCCTCTGGGCTCAGCCGGCCATCTCGGTCATCGGTATCGATGCAACGCCCGTGGCCGACGCGTCGAACACGCTCGCTCCGTCGGCTCGCGCCATGATCAGCCTGCGCGTGGCACCCGGTGGTGACGCCAACCAGCACCTCGAAGCCCTGGCCGCTCACCTCAAGGCGCACGCGCCATTCGGTGCCCAGGTCGACATCGAGCTTGGCGAGACTGGTCAGCCGTACGCCATCGACGCCACGGGGCCTGCTTACGACGCTGCGCGCGCAGCCTTCCGCGAGGCGTGGGACGGCACCGACCCCGTCGATATGGGCATGGGCGGCTCAATCCCGTTCATCGCCGAGTTCGCCAACGCATTCCCCGCTGCAGCCATCTTGGTCACCGGCGTAGAAGACCCCGACACTCGCGCCCACGGCATCGACGAAGGCCTCCACCTCGGAGAGTTCGAACGAGTCTGCATCGCCGAAGCGCTACTACTCGAAAAACTCGGCCGTCGGTAACTCGCGCTACCGTGGCCAACATGACTGATATGCCAGCACCACTGTCGCCCGTCAACGAAGACTGGGACCGCGCACTTGTCGTCGTCGCACACCCCGACGACGTCGAATTCGGTGCCGCTGCAGCCGTCGCACGATGGACTGATCAGGGCAAGTCTGTCGGCTACTGCATGGTCAGCAGCGGCGAAGCTGGCATCGACGCACTCGACCCAGATGAGTGCCGCCAGGTGCGCGAAGCCGAACAGATCGAGTCGGCCCGAGTCGTGGGTGTCGAATCGGTGGAGTTTCTTGGCTTCCCCGACGGCATCATCGAGTTCTCTATCCCGCTGCGTGCAGCAATCGCGCACCAGATCCGTCAGTTTCGTCCCGACATCGTGATCACCGGCAATCACCACGACACCTGGGGTGGCAACACCTACAACCAAGCCGACCACATCGCAGTCGGACGTGCCGTCATCCACGCTGCCCAAGCTGCCGGGAACCGGTGGATCCATCCCGAACAACTCACCGACGGGCTACAACCCTGGGGTGGCGTCCGGCAGGTGTGGGTTGCCGGCTCGCCACTGGCCCAACATGCCGCCGACACCACCGCCACCTTCGACCGCGGCGTTGCGTCACTTGAAGCCCATCGCGCCTACATCGACGGCCTCGGCTGGGAACACTTCGACCCCGCCGAGTTCCTTGAAGGCATGTCGCGACCAGCCGGTTCTCGACTCGGCACTACTCACGCCGCCACATTTGAAGTGATCTCGATGACGTGGGGCGAGTAGCCGCATTTTCTGTGGCCAGGGCCATTCACTTCTGTGGCCAGGGCCATTCACTTCTGTGGCCAGGGCCATTCACTTTCTGTGGCCAGGGCCATTCACTTTCTGTGGCCAGGGCCGGGGTCGAACCGGCGACCTTCCGCTTTTCAGGCGGACGCTCGTACCAACTGAGCTACCT
>JBEBVW010000056.1:0-12452 GCA_040392565.1 Aeromicrobium sp. | reverse complement strand
GTTGTCGGCCCCATCCTCGGGTCTCGACCATCCATGGTCCCGGTTGCACGATGCTCTTCCGTTCCAGGCGCGCGATTGATCAATGTCAGTCTGCAAGCAGACCGACAGTCCATGTTACAGGGAACGACCCGCCCACGACGAATCGGCCAATCTGTCGGTGCAGACTGAGAGGCTGCGCACATGGATGCGGCAGCGAGCGGGACCGTGCTGCATGCCGATCTGGACTCGTTCTTTGCGTCTGTCGAGGTGCGCGATGACCCGCGATTGCGGGGCCGGCCTGTCATTGTCGGCGGTGGTGTGGTTCTGGCTGCGACGTATGAGGCGAAGGCACGTGGAGTGCGCACCGCGATGGGAGGCAGGCAAGCCAAGGCCCTGTGCCCGGACGCGATCTTCGTTCCGGCACGGTTCTCGGCGTACACCGAAGCCAGTCGTGCAGTGTTTGAGGTATTTCGCGACACCACTCCCCTGGTCGAAGGAATTTCAATCGACGAGGCCTTTCTCGAGGTTGGCGGGTTGTTGCGGCTACGAAGTCAGACACCGGCACAAATCGCCTCACAGCTGCGAGACGATGTGCGCGATCGTGTTGGACTGCCGATTTCAGTCGGTGTTGCTCGCACCAAATACCTGGCCAAGATCGCCAGTGCGTCGGCCAAGCCCGATGGGCTCTTGGTCGTGCCTGTCGACGCCGAGATGCTGTTCCTGCATGCGCTGCCTGTCGAACGGTTGTGGGGCGTCGGCAAGGTCACTGCGGCCAAACTTCACGCGGCCCGCATCACGACAGTTGGCCAGATGGCCCACATCGATCTGGTCGACCTCGAGTCACTCGTCGGGCGCGGAACTGGTCGCCATCTGCACGCGCTTGCACAGGGCAACGATCCGCGGCGGGTGCGCACCGGCGTGCGGCGCGGTTCGATGGGCGCCCAGCACGCGCTCGGCCGTGGTCCGCACACCGACGAACAGTTGCAGACCGTGCTCCTGGGACTCGTCGATCGAGTAGCGCGCCGTCTCCGCAATGCCGGACGCACCGGCGCCACCGTCACCGTGCGCCTGCGGTTCGACGACTTCAGCCGTTCCACCAGTTCGCGCACACTGGCCCGACCCACCGCTCACACGGGAGATCTACTCGATGTGGCTCATAGTCTTCTGCGGTCGCGGCGAGATGACATCACCGAACGTGGCTGCACGTTGATTGGCGTCAGCGTTGGAGGTCTGGACGACAATCCATCGCAACTCCTGCTCCCCCTCGACGTCACCGATACGCCGTCACTCGACGACACCATCGACGCCGTACGCGACAAGTTCGGAGCTGCGGCCGTCAAGCGAGCTGTCCAACTCGGTCAACGTCAGCGCGATCCCCAGCCGATCCTGCCTGACTAACTAGGGTTTCGAGGCCCTCGTTCCTCGGGCACCTCAACCAACGGTGCTTGCGCAACCTCGCTGATTGAGGTGCGCGCCTCGAAATCACCGGGCGCAGCAACTGATGGTTTCGAGGCTCGTTCCTCGCACCTCAACCACCAGCGTGGGGTTAAGCGAAGGCGGTGGTGAGGCGCTGGAGGACGTGGGAGGGGACGAGGGCGGAGACGTCGCCACCGTGCTTGGCAACTTCCTTAACCAGACTCGACGCCAGGAACGAGTACTCCGGCGAGGTGGGGATGAAGACAGTGTCGACCTCAGTGAGGCTGCCGTTCATCTGCGCCATCTGTAGCTCGTAATCGAAGTCGGTCACCGCGCGCAGGCCCTTGACGATGGCGTCAATGCCGTTCTGCGTGCAGAAGTCGACGAGTAGACCGGTAAACGACCCAGTGCTGACGTTCGGCAGGTGAGCGGTGGCCTCGTCAATCATTTCGAGGCGCTCGGCAATCGGGAACAAACCTTTCTTGTTCTCATTGACGAGTACTGCGACGACGACATGGTCGAACAGTCGCGCGGAGCGCTCAATGATGTCCAGATGGCCATTGGTCACCGGGTCAAAGGAGCCGGGGCACACGACGGTGGTCACGCTGGCGACTCTATCAACGAACGTCCGTACCAAATCGTGGTCTCGCCGTACTTCTTGCTGCGGACCTCCTCGACACCCTCGGGCCAGGTGAATGGGTCTCGCGATGATCGTTCGACGACGAACAGCCTGCCCGCACCGATCCCAGCAGCAAGTTTGCGTACCAGCGCCTGAACCTGCTCGGTGGCCAAGGGATAGGGCGGATCGAGGAAGACCAGATCGAATCGGGGATCAATCATTCGTTCGGCAAATGCGCTCGCCGTGCCGCGCACGACATCAGCGTTGTCGAGTCCGAGAGCGCGGACATTCGACTTGATGACGGCAGCGGCTCGGGCGTCGGACTCGACGAACGTTGCATGGATTGCGCCACGAGAAAGCGACTCCAAGCCGAGTGCCCCGGAGCCAGCAAACAGATCCAACACCCGCACGCCGTCGAAGCCAGAAAGCTCAGATTCCAGCGAGGAGAACATTGCCTCACGCACCCGGTCGCTTGTGGGCCGAGTGCCACTCCCCTTGGGCGTGCTGATCTGTCGCCCACCGAACCGGCCGGCAATGATGCGCGTCATGTGCGCTCCAGATAGTCGGCCTGATCGGATTGCTCCAGTTGATGCACGGCGGCTGCCAACGCGGGAGCGCCGGTCAAATCTGGGTCGTTTTCGACGTACGCAGTGGCGGTTTCGCGGGCGGCCTCGATGACATCTCCGTCACGAACCACTGAGAGCAACCGCAGACTGGAACGTACGCCTGACTGACGAGCACCGAGCACATCGCCCTCACGACGCAGTTCGACATCGAGCCGCGATAGTTCGAGCCCATCGGTGGTGGAGGCAACCGCGTCCAGACGTTCTCTGGCCGGAGAATCCGCCTCCGATTCGGTGACCAGCAGACACAGGCCTGCCTCGCTTCCTCGACCCACACGGCCACGCAGCTGGTGCAGCTGCGAGATGCCGAATCGGTCAGCGTCGAGGATGACCATGACGGTTGCATTGGGAACGTCGACGCCGACCTCAACCACCGTCGTAGCCACCAGAACGTCGATCTCGCCGGCAGCGAATCGAGTCATGGTGGTGTCCTTCTCGTCTGGCGCCATGCGGCCGTGCAGCGGCGCGACTCGAACCCCAGCAAGCGGACCGGCGGAAAGATCGTCGAAAACGTCGGTCAACGCCTTGGTGTCCGAGGCACTCTCATCGCCGCCGATGCGCGACACCACGACATAGGCCTGCCGTCCCTTGCCGACTTCTTCGCGCACTCGTTCCCACGCCCGATCGAGCCATGCCGGACGTTCGGCCGCCGGGACGACGGTGGTCTGAATCGGCTGGCGGCCGGCAGGCAGTTCGGTGAGCGTGGACACCTCAAGATCGCCGAACACCGTCATCGCAATGGTGCGCGGAATGGGGGTGGCGGTCATGACCAGCACGTGCGGGGTGACGTCGGCACGGTCGACCAACGCGGCGCGCTGTTCAACACCGAAACGGTGCTGTTCATCGACCACCAGCAATCCGAGCTCGGCAAACTGCACGTGATCTTGGATCAGGGCGTGGGTTCCGATGACGATGCCAGCTTCGCCCGAAGCCGCATCAAGCAGCGATTCCTTGCGTGCGGCCGCTCCCATCGAACCGGTCAGCAGACGCACCCGGGTGGCGCCGTCAGCGCCACCGAGCATGCCGCCCTTAGCGAGATCGCCGAGCATCGCAGTGATGCTGCGGTGATGCTGGGCAGCGAGCACTTCCGTGGGCGCCAGCAGCGCACATTGGCCGCCAGAGTCAACCACCTGCAGCATCGCCAACAACGCCACGACCGTCTTGCCCGAGCCGACCTCTCCCTGCAGCAGCCGGTGCATGGGGCGCGACGACGCGAGATCTTCGGTGATGTCGTCGACTACCGCCTGCTGGCCGCCCGTCAACGTGAACGGCAATTGTGCTGTGAAACGCTCCCGCAGTCCCCCAGCAGCGACTGCACGCGGTGTGGCGCGCTGCAGCGACGTGATGTGGCGACGCTGCGCGAACACCGCCTGCACGATGAACGCCTCTTCGAATCGGAAACGATCGCGCGCTCGCATCGCCTCGGCGATCGACGTAGGCCGGTGAATCGATTCCAGTGCGGCTGCCGCATTCGGCAACCCGCGCGCTTCAGCCAGTGTGGAAGGGATGGGGTCGGGAACGTCATCCAGCACATCGAGCGCCTGCTCAACAGCATTGGCAATTTGCCAGGATGTGAGCTTCGCGGTGGCCGGGTACAGCGGCAGGACTCCACGCGACAGTCGAGAATCGGTGGCTTCTTGGTCTCCGGTGAGGAGATCGACTTGAGGACTGGCCAACTGCAAGACGTTGTTGAACAAGCCCAGCTCGCCAGCAAACAGGCCTTGCACGCCCGGCAACAACTTCTTGGCCAACCATGGCTGATTGAAAAACGTCAAGTTGAGCCGAGCTCTGCCGTCGGTGACTACAACTTCAGTGCGATTGCGCTTGGGCTGATTCTTGAAGGGAAGCACCTGCGCACTGACAACCTCGGCCAGAACTGTGACGTACTCGCCTGGGCGCAAGCCGCTCAAATCGGTGGGTTTGCCTAATTCGACATAGCGTCGCGGATAGTGCCGCACCAGATCGCCGATGGTTTCGATGCCGAGTTTCTCCAGCAGTTTGTCCTTTGCACCCACGACGGTGCGGACCTTGCTGTCCATGGTGACGCGCACGCAACGCCCCTATTCGACGGCCAGGAACATCGGGTAGTTCTCCTGGCCACCTTCATAAACGATGAGATCAACATCGGGGCGGACCTCGCGCAGGTACGCCTCGATCTGCTGCTCGACTGCTGCGTCGCCGCCTTCACCCAACACAATCGTCACCATCTCAGCCGCCGGTGACATGATGCGCTCAAGTACCTGCTCGGTGACGATCGCCAGATCGGATCCGACGATCGCGAAGTCGCCCGCAATCACGCCGAGCACATCGCCGACTTCACAGGGACCGACCATCGTCATGCCCGGTTCGGTGGCAACCGTCACGGCACCGTGCTGAGTGTGTGCCGCGGCGCTTGACATGGCGACGACGACATCGTCGAACGGCAAACCGGGGTCGTGCACCGCGAGCGCCGCCAGCCCCTGCACTTGTGCATGGGTGGGGATCACTGCAACACGCGCACCGCCTTGGCGAGCTTCCTGCGCCGCCGCTTCAAAGAGTCGGACGAAACGGTGATTGTTAGGCAGCACGATGACCTCATCGGCACCTGTTTCAGCCAGCGCCCCGGCCATACGCTCGACGGTCAGCGGCTGGGCACGGGTGAACTCGAGCGGTTCGGCACCAGAGTCTCGGCACAGCTGCGCAAGCCCGGCGCCTGTCGTCGCAGCGAGCACGACGCGGCCGCCACGACGCTTGGCCTGCTGTTGCCGGGCGATCTGTTCGGCGAAGTGGGTCACTGCGATGCGATATGGCCGGCCGGCGGCCATTCCGGCCTCGATTGCTGCGCCAACGTTGTCGACGTGGACATGGACGTTCCACAGCCGATCACCACCGACAACGACCAGAGAGTCGCCCAGAGGCGTCAGCGCTCGGCGTAATTCCGGGATCGTGTCGTCATCGGCCTCGAGGAGATACATGACCTCATAGGCCGGGCCACCCTCCACGAAGTCGTCGCCGGCTTGGTGGATGGGCACCGGAACTCGGGCCTGCGTCGGGGCGGGAAGTGTTCCTGTCAGAGCCTGATCGGTGGCGTCCAGCACCACCACCAAGGCGCGGCCACCTGCATCGACGACTCCGGCCCTGGCCAGTCGTTCCATCTGCTGGGGCGTGCGCGCCAACGCTTCACGGGCCGCAGCGGCTGCGTCGCTGAAAACCTGTTTGGGATGACGGCCAGATTTGGCCGATAGTTCAGCACCGTCGGCTGCGGCGCGGGCGACCGACAGGATCGTTCCCTCAACCGGCTCGCCCACGGCCGCCCAGGCAGCGTCTGCTGCGGCGGTGAATGCCGCGGCTACGTGCGCTGCGGTGACTGAACCGTCGCGTGGCAGTTCGCGGAAACAAGCACGCACCAACTGCGACAAGATGACGCCTGAGTTGCCTTTCGCTCCGGTGAGCAGCCCATCGCCGTATGCCTTGAAAAGGACGAGGTGGTCGACGTCGGAGGGCAGCGCCGCAACGGCTTCGGCCCCAGCGGCAAACGTCAACGCCGCATTCGTTCCTGTGTCGCTGTCGGGGACTGGAAACACGTTCAGTGCATCGATTTCATTGCGGGCCTGCGACAACGAATCGGCACAAAGACGAGTCCAGGCGCGGAACGCTTCAGCGTTGAGCACCAGAGCCATGAGGCGAGGCTACCGGTGCCGATTATGAATCCGTGCAGTCCGTCGGCTATTCTTGAGCAGTTGTCGCGATGGCCTCGGCCTGCGACGAATTCCATTTGAAGTCTCAGCGTTCAGGAGTGTCCCGTGGCAGCGGTCTGTGACGTGTGCGGCAAGGGACCCGGCTTCGGCCATAACGTCTCCCACTCGCACCGACGCACTAAGCGTCGTTTCGACCCCAACATCCAGCGCGTCCGGGCTGTCGTTAGCGGCACCCCGAAGCGCCTTAACGTCTGCACCTCGTGCTTGAAGGCGGGCAAGGTCACTCGCTGACCCCACCCGGCTCACGCCAACCGCAGACCCAGCAGTCAGCGACCTCGATCCATTCGAGGTCGCTGTTTGCATTAATCCCCCGCTGAGTGACACGTTTGTGCAGGTTTTACCGCCGAAAACCTGCAAAAACGTGTCACTCAGCGGGGACTAGAAGTGGGTGTGGCCGGGGGTGTGTTCGTAGGTGGCGCCGTCGACGGTGACGCCAGAGCCTGGGCGGACTGAGCCGATGGCCGTCCAGCCGTCGGGAATCGTCGCCACGGGTGAGAATGTTGCGACCAGCGCGTAGTCATCGCCTCCGGTCAGCACGAACTTCAGCGGATCTGTCTGTAGCGCCTCGGCCACGGTCGCGATTGCCTGACTTACTTCGAAGGCTGTTGGGTCAAGGTCGATTGAAACGTCCGATGCCTTGGCGATGTGGCCCACGTCGGCCAACAGCCCATCACTGACGTCGGTCATGGCGTTGGCTCCGGCCTCAGCTGCCTGTGGCCCAGCGGCATAGGGCGGAGTCGGAATGCGATGCGCATCGACCGCGACCTTGGGAGAGCGAAATCCCCGACTAAGCGCCGCATATCCGGCGGCGGCCAATCCGAGCGTCCCGGCGAATGCCACCACGTCGCCCACCTTGGCGCCGTCACGAGTCACGACGCGGGTCGCCTTACCGAGGGCCGTCACCGCGATCACGATGGACTCAGCCGCCGAAACATCGCCGCCAACAATGTGAGCGCCGACCTTCGCGGCTTCTTCTTCCATGCCTTTGACGAGGTCAACTGCCCATTCGACTGGGAGATTGGCTGGCGCAGCAAAGCCGACGGTGAGCGCAGATGCCTGGCCACCCATCGCGTTGATATCGGACAGATTGCAGGCAGCAGCCTTCCGACCAATTTCATACGCACTGGACCAGTCGCGGCGGAAGTGCCGGTTCTCGATCAGTAGGTCAGTTGACACCAAAGTGCCCATCGCCCCGGTCGCCACCTGGGCCGCGTCGTCGCCCGGACCGATCAGGATCGCCGGGCTCGTGCTGATGTGCGCTGTGAGCGCCTCAATCAGCCCGAACTCCCCCACATCGCCGATCGTTGGTCCGCCCGCAGTCATGCTGGTCATTCTCGCAGGAGAATCGGCTAACGTGGCGGTAGAACCAACCGTGGCGCGACGAGGAGGAACCATGTCAGTTCAGGCGTATGTGCTCGTCCAGACCGAGGTCGGCAAGGCGGCAGAGGTTGCGGTGGCGATCGGCAAGATCAGCGGCGTTGTGACCGCCGAGGACGTCACCGGTCCCTACGACGTCATCATTCGCGCCGAAGGTGCGAGCGTTGACGAGCTCGGCGCGTTGGTCGTTTCGCAAATCCAGCAGGTTCCCGGCATCACGCGGACGTTGACCTGCCCGGTCGTTCGCATTTGACGTGCGGCGCGTCCTCGCCACCGCCCTTGCGGCGGCAGTCCTCACCGGCTGCGGTCACGGGCTCTACGACTTCCCCACAGAACCCAACACGGACGTTCCCTGCCGCGAATTGGTCGACGACCTTCCTGAATTCGTCGCCAATGAGGACCAGACGCCGGTCGATAGCGAACGTGTCGCGGCGTGGGGTGATCCGCGCATTGAGTTGCGCTGCGGCGTGACCCGCCCGAAAGCGCTGACTCCCACTTCAACCTGCGATGAGGTCGACGGGGTGGGGTGGCTGACGGAGAAACTGGACGACGGATTCCACCGCTTCACCACCATCGGTCGAACGCCGTATGTGAGCGTCACAGTGCCGTCGACGATCGATCCGGCGGGAGCCGTACTCGTCGATCTCGCGCCAGCAGTCTCAGCTCACACCCACGTCACTTCTCCGTGTCAGTGACTAGCTCACTAGGTGACTAGCCCCAGTGAGCAGCTAGCGCAGTCCTGGATCGCGAGCCAGCGCAAGTTGGATGAGTCGGTCGACGAGCTCGGCGTAAGGAACGCCGGACTTCTCCCACAGCCGCGGGAACATCGAGAACGGCGTGAACCCCGGCATCGTATTGATCTCGTTCAGCACGAGGCCGTCGCCAGGGGCAGATGAGGTCAGGAAGAAGTCGACCCTCGCTAGTCCCTCGCAGCCGAGAGCCTCAAATGCCTGCACAGCAAGTGTGCGGATGCGTTCGGACAGCGTCTCGTCAATGTCGGCCGGGATCAGATTGGCACTCGTGCCGTCGAGGTATTTGGCCTCGAAGTCATAGAATTCGTGCGCAGATTCGGCGTCGACCGTGATCTCTCCAACGACCGAAGCCATCGGCCGGCCGTCGGGCTGCTGGATCACACCACATTCGAGTTCACGCTTGTTCTTAGCCGCAGACTCCACCAGCACCTTCGGATCGAATTCGCGGGCAGCGTCGACTGCGGCACCGAACTCTTCCCAGGACTCGACCACCTGGACACCAGAACTCGAACCGGCGCGCGCAGGCTTGACGAAGACCGGAAGCCCCAACGCTCGTACCCGTGCCTCTACCTTCGCCCGGTCGCGCTTCCACTCCCAGGGCAAGATCGTGACGTGCGCTAGCTGCGGAACTCCACCTGCGGCGAACACCGTCTTGGCGAATGGCTTGTCCATGCCCACCGAACTGGACAGCACGCCCGCACCCACGTAGCGCACGCCCGCCATCTCGAGGAGCCCCTGGACGGTGCCGTCTTCGCCCCACGGCCCGTGCAGGAGCGGAAACACGACATCGAGGTCCCGCAACTCATCCCACGCAAACGACGGGAGCGCATCGCCATCCACTTCGGGAAGCTGGCCCGGCGCGAGTTCAGCGAAGTGGCCTGAAGCGTGAACCCAACGACCGTCGCGCGCGATTCCGATCGGGACAACGTCATATCGGTCGGTGTCGACGACCGCCAAGACTTCACGGGCGGTCAGGCATGACACCCCGTGTTCGCTGGAACGACCACCGAAGATGACCCCTAAACGGGGGCGGACCAAGTCCAGATTTTGATCAGACATTGCCGCCTACCCTACCGACGCAGGCACAATGGGCCACATGCCTGGACATGACAACCTCTCACGAGAAACGGTCGCGGTTTACGCCGGCCGACCACCCAGGGACGCAGGACAGCCACTCAATGTGCCGATCACTCCTGCGTCCGCCCTTATCCCCGGAGCCGACAGCGACTATGCGCGGGGTGGAAGCCCCGCGTGGATCGGCTTTGAAACCACCCTTGGTCGCCTCGAAGGCGGCCACTGTGTCGCGTTCGCCTCGGGAATGGCTGCCACCGCTGCAGTCGTCGATCTGATTCCTCGCGACGGTCACGTCGTCGTCCCACGCGCCGCGTATAGCGGAACACTCGATCTCATCCGCGAACGTGCCCGCCGCGGGTTTTTTACGGTCGAGGAAGTCGACGTCGAGAACACCGTGCAGTTGGTGCGCGCGGCCCAGAACGCGAGTCTTGTGTGGATCGAAACTCCCACCAATCCCACGCTGCAAGTAGCCGATCTTGAAGCCGTCTGTCGAGCCGTGGCATCACAAGACACGATCGTCGTGGTCGACAACACCTTCGCCACGCCGCTTCGCCAGCGACCCTTGGAAATGGGCGCCGACGTCGTCGTCCATTCCGCGTCAAAGTTGATCTCTGGACATAGTGACGTGTTGCTCGGTGCGGTGGTCACCCGCGATCTGGCTGGACGTCGAACGATGGAACGTCGCCGCACTCGGCTGGGTGCAACGCCTGGTGCGCTTGAGGTGTTCTTGGCTACTCGCGGACTGCGCACGCTGCACGTCCGCCTCGATCGCGCTGAGGCCAACGCCAAGGAATTGCATCAGCGGCTCTCGTCAGATCATCGCGTCGTCTACTCGCGGTATCCCGGGTTCGGCACCATCATTGCTTTTGAGGTGTCCGGTGGCCCCGAAGTGGCCGAGAAGTTGACCACATTAAGCAGCTTGGTGGTGCATGCCACGAGTTTGGGTGGCGTCGAGTCGACGTGGGAACGCCGCCGCCGGCACAGCGCTGAACCCGATTCGGTGCCCGACGGATTAATCCGGCTGTCGGTCGGTATTGAAGATGTCGACGATCTGTGGGCCGATATTCAGCAGGCGCTGAACTCGGTCGGGTGAACTCAGGCGCCCTCGGACTTTGCCTTGCGCGAGATCAGCGCATCGACCAGTTCCGAGGGCGTCATCTCACCGGCGATCAGTGCGGCGACGTGCTCGACGATCGGCATCTCAACGCCGTGGGCGGCGGCCAGTTCACTGACCGACCGGCAGGACTTCACGCCCTCTGCAACTTGGCGCGTCTGCGCGGCGACTTCATCGACCGACAAGCCCTGACCCAATTTCTCGCCGAAGGTACGGTTGCGCGAAAGCGGCGAGGAACAGGTGGCCACGAGGTCGCCCATGCCCGCTAGCCCCATGAAGGTACGCGGGTCGGCACCCATCGCCATGCCAAGACGGGCCGCTTCGGCCAGACCGCGCGTGATGATGGAGGCCTTGGAGTTATCGCCGAAGCCCAAACCGACTGCGACGCCAACGGCCAAGCCAATGACGTTCTTCGTCGTACCTGCAAGTTCACACCCGACGACATCGGTGTTGGTGTACGGGCGGAACGCTTGGGTATGACACAACTGCTGTAACCGCTCGGCGACAGCCATATCGGCGCAGGCCACCACGCTTGCGGCGGGCTCGCGCTGAGCGATTTCGCGGGCCAGGTTCGGGCCGGAAACCACCGCAATACGTTCGGGTCCAGCCCCCGTCAATTCGGCGATGACCTCGCTCATGCGCAGATGCGTGCCGAGTTCAACGCCCTTCATCAAACTGACCATGACGGCATCGTCCGGGATGTGCTTGGCCCAGTCGTTCAGGTTGTCTCGCAACTGCTGCGACGGGACGGCAAGGATCACGACCTCGGCGCCACTCAGCGCAGCCGAGGGGTCGGCCGTCGCAGTGATCAGTTCGGGCAGTTCGATACCGGGCAGATAGTCCGGATTCTCGTGAGTCGTGGTGATGGCCTCGCACAATTCAGCGCGACGACCCCACATGCGCACGGTGTTCCCGGCATCGGCGAGAACGAGGGCAAATGCGGTGCCCCACGACCCTGCTCCCATCACAGCGATCTGTGCCATCAGGATTCCAGCTCCCCATCGTTGTTGGTGGGCTTGTAGTTGGTGCGCGATTTCTTCAGTGTGTGGATATCGATGCGCGGCGTCGCGGGCAGTTCACCACGGACGTCAGCCATCATGGCGGTGATGGTATCCATCAGCTGATCGGACGCCTGATGCAGCAGATCCTCGGTCAGCTCTTTGCCTTCGAACTCAGACAAGTCGAGGGCTGGTCCGATGCGGATCGTGATGGTCTTGCGGGGGAAGAACTTGGGCTTCTTCGTGTACGGCCACAAGATCTCCTGTGGACCCCACTGCATCATGGGGATCAGCGGGGTGCCGGTCATCAACGCCAGTCGGACCGCTCCGGTGCGAGCGCTCATCGGCCACGCCGCAGGATCGCGTGTAATGGTGCCCTCGGGGTAGACACTGATGACTTGTCCAGCCTCGATCGCCGCCGCGGCCGCACGCAGTGACTGCGCGGCACCCCCGGTTGACCGGTATACCGGGATCTGTTCGGCCTTGCGAACGATCCAGCCAATCACCGGCAGATCGAACAACGTGTCCTTACCCAGGAACCGCGGCGCGATGTTGTTGTCGAGCATGAAATGCGCGATGAGGATCGGATCGAGGTGCGAAATGTGGTTCGGCGCCAGCACAAACCCGCCGGACTTCGGCAGATTCTCCATGCCCTGCCAGTCGCGCTTCATCAACACCATCAGCAGAGGGCGCACGAAGAATTTGATGACCCGGGTCATCAAGGGAACGGGCCGACGCTGCATAGCAGCGACCCTACCTGTCC
>JBEBVW010000055.1:0-12463 GCA_040392565.1 Aeromicrobium sp. | reverse complement strand
TTGCGCATGACTGACAGGGGGGTCGGGGTGGGGCGGCCGCGCAGGGTGGTTTCGCCGTGGGGCACCCACAGTTCTTGTTCCGACGGATAGGCCGCTTCGACCGAGCGGGTCGCGACGAGCACATGGCCCGGGGCGTCCTTGGCGAGCTCGGTCAGGCGGGCGGCGGCATTCACCGCGTCGCCGATCACGGTGTATTCGAAGCGTGAAGCAGCGCCGACGTTTCCGGCGACGACCTCACCGGTCGACACGCCGAGGCCCGAGCCAATTTCGGGCACCTCATCGCCCAAGCGAGTCATGATGCCGCGCGCGGCCGACAGGGCGGCGGTGGCGTGGCTGTCCAAGTTCACCGGCGCACCAAAGATCGCCAGCACGGCATCGCCCATGAACTTATTGACCAAGCCGTTGTGGCGTTCGACTTCTTCGACGATGACTGTGAAGAACCGGTTCAGCATCTCAACGACCTCAGTGGCGGGTCGATCTGACGCATAGCCAGTTGAGCCGATGAGATCGATCATCAGCACGGTCGCCTCAAGCGTCTGTCCACCCAGTTCGACGTCCGAATGCGTCGCGACCGCGGCGACCGATTCGCCGACATGCCGGCCGAACAGGTCGCGAATGCGTTCACGTTCGCGCAGACCCGCGACCATGTCGTTGAAGCCGGCTTGAAGCATGCCGAGCTCGGTGCTGTCGTCGACTGGGACGGTCACGTCGAGTTCCCCAGAGCGCACTAACGCCAGCGCCTCGCGCACGGTTGCGATCGGCCGCACCACGGCGGCTGCATTCAGCAGCGTGACGAACAGTCCAAGCCACATCACGATGATGGCCAGCGCGACGATGGCCCAAGCGAAACGTGCCAACGTCACGTCCTGGGGCTGGGTGAGCGCGACGATCGCGGCCATGATCAATCCGAGCGAGGGTGCGCCGGTGCCGACGATCCAGAACAACACCATTCGGCGACGCACGCCAGCGACGATGAGTTTCCCCTCGCCCGCATCTTGAAGCGCCCGCGCAGCAACTGGGCGGAGTACAAATTCGGTGAACAGATACGCGATCGCGCCCACGACGAGACCAGCGATGATGACGCCCGAAGCGGTGGGGATTACGGCGCTGGGCTGAACAAATGCGGCGATTGTGGTGAACACGATGGCTGCCACGAACCACAGCGCGAATTGCACGCGCGTGATCCGCCACGGCAGCCGCAGGGCGGCGCGACGCTGGCGCGCGGTGGGTGTTTGATCTTCCATCGCCCACCGAAGTCGCTTGATGGTGGTTGAAGTGATCAGTGTGGTGCCGATCGCGACCGCGATGACGACATAGAGCGGCACGGCAATGGCCAACACCATCCACATGTCACGGTTCGGCCCGCCGCCCGGCACGATCAGCAAGTTCAGCGCCACGAGGACGGCCGCGCCAGCCACATTCGTGCTGACCAACAGCAACGTCAGCCATACCTGAATGCGCACCCGCAGCTTCTTCAGATCTTGCTCTTCGGGCCCCAGCAGGCGCCGCTGAAGACGACGAGTTCGCCTGCTCATGGAGCCTCCCGGGTCAGGGCCGTGACCCGCCGCGGTGACGAATCGTTGGCGTCATCGTGGCACGTCCGCACGAATTGGACGACAACCTGACAAGATTGACAGCCAGGCGTCACCCCGTGACCCTGTGTATGCGGCCGGTCAACTCCCGCCGGCCCGGCGAAAGGAATCCCATGTCGAAGCCCGATCCCGAGATCGTTGCAGCACTGCAGGCCGTTACTGACTACGACCAGGCGGTCATCGAGGACCTCGCTGCCGTGGGTAACCGCGTCAACATCCCCGAGTACTGGTCCGTCATGTTCGAGAAGACGGCGGCCGATATGGCCTACATCCTCCTCGAGGGTCAGGCGGAGGTTCGCCAGGACGGCAACGCCATCGCCACGATCAACCCGGGCGAACTGTTCGGCGAAATGGCGCTGATTAACCGCACGCTGCGTAGTGCGTCGGTGATCGCGGTGACGCCGATCTCAGCGCTTCGCCTTGATCACGCCACGCTGACGCAGTTGTTCGAGTCGCACCCGGCTTGGGCCGACAAACTGCGTGCGCAGGCCGCATCGCACGACAGCTGAGACGCACCTCACACCTGCTAAGCGCCCGCTTAGTGAGACGTCTGTCCCACTAAGTGGAATCGGCACGCAGTCAACGCTAGGTTCGCTAGATGAAGATTGGTGTCGTCAAGGAGTCCTTGGCCGGGGAAACCCGTGTCGCAGGAACCCCGGCCACGTTGGCTCAGCTGGTCAAGCTGGGTTACGACGTTGCCGTTGAGTCCAGTGCCGGTGAACTGTCGAGTTTCGCCGACTCCGCCTATGTCGAGGTTGGCGCCTCGGTCGTTCCAGGCGATGAGGCCTGGGGCGCAGATGTTGTCCTGAAGGTCAACGCGCCGACCACTGCTGAGATCGATCGGCTGGCCGATGGTGCCACGTTGATCAGTCTCATCAGTCCGGCGCTGAACGAAGCGCTGGTCGATGAACTGGCTCAGCGCAATCTGACTGTCTTGGCGATGGACGCCGTCCCGCGCATCTCGCGCGCGCAGTCGATGGACGTGCTGTCCTCGATGGCCAATATCGCCGGCTACCGCGCAGTCGTCGAAGCCGCCAATGAGTTCGGCCGCTTCTTCACCGGCCAGGTCACCGCCGCGGGCAAGGTCCCGCCGGCCAAGGTCCTGGTTGCTGGTGCTGGAGTTGCTGGCCTGGCCGCCATCGGCGCTGCGTCGAGCCTGGGCGCCATTGTGCGCGCCACCGACCCGCGCCCCGAGGTCGCCGACCAGGTCAAGTCCATTGGTGGCGAGTACCTGAAGGTCGACGTTGAGCAAGAGGTGTCGACCGACGGCTATGCGAAGGCAACTAGCGAGGACTACGACCGCCGCGCTGCTGAGATCTACTCCGAGCAGGCCGCTGACGTCGACATCATCATCACGACCGCGCTGATCCCCGGCCGCGCTGCTCCGCGCTTGATCACCGAAGCCGATGTTGCGTCGATGAAGTCCGGCTCGGTCATCGTCGATATGGCTGCGGCCCAGGGCGGCAACGTCGCTGGCTCGGTGGCTGGCGAGAAGGTCGTCACCGAAAACGGCGTGACGATTCTTGGCTACACCGATCTGGCCGGCCGCCTGCCTACCCAGGCTTCGCAGCTGTATGGCCAGAACTTGGTCAATCTGCTGAAGCTGCTGACCCCGGAGAAGGATGGCCGTCTGGTCATCGACTTCGAGGACGTCGTTCAGCGCGGTGTCACCGTCGTGCTCCATGGCGACAAGACGTGGCCACCGCCGGCGGTCAACGTTTCTGCAGCTCCTGCCGCCGCACCCGCCGAAGCCCCGGCCGCGAAACCCGAACCGAAGCCTGCCAACCCGGCCGTCAAGTGGGCCGTGATGGGTCTAGGCGTGCTTGCGCTGTTCCTCGTCACCGCGTTTGCGCCCGGCGAGCTGCCCAAGCACTTCACGGTGCTGATGCTGTCGATCGTCATCGGCTTCTACGTCATCGGCAACGTCGCGCACGCGCTGCACACGCCATTGATGAGTGTCACGAACGCGATCAGCGGCATCATCGTCGTGGGCGCCATGCTCCAGATCGGCGGCAGCACCCATGGCGATAACGGAACTGCGATCGGCATTTTGTCCTTCATCGCGATCTTGGTCGCGTCCATCAACGTTTTCGGCGGATTCGCCGTGACCCGACGCATGCTCAGCATGTTCAGCAAGTGAGCGCCGACTGATGACAACCCTTTCTGCAACTAATGCCGCCTACTTGGTGGCCGCACTGCTGTTCATCCTGTCTCTGGCAGGCCTGTCCAAGCACGAAACGTCCCGCAACGGTGTGCTGTTTGGCATCGTCGGCATGGGCACCGCGCTGATCTCCACCTTCGTCTTGGTGGCCGATTACGCCGACGCCAAGCCGGTGCTCTTCCTGCTGCTGGCTGTTGCCATCGGTGCCGCCATCGGCCTGTGGCAAGCCCGCATCGTTGAGATGACCGGCATGCCCGAACTGATCGCCTTGTTGCACTCGTTTGTTGGCCTGGCGGCGGTGTTGGTGGGCTGGAACTCCTACCTCGCCCATGAGTCCTTCGCGTCGGAATCGCTGAAGAACATCCACAACGCCGAGGTGTTCATCGGCATCTTCATCGGTGCAGTCACCTTCACCGGCTCGATCGTGGCCAATCTGAAGCTGTCGGCCAAGATGAAGTCCGCACCGCTGATGCTGCCGGGCAAGAACTACATCAACGTCGGCTCGCTGGTGCTGTTCGTCGCGTTGACCGTCTGGTTTGTTGCCTCGCCGAGCATTTGGCTGATGGTGGCCGTCACGGTTCTGGCGCTCGCGCTCGGCTGGCACTTGGTCGCGTCCATCGGCGGCGGCGATATGCCGGTCGTGGTGTCGATGCTCAACTCGTACTCCGGTTGGGCTGCCGCTGCCTCGGGCTTCCTGCTGGCCAACGACCTGCTGATCATCACCGGCGCGCTCGTCGGCTCGTCCGGTGCGTACCTGTCGTACATCATGTGCCAGGCGATGAACCGCTCGTTCATTTCGGTTATCGCCGGCGGATTCGGCATTGAAGCGCCGTCGGGTGAAGACAAGGACTACGGCGAACACCGCGAAGTCGACGCCGAGGGCGTGGCCGATCTGCTCAAGAACGCCTCGCGCGTGGTCATCACCCCCGGCTACGGCATGGCTGTCGCTCAGGCGCAGTATCCGGTGGCCGATCTGACCAAGAAGTTGCGTGATCGTGGCATCGACGTCACCTTCGGCATCCACCCGGTCGCCGGCCGACTGCCCGGCCACATGAACGTGCTGTTGGCCGAGGCCAAGGTGCCCTACGACATCGTCCTCGAAATGGACGAGGTCAACGACGACCTGGCTGACGTCGACGTCGTGCTGGTCATCGGCGCGAACGACACGGTCAACCCGGCGGCTGCCGAAGACCCCACCAGCCCGATCGCCGGCATGCCGGTGCTGCGGGTGTGGGAGTCCAAAGACGTCATCGTGTTCAAGCGGTCGATGGCTGCGGGCTATGCCGGTGTGCAGAACCCGCTGTTCTTCCGCGAGAACACGCAGATGCTGTTCGGTGACGCAAAAGATCGCGTTGAGGACATTCTGCGGGCACTCTAAGAACCATGCTCAGCATCGTGATCGGCGGCTCCGAGGGAATCGGGGCCGCCGTCGCGTTGCAACTGGTCGAACGCGGCGACAATGTGGTGATTGCGTCGCGGTCGCAGGCCAAACTCGATGAGGCTCTTGCACGTTGTGAGGCAGTTCGGCAGACGCCAGATCAGCTGATCGCCACCCGCGAGCTCGACGTGACCAACGCCGGTGCACTCTCACAGGTCATCGACGCCCTCGTTGCCGACGTCGGCACGCCCGATTTGGTCATCAACACAGCGGGCTATGCGCGCCCCGGGTGGTTGCAGGAACTTCCCAGTGACGACGTGCGCGGCATGGTCGAGGTCAATCTGCTCGGCACGGTCCACCTGGCGCAAGCCGTCGTGCCGCACCTGGTGGCGGCCGGTCGCGGCACGTTCGTCGTGACCTCATCCATGGCTGGCCTGGCCGGGGTCTTCGGCTACACCGTGTACAGCGCCACCAAGTTCGGCGTCATTGGATTCGCCGAAGCTTTGCGTCGCGAAATTGCACCGATGGGCGTCGCGGTGCACGTCCTGGCGCCTCCGAACACCCTCACCCCAGGCTTCGACACAGAGAATCAGTTCAAACCGGCCGAGGTGCTGGCGGCCGAAGAGAAAGCCTCGACGATGACCGCAGAAGCCGTCGCATCAGATCTGCTGAGGGCGCTCGGTCGCAACCGAATGCTGATCGTGCCCGGCCGTGGCAACAGGATTGCTGCGTGGGCTATCCGATACCTCCCATGGTTGGCCGACCGCGAACTTCGCCGTCCAGTGACCTGAACTGTGGATAGCGCGCTGCGCCTTTGGATGATCACTGGCATCGTTCGATCTACGGTGTCATGATCGAGGGGATGGTTGAGTTGAACGAACCACAGGTGTGGACCCTGATCGGAGTCTTCGCGACTGCGTTGGGTGGTGTGCTCACGTTCATGTCCACGATGTTCATGCGCACCCTCGATGCGAGGTTCTTGGCTGTTCAGGCTCAGTTCGAGACGGTTCACGTCAAACTCGATCATTTGGACCGCGACGTGCAGGCGATGGCTTCGCGGGTGTTCCCCGAGCGCTCGGGCGACTAGGCGGCTATTCAGCGACGCCGTACAACCGGTCGCCAGCATCGCCGAGGCCGGGAACGATATAGCCCACCTCATTGAGCTTTTCGTCCTGCCCGGCCACCACGAGGTTGACCGGGACAGCGATGTCCTTGAGTTCGGCTTCAACGCGCGCGATGCCTTCGGGGGCGGCGATCAGACAGATGGCCGTGATGTGATCGGCGCCGCGATCGACCAAGAAATGAATTGCGGCGGCCAGCGAACCGCCGGTGGCCAGCATGGGGTCGAGTACGTAGCACTGACGACCAGTCAAATCATCGGGAAGACGTTCGGCGTAGGTGACGGCCTCAAGTGTCTCCTCATTGCGCACCATGCCGAGGAATCCGACTTCCGCAGTCGGGATCAGCCTCTGCATACCTTCGAGCATGCCTAGGCCAGCGCGCAGAATCGGCACGACCAGCGGGCGCGGGTTGGTCATCCGAACACCAGTCGTGGGTGCCACGGGGGTGACAACGTCGACCGCCTCGACGCGAACATCTCGGGTTGCCTCGTAGGCCAACAACGTCACCAACTCATCGGCGAGCCGCCGAAATGTCGGTGAGTCTGTTGTCGCGTCACGCAGGACGGTCAACTTGTGGGCGATGAGCGGGTGGTCGGCCACGTGAACGTGCATGCCTTGAGACTAGTCGGCCGGGCCGTGTGTCTGTCACCATCGAACCGAAGGGGTGTCATCGACTGGAGGACCGCATGGCAGAAGACGAGGCTGACTACGTCGTCGCCGTTTACCGCGACGATGACGAATGGCAACTCGCTGAGTTGAAGGCATCGTTGGGCCACGACGTCGAAGAGTTGAGTGAAGCGCTGACTCATCTGCCCTCTGACGACGTGCTGGCGATGGTGTCGGTCAACGAGGACTACGTGGTGCTGCTGCGTCGCGTCGGTGGCCAGACCCGGATCCTGTTGTCGGATGCCACCGCGGTCAGCGAGTCCGATCTTGCAGTCGATATCGCTGATCTTTTGGACCTGCCGGATGCGGGCGACGACGACGAACCGCAGCCCGGCGGCGACGTTGAGTTGCTGTCGGACCTCGGCATCTCGGCTGCCGATCTCACCGAGATGTGCACCGATGACGACATCACGCCCGATGAGTTCCTGCTCGAACTCGCCGAGCGCCTCGGCTTCGCCGAAGACTTCGAAGAGGTACTTAGTTAGGCCCCCCGCGATTTGTGACGAAGTCGGTCAGTTTGAGTCGCTGACCTGAACGATTTCGTCACAAATCGCGGAGACTGGCTTCGGTCTGGGACTATTCAGAGGTGGATCTGACCCTGGCGATGCGAGACGCGTTGGAGTTGGCGCGCGGGGCTGCACGGGAGGGTGACGTGCCGGTCGGAGCTGTGGTCCTTGGCCCAGACGGCCGGACTATCGGTCGCGGACGTAATACCCGTGAGCGCGACGCCGATCCGACAGGCCACGCGGAGATCGTCGCACTGCGTGAAGCTGCGGAGTCTCGTGGTGAGTGGCGGCTGGATGGGTGCACCCTCGTGGTCACGCTGGAGCCATGCACGATGTGTGCGGGCGCGATCGTCGGCTCTCGTATTGAGCGGCTCGTATTCGGTGCGTTCGACGACAAGGCCGGCGCCGTCGGTTCGCTCTGGGACGTTGTTCGCGATCGACGCCTGAACCACCGGCCTGAGGTCGATTCAGGCTTGTTGGCTGAGGAGTCGACCGCGCTTCTGCAGGAGTTCTTCGCCCAACACCGATAGTGGGACCGTGACCATAGACATCTCGGAGATCCAGGCACCGGCGTCACTCGAGGCGCCGGGTGGGGAGGTTTTCGCGGAGTACCTGGTCGTGCGGAATGCGGTCGAGGAACACTCGCTGGGCACAGACCTGTTGACTCCGGGCCTCCCACAGATCCTGTCGGAGTATCGCGACACGGCTCACCGCACACGCCGCCACTTTGCTGCCCGGATTGACGGGCGGATTGTTGGTCGCGCCATGGTGACCGCACGGCCAGTCACGCCAGAGACGGGAATGCACCTGATGGTCGACGTCCTTCCCGCATATCGAGGGCGTGGCATCGGTACTCAACTCGCTGACTTTGCTGAAGAGCTGGCGCTGGACGCTGGTGCGCCGGTGCTGAAGGTGACATTGCCGCACACATTTAGGCAGGGTGGCCCGCGAATTGTCGCGAAGACCGGGATCGGCGATGTTCCTGCGGCAGACCCTGGTGCGCATTTTCTTCAACGTCGTGGCTACGACCTGGAGCAAGTCGCACGGACCAGCCTGTTGGACCTGACGAGCGGGCCAGAACGGTTTCAGCAGCTGCTGCCTTCCGGTGTGGACGATTACGAGGTGGTCGAGTGGGTCGGCCCAACTCCAGATGAGTTCGTCACCGATGTCGCGTTGATGCGCACTCGGATGAGCACGGATGCGCCACTTGGTGGGTTGGTCATGGCCGTTGATGAATGGGATCCCGCTCGCGTGCGTGAGCACGACGCTCGGCTTTCGGAGTCCGGACGCATCGTGGTGACTGCCGCTGCGCGGAACAGGGCCTCGGGACGCCTCGTCGCGTACTCCGAATTGGCCGTAGTCGACGGGAAGCCCGTGGCCACGCAGGAAGACACCCTTGTGCTGCGAGAGCATCGCGGCCACCGGCTAGGTCTTCGTCTGAAGATCGCGACGTCAATCGCGGTCGGGCGGGTGGCACCAGGTGTCAGCGCCGTCGCGACATGGAACGCCGAAGAGAACCGGCCGATGCTCGACGTCAACGAGGCACTGGGATACCGCGCGATCGGCTACGAAGGCTCGTGGCAGAAGCTGGTGAAAGTGGTCGCGGAATAGATCCCGTGGTAGATTAGTTGAAAGTTCAACAAGGTGTGATCCCGACCGGGAGACCTTGCTGAAGAGGAGACTGAAATGACCACCATGCAGTTCGGACTGTTCACCGTCGGCGACGTCACGCCCGATCCGGTCAACGGCACTACCGTGTCGGAAAACCAGCGGATCAAGGACACCGTCACGATCGCCAAGAAGGCCGAAGAGGTCGGTCTCGATGTCTTCGCGACCGGCGAGCACCACAATCCGCCGTTCGTCCCGTCTAGCCCCACAACGACGCTGGCTTACATCGGCGCGCAGACCGAGAAGATCCTGCTGTCGACGTCCACGACCCTGATCACGACCAACGATCCGGTCAAGATCGCAGAGGACTACGCGACGTTGCAGCACTTGGTCGACGGCCGCATGGACCTGATGCTGGGCCGCGGTAACACTGCCCCGGTTTACCCGTGGTTCGGCTACGACGGCAGCAAAGCGATCGAGCTGACCATCGAGCACTACCAACTGTTGCGACGTCTCTGGGACGAAGACGTCGTCAACTGGGAGGGCAAGTTCCGCACCCCGCTGCAGGGCTTCACGGCAACGCCGCGCCCGCTCGACGGTGTCGCGCCTTTCGTGTGGCACGCCTCGATCCGCTCACCTGAGGTCGCAGAACTCGCTGCCTATCACGGTGACGGGTACTTCGCGAACAACATCTTCTGGCCCAAGGAGCACTACATCCGGCTGATCAACTTCTACCGCCAGCGGTACGCGCACTACGGTCACGGAACGCCCGAACAGGCGGTCGTGGGCCTGGGCGGCCAGTTCTTCATCCGAAAGAACAGCCAGGACGCGATCAACGAGTTCCGGCCGTACTTCGACAACGCGCCGGTGTACGGTCACGGGCCGAGCTTGGAGGACTTCTCCTCGCAGACGCCCCTGACGGTCGGAAGCCCGCAGGAGTTCATTGAGAAGACGCTGACCTTTGCCGACTACTTCGGTGACTACCAGCGCCAGTTGTTCCTTGTCGATCACGCGGGTCTGCCCCTCAAGATCGTGTTGGAGCAGCTCGATCTGCTGGGCGAGGTACTACCCACCCTGCGCGCCGAGTTCGATGCTCGTCGTCCTGCGGGCGTTCCAGACGCTCCGACCCACGCAGCTCGGGTCGCAGCCAAGGCCGAACTCCAGGAGGTGACGGCATGACGACCCGCGTCGTCGCCATCTCGGCCGGCCTCAGCGATGCTTCGTCGACCACGCTGCTTGCGCGGCGTTACGGCGAGGCGATCGCTCAGGCCGAGCCGGGCGCCTCCTTTGAGGTTCTGGCGCTGCGCGATCTGGCGCACGACATCACCGATGCCGCACTTGTCGGTTTTGCGTCGCCGCGCCTGCAGCATGTGATCGATCAGGTCGTGGCAGCCGACGCGTTGGTGGTCGTCACTCCGACCTACAAGGCGTCCTACCCAGGTCTGTTCAAGTCGTTTTTCGACGTCATCGATGCCGAGCAACTCACCGGCAAACCGGTGGCGCTTGCCGCGACGGGTGGCACCGCACGCCACTCGCTGGTGATCGACTTCGCGATGCGTCCGTTGTTCGCCTACCTGCAGACGATGGCGGTGCCGACCGGTGTCTTCGCCTCCCCGCACGACTGGGGGACCGGTGAGAGCTCGACCAGCGCACTCGGCCAGCGAGTCGAGCGCGCAGTCGGCGAACTGCTGAGCATCACGCACGGCGGAGGTACTGGCAGGACGTTCGACGACTCGATCGACCTCTTCAGCGAAACGATGCTTAGCATCAGCGACCCCCGTCCAGCCCAGGGCTGACACTGCGACTTGCATTAGTGTGTGACGCACACTAATGTCTCAAGTATGACAAAGCCTGACGTACTGGTCCTGCATTTGCAGGAGTTGCGCCGCGGAACTGTGGTGATGGCAAGTCTGGCTGCTCTGCGCGCGCCGGGATACGGCTATGCATTGCTGCAATCGCTGGACGACGCAGGAATTGCAGTGGATGCGAATACGCTCTATCCCCTGCTTCGTCGGCTTGAGGACCAAGGACTGCTGTCAGCCGAATGGGACACCACGGCGTCTCGTCCGCGCAAGATCTACCGCACGAGTGCTGCGGGCCAGGCCGTTCTTTCCGCGATGATCGCTGAACTCAACGATCTCAGCATAAGTCTGACCCGCCTCGAGAAGGAGACTCGATGACTTCAACGTTGACTGACCGATACGTCCATGCTTCCACCCGTTACCTAGCGGCTGGGCGACGAGGAGACATCGCGCAGGAGTTGGCGTCGTCAATTGACGACATGGTCAGCGCTCGAGTCTCCGCGGGGGAGGACCCTGCGGCAGCTGAGCGCGCAGTTCTGACCGACTTAGGTGATCCAGACATGATGGCGGCTCAATATTCGAGTCAGCCGATGCACCTCATCGGGCCGAGATTCTTCCCGACGTACTTGCGGGTGACCGTGATGATCTTGCTGATCGCGCCTCCGATTGTCGGCATCATTTCCGCAATCGCCGACGTCGCCGACGAATCGTCGGCGGGAGCTGCGATTGCAGGTGGACTCGGCACTGCCTTCATGGTCGCGATCCAGGTGGTGTTCTGGTCGACGTTGAGTTTTGCTTTGATCGAACGCTTCGGCAGCGAGGACGACTTGCCCGCTTGGGACGTCGACAAGCTCCCAGAAATCAGCCACAGTCGACAGGTCTCACTCGCAGACACCGTCTCGTCGGTAGTGTTCATTGGCTTCGTTGCGGGCATGCTGGTTTTCCAGCATTTCCGGTCGTGGGTTGACGATCCCTTCGGCAATGACGTTCCTGTACTGAACCCGGGCCTGTGGTCGTTTTGGTTGCCGTTTTTGCTGGTTGTTCTGCTTGCATCGATGGCCGTTGAAGTGTGGAAGTATCGCGTCGGTTCAATCACCTGGCCCATCGTCGGCGGTGTCGCAGTGACGTCGATCTTGTGGCTGGCGCCAGTGATCTGGTTGGCGTCCCGTGATGAGCTTCTGAGCCGTCCGTTTGTCACGGCGCTCGATATCAATGCAACCAACCTCGACCGCATCAACGGTGCCATTGTCGTGATCGCCGCCATCATCGAAGTGATGACCGTCGCGGATGTGGTCGTGAAGGCTCGTCGCCGGACGGACTAGCCCGATTCGGTGTGTCGGCGTCTCTCTTGTAAAGTACTCGACGGTGACGTGTCCGAGCGGCCGAAGGTGCATCACTCGAAATGATGTGTAGGTTCATCCCTACCGTGGGTTCAAATCCCACCGTCACCGCCATTTAGCGAAAGCCGACATTGCCCGGACCAACTAGGTCCGGGTTTTGTCGTGCAAGGGGGATTTGAGGAGGAGGCGCTTCGGTTGGTGAGCATTCGCGCGGCCGGAAACGCGCCGACGGGGTCCCACCGTCACCGCCATTTAGCGAAAGCCGACATTGCCCGGACCAACTAGGTCC
>JBEBVW010000054.1:0-12704 GCA_040392565.1 Aeromicrobium sp. | reverse complement strand
CTCGTCATGGCCGGGCTCGGCATGGACGCCGCGATCATGACCGGAGTCAACGATGAGCTCAAAGCCAAGGTCGGCTGGCTCGCCTATTTCGTGTCAGGCATCAAAGCACTGCGGTTCCCGGCCATGAAGGTGCAGATTTCGGTCGACGACGGCGAATTCAAGAAGTTCCGCGCCCGCACCGTGGTGATCGGCAACGTCGGCTTCCTGCAGGGTGGAATTCCGCTTTTGCCGGATGCCGAAATCGATGACGGCCTGTTGGACGTCGTGGTCATCGCGCCTAAGCGGTTCATCGGCTGGTTGGCGATCCTGGCCCGCGTCATCACCCGCCGCAAGCGGACGAATGAACGCCTTGACCGGCTACGTGGTTCTAAAGTCGTGGTGAAGGCCGAGAAGAATGTCCCCATGCAGCTCGACGGCGATCCGGCCGGCGAAGGCAAGGAGATCCGAGCGGACATCCATCACGGAGTCTTGCTCGTCCGGGTCCCCTTGACCCCTGCCGCCAGCTGATCAGTCCAAGTTCGCCAATACGTCGTCGAGACGGCCGTATCCGCCATCACCCATCGACGAGAACATCCCGTCGCGGTCTTCGGTGGACGTGTAGACCGCGATCGAATCAACGCGCGTCCGGTTGTCACCGAGGTCGACGAATGTCACATGCTCAAACGAGACATGGCCGGCCATGCCCATCCACTCGAACGTGCGCCAACTGCCGTTTTCGACCGATGCTTCACCGTGCGTCACGCCGCGGAATGCGTACTCGTTGCCATCGGGATCCTTCTGCACCAGCGTCCAGGTGTCACCGTGCGTGGTGCCGCCGGTGACCTCAGCATTCTGCAGACCGACCGGTCCAATCCACTGACGGACGATCTCCGGATCATGTAAGGCACGAAACACCGTCGCAGGGGATGCCGAAAACTCACGGGACATCGAAATGGCATGGTCGCCAACGGCGCCGACGATGGTGCCATTGCGGTTTTCAGTCGTGTTGCTCATGTTCAGTTCTCCTCAACAGATCATCGAGGCGGTTGAAGCTCTCTGCCCAGTACTCCTGATAGGTACCGATCCAACGACTCGCGCCTTTGAGAGGTGCGGCCTCCAACTTGCTCAGCCGCATCGTCCCCTGACGAGTTCGCGAAATCAGTCCGGCCTGCTCAAGCACTTTGAGGTGCTTTGAGATCGCCGGCTGACTCATCGTGAATAGTGCCGTCAACTCGTTGACGTTCGCTTCACTGTCGGCCAAACGGGCCAGGATGCCCCGGCGGGTTCGGTCGGCCAGTGCATTAAACACCAGGTCCAGTTGATCGTCGTTCATAACCGTCTCTTTTTATAACTGATTGGTTCTATATAACGTCATGGCTATGAAGCCGTCAAGGGGTATCGCGGATCTAGCCGTTCTCGTACGCGTCGATCTCGGCGAGTATTTGCGCCTTGGTTGCGTCGGGTGCAAAGGATGCGCGAACCGCGGTGCGCGCCAAGTCAGCGACACCAGTCTCGTCAAGGGCGAGCAGATCAGCGGCGACCCGGTATTCGTTGTTCAACGTGGTGTCGAACATCGGGGGATCGTCGGAGTTGATGGTGATCGGCACTCCGGCGGCCACCAACTGCGGCAGCGGGTGCTCCTCAAGCGACGGCACCGACCGCGTGCACACATTGGACGTCGGAGAAATTTCCAGGACGATTCCCTCAGTTGCCAACCGTTCCATCAAGACGGGATCTTGCGCGGCCGCAATTCCGTGGCCAATACGTTCAGCACCCAGATGGTCGAGTGCGTCGATGATCGTCTGTGGTCCCGTCGACTCACCAGCGTGTGGAACAGAGCGCAGCCCAGCGGCCCGGGCGGCGTCGAAATGCGGCTTGAACTGCGGGCGCGGCACGCCGATCTCGGGACCGCCCAGGCCAAACCCCACCAGTCCGTCCGGCTGCAGCCGCAACGCTGTATCGAGGGTGACATCAGCCGACGGCACGCCCGATTCTCCGGGGATGTCGAAAATCCATCGCATCTGCAGATTGAAGTCGGCCTCAGCGCGGCGACGCGCGTCTTCTAGTGCCTCCACGTACTCCTCGGCCGTAATGCCTACCTGAATCGAGGTGTAAGGAGTGCAGGTCAGCTCGACGTAACGCACCTGCTGATCGGCCAAGCCCTTCGCGACGTCGTAGGTCAACGTCCACAGGTCTTCCGGCGTGCGCAGCAGGTCGACTGTCGCGAGATAGATCTCGATGAAGTGCGCAAAGTCGGTGAACGTAAAGAATTTCGCCAGTTCGACCGGATCGGTCGGCACCGACGTGCTGCCCGCATGCCGTTCGGCGAGTGTGGCCACAGTAGCCATCGGCGCGGAGCCGACATGGTGCACATGGAGTTCTGCTTTAGGCAGGCCTGCGATGAACGTAGTCAGATCAGTCACAAGACCGAGTCTGTCACTGTCAGGCGCTGATCTCGACAGGCTCGTCGGCGGTCGACCTCGGTTCGACGTCAACGTCCAGCGAAGCGATCACCACATCGCGCACGACAAGTTCGACACGACTCACGCCATCGGCCAAGTTGCCAGCGGTTCCTTCGTCCAACCACTGCTCGCTGCCGTCGGGACCGTGGATCGTGACCCGCGCGCCGTTCTCGCGCTGACCTCGAAACACGACGGGGCCAGCAGAGGTGTCACGCACGACCATCGCGATGCGACTGACCATGGGGTGATTGACCACCACGGTGGGCTGTTCGTCGACCGAACCGCCGCGACCGATGCTCCATCGAGCAGTTTCGCCCAACGACATCGATCCGTTCTGACCGTCGTCACATGTCCAACTGACGCTGATCACTACGAGTCCTCCGAGGTTTCGCCGACATCCCCCGAGTCGAGTTACTACTGATTCCAACGATATTGGGCAGCGTGCGTCACGCCCGACCCGGTAGTGGGTCGGTACCTGGGACGATCGCGGCGATCACCGTGCCGTCAGCCCGCTCTCGGCCAGCAACCGGCGGCGGCGAACCCTGCAGCCGCGGTCCTTGGCCATCAAGTGCAACAACCACCGGCTGTTCGCCGGCCTCTACTGTGATCGCCGCGCCCCGAACTTCGATGGTCGCCGCATCGCCTGATTCGACCGCCAACTCCACCTCGTGCTGCCGGACCCTGACCCGCACTCTGGTGCCGCTGATCGTGATGCGGTAGGTCAGCTCAGTCCACTCCATCGGCAATCGGGGGTCAATCGTGAAACGGCCACCCTGATCGCGGAAGCCACCGAAACCGCTGACCAGCGCATTCCACACCCCGCCAGTCGATGCCACGTGCACTCCGTCGGTGGTGTTGTCGTGCAGGTCAGCCAGATCAACGAACAACGCATCGAGGAAGTAGTTGAGGGCCAAATCGTGATAGCCGACCTCGGCGGCAATGATCGACTGGACCACAGCCGACAGTGTTGAATCGCCAGTCGTGATGGGGTCGTAATACTCAAAGTCGGCTCGTTTGAGTTCATCAGAGAACTGATCGCCTTGCAGGTAAAGAGCCAAGACGACGTCGGCCTGTTTGAGCACCTGGAAGCGGTAAATCACCAAAGGGTGGAAGTGCAGCAGCAGTGGCCGCTTGTCCGGCGGCGTATGGGCTAGGTCCCACACCTCACGCTGCAGGAAGTCTTCATGCTGCGGGTGAATTCCGAGGTGCTCATCGAAGGGGATTACCATCTGATCGGCGGCGTGCTCCCAGGCCTCAACTTCAGCAAATTCCAGATCGAGTCGGGCCAGCATCTGCTCGTAACCCCGCCCATCGCGCTTGGCGAGCATGCGCACCGCGTCAGCAGCGCTCCGCAGGTTGAAGCGCGCCATCACATTGGTGAACAGGTTGTTGTTGACGACCGTGGTGTATTCATCAGGTCCGGTGACGCCATGAATGTGGAAAGTTTCACCATTCTCAGCCCTCCAGAACCCCAGGTCAGCCCACATGCGGGCGGTTTCGACGAGGATGTCGACTCCCTCTTTGAGCAGGAAGTCGACGTCGCCGGTGGCTCGGACGTACTGCGTCAACGCATACGAAATATCGGCGTCGATGTGGTACTGCGCGGTGCCGGCCGCGTAGTACGCCGACGCCTCTTCGCCGTTGATGGTGCGCCAGGGGAAGAGGGCTCCGTGCTGCGACAACTGCTCAGCACGACGACGAGCAGCATCCAGCAGCGAGTACCGGAACCGCAGTGCATTGCGCGCATATCGCGGCGACGTGTAGGTCAAGAACGGCAGCACATAGATCTCGGTGTCCCAGAAATAGTGGCCGCCGTAGCCCGAGCCAGAGACGCCCTTGGCGGCAATCCCGGTGCCTTCGGCACGCGCTGACGATTGGGCGATCTGGAAAAGATTCCACCGCACTGCCTGCTGGATCTCCGGCTGCCCGGCGACCTCCACATCAGATCGCGCCCAGAAATCATCGAGCCATTCCCGCTGCTCGATCTCCAAACGGTCAACGCCCTCGGCCCGGGCGCGGTCCAAGGTGCGATGACACCGATCAAGCAATTCGCGCGACGGGACTCCGCGCGATGTGTGGTAGCTGACGAGTTTGGTAAGCCGGATCGGCTGGCCGGGTTCGGCGTCGATACGGAACGTGAGTTTGGCCAGGTCATCGTCGGTGTGCATGCTGGTGGTGAACGCATTCGCCGTCTCAAGGTGATGATCGGCAGCCACACCGATGGTCATGCCGCTATTCGCACAGCGGTAGCCCAAGGTAACTCGCCCGAGCTCGACGTCGCCGCCGTGGCTTTCGGGCACCAGCACCCGATCACGCAGATGCTCGCCCTTGCGTGGATCGAAGCCTTCACCCATCGACTTGGCGCGCACGTGATACTCGTCCTCGCCGTCCTGGCGATTGAGGATCTGCGAGGAAATTGCCACGGGCGCTCGCGCATCCAGCACCGTGACCTCGAACGACAGAACCGCCAAATGCCGTTGCGTGAACGACACCATCCGGCTGGACCGGATCCGCACCTGTTTGCCGCTGGGCGTGCGCCACAAAAGTTCACGCGACAGCACACCGACGCGGAAATCAACGGCTCGTTCATACTCCAGCAGGTCAGCGATCGGCAGCAGCAGCGGTTCGTCGTCGACGTAAAGCCGAATGACCTTCGCATCGGGTGCGTTCACAATCGTCTGGCCCACCCGCGCGAAGCCGAATGCTTCCTCAGCGTGCTGAATGTCCCACGTCTCGTGGAAGCCGTTAACGAAGGTGCCGTGGGTGTGCGAATCGCGGCCTTCTTCAACATTTCCGCGCAGCCCGAGATAACCATTGCCTACTGAGAACAGCGTTTCGGCCGTGCCTAACTGCTCAGCCGTCGGCGGCTGGGTTTCGACTAACCGCCATTCATCGACGGGAAAGCGAGTGCGATCAAGCCGAGCATCCGGCTGCGCGTTCATCGCACCAGCTCCTGCAGATCGTCGACAACAACGTCGGCTCCATTGGCCCGCAGAACGTCCGCGCCTGCTCCGCGATTTACGCCGACGACAAGTCCGAACTGACCTGCCCGTCCCGCTTGCACTCCCGAAACAGCGTCCTCCAGCACCACCGCACGCTCTCGCGGTACTCCGAGTTGTTCGGCAGCAGACAAGAACGTGTCCGGCGCGGGCTTGCCCGGAAGATTCTGGTCTTCGGCAGTTGCGCCGTCGACGATCACCGGGAAGTGGCGAATCAAGCCAGCAGCGGTCAGCACAGCTCGGGCGTTGCGGGAGCTGGAAACCACGGCCAGAGCCGTGCCACGGTCGAGCAACGCATCAACCAGCGAGACCGAACCGGGATAGGGCTCAACGCCCTGATCGCCCAGAAGTTGCTCGAATGCAGAGTTCTTGCGATTGCCCAATCCGCAAACGGTCCGCTCGGCAGGGGCGTCGTCCGGTGTTCCTTCAGGCAGCGAAATGCCGCGCGACGCAAGGAAGGTTCGAACGCCGTCATAGCGCGGCTTGCCGTCGACATAGGCGTAATAGTCGCTCTCGGTATACGGCTGGGAACTGTCCTCTCCGGCCAAGAACTCATTGAACATCTGGTCCCAGGCGCGCATATGTACCTGCGCCGTCGGGGTCAGGACACCATCGAGATCGAACAGTGCAGCGTCATAGTTGTTCCAGTCCACTTCTTGAGCCTAGGCGCGTCGAGTGACGAACCGGTAAACACAACCGCGACGAATGCCCATGCCAGGGGTTAGTGTCACCCAATGACTCGCCTTGGAGCAGACAGTGAGATCGGCCGACTTCGCACTGTCATGTTGCATCGGCCTGGCCCGGAGATCGCACGGCTGACACCGCGAAATAACGACAGCCTGCTATTCGACGGAATCCCGTGGCTTGGTCGGGCCCAGGATGAACACGATGCATTCGCCGATGCGTTGCGCTCCCACGATGTCGAGGTGCTCTACCTGGCCGATCTGCTGGCCGAAACGCTCACGCTGCCGCAGGCTCGGACGCACATCATCGAATCGACCACATCGTCGCTCCACCTGGGCGAGTCGCTACGCAACTACATGGCATCTGCTTTGGCTGACCTGGATCCGACCCGGCTTGCCGCAGTGCTGATGGCTGGTCTTCGCAACGATGAGGTATCGCACCGTTCCATCGTCACCAGCCTGCTGGCGCCTGATGATTTCTTGCTCGCGCCGCTCCCTAATCTGTTGTTCACTCGCGACTCCTCGGTGTGGTTCCCCGGGCACGTCGCGGTCACCAGTTTGGCCATGCCCGCACGCGCCCGCGAAACTCAGTTGACCGGCTTGATCTACCAACACCACGCACGCTTTGCTGATGTCCCCCGGCTCCACGGGCCTCATCTGGAACATCTCGAAGGCGGCGACGTGCTACTTCTCGCGCCGGGCGTCATCGCGGTAGGCGTCGGCGAACGCACCACCCCTGCTGGCTTTGAGCGGCTCGCCCATCAGGTGCTGGCTGCAGACTTGGCGCACACGGTGATCGCCGTTCCGATTGCCCAAGAACGGGCCACGATGCACTTGGACACGATCGTCACGATGGTCGACGTCGACACCGTGGTGATCTACCCGAATATGGCCGCTGACCTGCGGGCACACCCCGTGACCGCTGGCACCAACGGCGAATTAGTGGTTGGTTCAGAGGGATCGTTCTTCGACGTCGCCGCAGCTGCCATGGGGATCGACCGTCTGCACGCGATCGACACCGGTTTGGACCCAGTCACCGCCGAGCGCGAGCAGTGGGATGACGGCAACAACACCTTGGCTATCGACGCACGACTAGCCGTGGCCTATGAACGCAACGAAGAAACCAATGCCCGGTTGGTCGAGCACGGCATCGAGGTCATTGCGATCAGCGGATCCGAACTCGGCTCTGGCCGCGGCGGACCGCGCTGTATGTCCTGCCCGCTCCAGCGGGACTAACGAATCGCCACCTGGCGGCTGATGATGTTCTGCCGGGCCGACCGCTCCTGCTGAGTCAGCGGTGAGTCATCGGCGAGCGCGCGGTCGAGTCGTTCGCGCAACGCGACTGCCGGAGCGGAAACAGCATCAGCGTCGTCCTCGAGCTTCCACACTGGGACGAGGAGTCCGTGGGTACGGAAGTGACCGATCAACGTGCTGCCGTCCACCAGTGCGTCTTCGCCAGCTGCTTGCAGGCGCGCCAACGCGTTGAGCAGATCGGTGTCGTCGTGGTCCATGATCCAACGGACGAAACGCTCGTGGCCCATTTCGGTCCAGTACGCACCGTCGACCGAATCGACTTTGGCGCTGGGGGAGATGGAGTCGTTGGCGTCGGCGAGCAGATCGGCGGCGCGCTCATCGGCGTCAATGCCCTCCAGCCAGAAGTCGAAGCCGTCGTGGACGGTGACGTCAAACGGCGCCGACAGATCGAGGATGTCCTGCAAGCGCGGCCCCACGCCCGGGTCGGTCATGGTGACCGGCGTGCCAGGTTCCAGCTCAAGCGCCAACTCAATCGCGTGGGCCAAGTCGCGTGAAATGTCGCCGTGATTGTGCGGCACCTGCAGGCCGATCCAAATCGCGCCGTCCGGCCGCACCAGGCCGGCACCACCACCGGGCAGCAACGAGCAGATGAGAATCTCGCGGCCGTCAGCGGCCAACTTGACCGTCGCTGTGGCCGACGGGACGAACTCGCGCATGGCGATCCAGTCCAGTTCGCCCGGCAAACCCTCAAAGGTTCGGGCGACGAACGGCATGCGTTCGCGCTTAGTTGCCTTGTTCTTCTGTCGCGACTTTTTACCCACGACAGGTCACTGTAGTCAGTGTGGGGACAACGTGAGTTCGGCGTTGACCCTAGTGCCGTTTTCCAGGTCAACCCACCACCGATCGGCAACGCGCCGAATGATGGCCAATCCTCGGCCGCTGAGTGAATCTTCGTCGAAGTCAACCGGCTTGAGCGAGGCACCGACACCGGCGTCGGAGACGCTCAGCTCCAACAGATCGCCGTTGATCGACCAACTGATTTCCATCCGGCCTTCGGGATCGGGGGAGCCGTGGCTGACGGCGTTGGCGATCATCTCGCTCAACACGATCAGGGCGTCGTCAATCACGCGCGAAGGGGCTTGATGAATCGTCAGGAAGCCAGCCAAACGAGTACGTGCAATCGCCGGCGTAGATGCCTCAAAAGGCATCTTGATCAGTTGATGTGTGTCCACAGATTCACCTCCCCCAGGGTCGTGCCGAACTGTTGTCCGGACGGGGCGCGCATTCCATCGTAGCCACAGGGCAGTCCCGAGGCGACTTTTCATTGTCCCAACAGGCACTATGGCCTCATGAACAACGCGTCCATTCCAGCCATCTCTGTCACCGAACTCCCCGATCCGCTGCCCGCTGACCTGGTGGTTCTGGACGTGCGCGAACCGTTCGAATGGGAAGCCGGACACATTGCCGGAGCGACACACATTCCGCTGGGTGTCCTACCCGTGCGGGCCAATGAACTGGACCCACAACAGCGCACGGTGGTGGTGTGCCACCTCGGCGGCCGATCCGCACAGGCCGTGATGTGGCTGTCCGGCCAGGGCTACGACGTGGTCAACCTGACCGGCGGAATGGACGCCTGGGAGGCGGCCGGCCGGCCCGTGGCCTGACCCGTTCGGCGAACCAGCACTTCACAGATCGCCAGCATCAGCGCACTGGTCAGCACCGTCGGCCACAGGTCGAGCGGACCCATGTCGCCGCTACTTGGCGATGCCGTGGTGGCGGTCTCAATGATCAGCAGCACAACATTGTTGGCAACGTGAGCGGCGATCGGCGCCTCCAACCCTCCGGTGCGAATCGCGAGCATCGCAGCGGTGAGGCCAAAGATTCCGACGTCGACCAATCCCCAGAGGTCGTAGGTATGGCCCGCGACGAACAACAGTGTCGACAGGACCACCGGAATCACTGTCCACCGCGTCCAATTGGCGACCATCTGCATCAGATGCCCGCGGAAGACGACCTCCTCTGCGGTGGCCTGGAGCGGAACAGTCGCCAAAACAATGAGAATTCCGAACGCGGCCTGGTTGTCCCAGGACATATGCACCGGACCGTCCGTCAGCACGAGAGCAACGATCACGATGCCGTAGACGGCGGCCGCCACTAGTGAACAGATGCCGAGCCATCCCCACCGCAACCGACCGGTGACCGACCACAGATCGCCATGCGGCATGCCTACGGCGAATCGGCCCAATTGCATCGACGGCAACATGAAGGCCACGAGCAACAGCGCGATACCGAGCAACCAGACGTTGTCGGTTTGCAGCTCAGCGGTGTCGAGGAAGTCCTCAAAGATCGCGAACTGATCGGTGGAGATGGTCCCGACCGCGAGGTAGACCACGGCCACTACCGAAAGCACTACATAGGCCACTACCGCCGCGAACAGCGCGACCGGCGCCCGCCACCACCGGTAGTCGACGCTCTCGCGCTCTAATCGGTGAAAGGCGGTCATGCATTCGATCGTTCCATGCCCACATGCAACAGGGGCATCACCCAAGATGGGTGATGCCCCTGTAGAGCTGAAGTTCAGCGGAATTACTTGGCAGCAGCCTTCAGGCGCGAGCCGACGCTGACCTTGACGCCGAAGCCGGCGGGGATGTTGATGGTCTCGCCGGTTGCGGGGTTGCGGCCGGTACGAGCTGCACGCTCGACACGCTCGACCGAGAGGATGCCGGGGATGGCGATCTTCTCGCCCTTGGCGACCGACTCGAGCAGCACGTCGCTGAACGCGGACAGGACCTTGTCGGCCTCGGACTTGGTGGTGTCGGCCTTCGCGGCGAGAGCAGCCACGAGGTCATTGCGGGACAGTGCCACAACATCTCCTAGAAATATGATTTTTGCTTGCGTTGCCAGTCTATGGACCTACCCGATATCTGCTGTGACCCTGGGGTGCCGCGTGTCGCAATTCGGCCGTCATGTAGTGGTCCACACATCGCGGTGAACCTGGTCGACGAGATCGGCGATAACACTCCGATAATCGTCGCGTGCGATTTCGCTGACACCCAGTGACGCCAAGTGGGGTGTGCTCCATTGGGTATCGATCAGCCAGTCATCGTCAGGACCGCTCCAGCGGCGGACGAGTTCAACCAGAGCAACCTTCGAGGCATCCGTTGCGCGGTGAAACATCGACTCCCCAGCGAATAATCCACCGACCGCCAACCCATAGAGGCCACCCACCAACGTCTGACCATCCCAGACTTCCACCGAGTGTGCCCAGCCCAGCTCATGGAGGAATTCGTAGGCGGCGCGGATGTCGTCGTCAATCCATGCGCCCGCACGCGAAGGATCCGCGCAGGCGGCAATAACCGCATCGAAACAGGTGTCCACGGTGGTCGTGTAGCGACGAACTGATTTCGCCAGCGAGCGAGATATCCGCAGGTCACCGGGCCGCAGCACCCCACGCAGCAACGGCGACCACCACAGCACTTGTCCGTCGTCAGGCATCGGAAAAGCACCTACCCGATAGGCCCCAATCAGCGTCGACGGCTCCAGATCGGCACCGCCAGCGACGCAATCGGAATCGTCCGGCCAGATGGTCGGATCGAAGTCCCAGAAAGTGGGCGGCATCGGCATCGGGACTCGGTTCATCAGTTCAGCACCCGAGTGAGATGAAACAACGGCGCCTCGCCCCACTCAGCCCATTCGTCAGCGGTGGCCTCGTCAAGACACGACCACCACGTCATGGCGCGATTGACCGCCTGTGTCAGTTGCGCAGCATCCCAGTCCGCAGCCAAGTCGGCTGCGGTGAGATCCCACGCGCCGCAATAGGCCTCGAAAATCGGGCGCCATTCAAGGTCGGTGCGTTCAGCGATCCAGCCATAAGGAACAGCGAGGATCTCCAGCGCGTGCGCCCACTGCGCATCACCAAGATCAAACAAACGCGGCCGACCATCAACCACAAATACATTCCACGGATGCAGATCACCGTGCTGCCAGGTGATCGGCAACGTTGACGCCATTAACGTGTCGACCGCATCGACCAACATCGGCCGGCGCTCCAGCAGTTCGGACCGAATGTCAGGTGCCAGATGTGCCGGATCATCGACCGGCAGATCGGCAAGCAAGGTCACCAGTCGATCAAACCGATCCACGACCGTTTGCGGTGAACAGTCGGGAAGTCCAGCGCCGACCAAACGCTCTGAGTGGCGAGTCAGTTGCTGCTGAACACGCGCCGCCTCGACCGCCAAGGAACGCCAATCGTCGAGCCCCGGCTCGGCCTGATCTCCCCAGGTCGCACCGCGGTCGGCCGTCACCATCCAGCCGCGAGACGCGTCCCAAGCCACCGGACTGTCGAATGAGTCAGGAGCCAGATCGGCCAGCTCCCGCAGCAGCCCGGGCTCGAAGGATTGAGCTGAGCATCCAGCCTTGAACCACAGCGGACCATCGCTGGTCGTCAGCTGCAACTGCGTGGACCACGGTCGAATTCGGGGCTGCGTGACGTCGGTGATCTCGACGTCCACCAACGTCGCTTCAAGCCATGCGACAACCTCGCGCTGCCAAGCCGGATCGGCGACGCGTGTCGAGAACGACCGGTCCATGCACGTCAGCGTAGTGGGGGTTTGGCCACCTAGGATGGCCTTCATGGCTTCCCTCCGCCGCAAGGTCGCCGGTACTGCTGGCGCCAAACTCGCTCCGCAGTACACCGGCGGGATCGCTCGCAGCGTGCTCGACCGCGCCATCGACGGAATCGGCCCGTTGCGGTCTGCCGGTGCCGCGGCCGACGATCGGCTCATCGTGTACGGCGGCGATGTCGAGAAGACCATCAACGCGCTGATTCGACGGCATGCGGCGGTCGCCGGGGCCGAAGGATTTGTGACGAACCTGGGCGGCATCGCAACATATGCCGCCACCATCCCCGCCAACGTCGCTGGCGTCATGTTGGTGCAGTGTCACCTCGTCGCGGCGATCGCGCACTTACGCGGCTACGACCTCGAAGATCCCCGCGTGCGCAATGCGATTCTGGCTTGCCTGCTGGGCGAGGACAACGTCGAAGGCTTGGTCAAGCGCAAGAAACTCCCGTCAACGCCGATGGGCCTGGCCACCTCACCTGCCTATTCAGACGCGGTCGGTCAGATGCTCGGCAAAGAGGTTGTCGCCGAGACACTCGCTCGCGCCGCCGGCAAACGAGCGGTCACGTTCGTCGCCCGCAAGATCCCCGTGATCGGCGGCGGTGTCGCCGCCTCCAACGACGCCCTCAACACCTGGCAAGTCGGCCACTACGCCGCCGACCAGTTCCGCGACCGCCGCCTCCCCGCCTGACCTACATCCCCCGCTGA
>JBEBVW010000053.1:0-12704 GCA_040392565.1 Aeromicrobium sp. | reverse complement strand
GCTGAGGAGTCACTGCGTTCCCGCTGAGGAGTCACTGCGTACCTGCTGAGGAGTCACTGCGTGCTGAGTGTCGCAACGAAGTGACTCGCGGATGGGAACGGAGTGACTCGCGAGCGTTAGGGGCGGGTCAGGACGATCTTGCCGAACAGGTCGCCGTCGAGCATCGCTGAGAAAGCGTCCGTTGCCTGCTCCATGGGGAGTTCTCGGTCGATGAGTGGGCGAGCGCCTGTCGATTCCAGCATGGTCATCAGATCGCGCAATTCGGCAGCAGTGCCCATGGTTGAGCCGATGATCTGCAACTGCAGGAAGAAGATGCGGGTGAGCTGGGCATCGTCCGGTTGTGGACCGGAAGTCGTGCCCGAAATCACGAGGCGTCCACCTGGGCGCAGTGACTTGATGGAGTGGTCCCATGTGGCCTTGCCCACGGTCTCCATCACGGCATCGACGCGTACGGGCAGGCGGGCGCCAGGCTCGAACACCTCGTGGGCGCCGAGTTCCAAGGCGCGATGTCGTTTGGTCTCATCACGGCTGGTGACGAACACGCGCGCACCGGCGGCGCGGGCCAAGGTGATCAGTGCCGTCGCGACTCCGCCACCTGCACCTTGGATCAATACGGTCTCGCCGGGCTTGAGCTGGGCGCGGGTGAACAGCATTCGATACGCAGTCAGCCAGGCGGTGGGCAGGCAGGCCGCTTCGGCGAACGACAGGGCGGTCGGCTTGGCGATGACGTTCTGCTTAGGGACAGTCACGAAATCGGCGAACGTGCCATTGTGCTTCTCGCTGAGCAGGGTGCGCTTGGGATCGAGCGAATCATCGCCGCGCCATGCCGGATCGCCAATCACGGCGTGCACGACGACCTCATTGCCATCTTCGTCCAGGCCAGCAGCATCGCAGCCCAAGATCATCGGCAACTGTTCCTGACGCAGCCCAACGCCGCGCAAACTCCAGACGTCGTGGTGGTTCAACGATGCTGCCTTGACCCGAACCGTGGTCCAGCCGTCGGGCACTTCTGGATCTGGACGCTCGCCGACCACGAGGCCGGAGATTGGGTTGTCGGGCGAGAACGAATCGGCATAGACGGCGAACATGACGTCATCGTACGGCGCGGATTTGCCGCAGAGTGGGAGGATGTCAGATAATAGGACTACCGAATAGTTGATTTCGAGAGGTCTTGGTCGTCATGAGTGACTTCCCGCTGTACGAGTTGTCCGAAGAGCACCAGATGATCCGCGAGACGGTGCGCTCGATCTGTGAAAACAAGATTGCGCCCTACGCCGCCGACGTTGACGAGCAGGCGCGCTTTCCACAAGAGGCACAAGACGCCCTCGTGGCATCGGACTTCCATGCAGCCCACGTGCCCGAGGAGTACGGCGGAGCAGGTGCCGATGCCCTCGCTTCGGCCATCATCGTTGAAGAGGTCGCTCGCGTTGACGTCTCGGCATCGCTGATCCCGGCGGTCAACAAATTGGGCTCGCTCCCAGTGCAGCTTGGCGGTTCCGAAGAGCTCAAGCACAAGTACCTCGGCGCGCTGGCTCGCGGTGAGGGCGGCTTCTCCTACTGCCTGTCCGAGCCCGAAGCCGGCTCCGATGCGGTGAATCAGCAGACTCGTGCAGTCAAGGACGGCGACCACTGGGTCATCAACGGCACCAAGCGCTGGATCTCCAATGCTGGCGTGTCCGAGTACTACACGGTGCTTGCGCAGACCGATCCGACCAAGCGCAGCAAGGGCATCACTGCTTTCGTCGTGGAGAAGTCCGACGAGGGCGTTTCTTTCGGTGCTCCGGAGAAGAAGCTCGGCATCAAGGGTTCACCGACGCGTGAGGTCTACCTCGAAAACGTTCGCATCCCCGAAGACCGCATCATTGGTGAGGTCGGCCAGGGCTTCGCGATCGCGATGGAGACTCTCGACCACAGCCGCATCGCTATCGCAGCCCAAGCGGTTGGCGTCGCTCAAGGCGCGCTCGACTACGCCTTGGATTACGCCAAGGAGCGGCAGCAGTTCGGCAAGCCGATCGCCGAATTCCAGGGTCTGCAGTTCATGCTCGCCGACATGGGCATGAAGATCGAGGCCGCCCGCCAGTTGGTGTACGCGGCCGCCGGTCGTTCGCAGCGTGGCGACAAGGACCTCACGTTCTTCGGTGCCGCTGCCAAGTGCTTCGCCTCAGATACCGCAATGCAGGTGACCGTCGATGCGGTGCAGGTGCTGGGTGGCTACGGCTACACCCGCGACTACCCGGTCGAACGCATGCTGCGCGACGCCAAGATCACCCAGATCTACGAAGGCACCAACCAAGTCCAGCGCATCGTCATGGCGCGCCAGCTTCTCGCCGGCGTTCAGTCCATCTGAAATCCCCGCGATTTGGGACGCAATCGTTCACCCGCGAGGCGGGGCGTGAACGACTTCGTCACAAATCGCGGGGACTGGATCACACGTTTCGACGGTAGGCGCCGCCCACCTCGAAGAAGGCCTCGGTGATTTGGCCGAGGGAGCAGACTCGGGCGGCGTCCATGAGTACCGCGAAGACGTTTTCGTCGGTTGTTGCCGCGGTCTTGAGGCGTGCCAGGGCCTCCTCGGCCTCAGTGCGGTGAGACTCGCGGAAATCAGTGACGCGTTGCAGCTGGGATGACTTCTCGTCCTCAGTGGCGCGGGCCAACTCGATCTCAACGACCTCATCGGAGGGGTTCGGGTCCAAGAAGGTGTTGACGCCGATCAGAGGCAGCGAGCCGTCGTGCTTGCGGTGCTCATAGAGCATCGACTCATCTTGGATACGGCCGCGCTGATAACCGGTCTCCATCGCGCCGAGCACGCCTCCGCGCTCGTTGATGGCGTCGAATTCGGCCAAGACCGCTGCCTCAACCAGATCGGTCAGCTCGTCGATGATGAAGGAGCCCTGCAAGGGATTCTCGTTCATCGCCAGACCCCACTCGCGGTTGATGATGAGCTGAATCGCCAACGCGCGACGGACTGATTCGGTGGTCGGCGTAGTGACGGCTTCGTCATACGCGTTGGTGTGCAGGCTGTTGGCGTTGTCGTAGATCGCGATCAACGCCTGCAGCGTGGTGCGGATGTCGTTGAAGTCCATTTCTTGGGCGTGCAACGACCGGCCGGACGTCTGCACGTGGTACTTCAACTTCTGCGAACGATCGTTGGCTCCGTACTTCTCCTTCATCGCCACAGCCCAAATGCGGCGGGCCACGCGACCCATCACGGAGTACTCAGGATCCATGCCGTTGGAGAAGAAGAACGACAGGTTTGGCGCGAAATCATCGATGTCCATGCCACGGGCCAGATAAGACTCGACATATGTGAAGCCATTGGCCAGGGTGAAGGCCAGCTGACTGATGGGGTTCGCTCCGGCCTCGGCGATGTGATAGCCCGAGATCGATACTGAGTAGAAGTTGCGCACGCCCTGGTCGATGAACCACTGCTGGATATCGCCCATCATGCGCAGGCTGAATTCGGTGGAGAACAGGCAGGTGTTCTGGCCCTGATCCTCTTTGAGAATGTCTGCCTGCACCGTGCCGCGAACGGTCTGCAGCGCTTCGGTGGCGCTGATGCCCTTCTGAGCGGCTTGGTCGACCACGGTGTTCAAGAAGAATGCGAGGACGGCGGGTGCGGGACCGTTGATCGTCATCGACACGCTGGTGGACGGTGCGAGCAAATCGAAACCGTCGTAGAGCGCCTTCATGTCATCGAAGGTGGCAACCGATACGCCTGATGTGCCGACCTTGCCGTAGATGTCTGGACGCTCGGCGGGATCGCGGCCGTACAACGTCACGGAGTCGAAGGCTGTCGATAGGCGAGTGGCGGGCTGCCCCTCAGACAGCAGTTTGAAGCGGCGATTGGTGCGGAACGGATCGCCTTCGCCTGCGAACATGCGAGCCGGATCTTCGTTGTCGCGCTTGAACGGGAACACGCCTGCGGTGAACGGGAAGTAGCCCGGCAAGTTCTCGCGGCGGAACCAACGGACGAGTTCGCCATGGTCGGTGAACCGGGGGAGCGAGACGCGCCGGATTTTGTTGCCCGACAAGCTTTCGCGAGTCAGCGCCGTGCGCAGTTCCTTGTCGCGAATCGTGACGACCTGCTCATCGCCGGAGTAGGACTCCACGATGGCCGGCCAGGCCTCCAGTTGCTTGCGAGTTTCTAGGGGCACGTCGGCCGCAGCATCCTGAGCGATGTCTGTGACAGCGGTCTGGTCAGGCAGTTCTGCGGCCACCTCGGCGAACCGCTGAGCGCGCGCGGCCTTGGCTGCGAGCACGTCGGTGTTGTGGTGGTAGTCGCGGACTGTTTCAGCGATCTCGGCGAGGTACCGTGTGCGGGTTGCCGGAAGGATCTGAGCAATTCGGGTGGAGCGCTTGCCGGCTACCGGCGCCAGCGTTCCTTCGGTGACGGCCAACCCTTTCTCGGCCAGTTGCCCGCGCACGTGCTGATACAGGGCAGTCACACCGTCGTCGTTGAATGTGGCTGCAGACGTGCCGTAAACCGGCATGTCGTCAGGTCCGGAACCGAAGGCTTCACGGTTGCGGACGAGCTGGCGTCCGACATCGCGCATAGCATCGGCGGCACCGCGGCGCTCGAACTTGTTGATCGCGACCGTGTCGGCGAAGTCGAGCATGTCGATCTTTTCCAACTGCGAGGCAGCGCCAAACTCCGGCGTCATGACGTACAGCGAGGTGTCGACGAACGGGATAATGGCAGCGTCGCCCTGACCGATGCCGGGGGTTTCGACAATGATCAGATCGAAACCGGCCGCCTTGAGGACGTCGGTGACGTCACTGATGTAGTGCGGCAGTTCGTGAGCGCCACGCGTGGCCAGCGAACGGAAAAACACCCGGTCGCCGTCGAGCGAGTTCATCCGGATGCGGTCACCCAACAGCGCTCCGCCGCCGCGACGACGTGTGGGGTCGACTGCGACCACAGCGATACGAAGTTTGTCTTCTTGATCGACCCGGAAACGGCGCACCAGTTCATCGGTGAGCGATGACTTGCCCGAGCCGCCGGTGCCGGTGACACCGAGGATGGGGACGTGGCGGTTCGCCGCGGCTGCAGTGATCTCGGGCAGAACATGCCCAGACTCGGCGCCGGTGATTGCGCGGGCGATAGCGGCCCGGTCACCGGCGACGACCGCATCGACCGTGGTGGCTGACGTGGACCACAGGTCCACATCGCATTCACGCACGAGCTCGTTGATCATGGCGGCCAAGCCCATCTTCTGGCCGTCCTCTGGAGCGAAGATGCGTACGCCACTCTTCCTGAGGCGATCGATCTCGGCCGGAACGATGACGCCGCCGCCACCACCGAAGACCTTGATGTGTCCGGCGCCAGCTTCGTTGAGGCGCTCGACGAGGTATTCAAAGAACTCGACGTGGCCGCCTTGATATGACGACACGGCGATGCCTTGTGCGTCCTCTTCGATGGCTGCGTCGACAACTTCTTGCACCGACCGGTTGTGGCCGAGGTGTACTACTTCGGCTCCTTGGCTCTGCAGGATGCGCCGCATGATGTTGATCGCAGCGTCGTGACCGTCGAACAATGCTGCGGCAGTAACAAAGCGGACGGGGTGGTTTGGCCGATGGAGTTCGGACATCAACGAGCCTCAAATCATATCGTTGGAAGTTCGATAGTAGGATACCCAACTAAATTGGATTCGCGCCAGTGGATCACCGTTATGGTGTCATCTATGCCCGAGAAGCAGCTCCCGTTTGACCCGATTGAACGTGCCGGCGAGTTGTGGGAGGAGCACTTCGGCGACGCTACCGCGATGCGGCTTGCGACGTCAGTCATGCGGGTCCAGCAGTTGATGCTCGCTTCACTGGACGGCGCGCTTAAGCCCTTCGGCCTGACCTTCGCGCGGTATGAGGTGCTGGTGTTGCTGACGTTCAGCCGTTCGGGTCCGCTGCCTCTCAGCAAGATCGGCGAACGACTCATGGTGCACCCCACCTCGATCACGAACGCCATTGACCGACTTGAGGCTCAGGGGCTGGTTGAGCGCATCCCCGACCCCAATGATCGCCGCCGTACCTTTGCCGCGTTGACCAGCGAAGGCAAACGAATCGTGACGAGTGCAACTCATGCGCTGACCGAGATCGACTTCTCGGTCGATGGGCTCGCGATGGACGACCAAGAGTCGGCCTATCAACTGTTGCGCTCCTTGCGGCGGGCCGCCGGCGACTTCACTGACTGAGCCGGAGGGTTTCTGCCTCGACGAGTGAGGGTCCGTACCAGGTGATAGCGCGGCCGCTGATGAGGCGCGTCGGGGTGCGGGTGAAGGCTTCTGGGCCGTCGTCGGCGGTGAAGACGTACGGCTCGTCGGGCAGTAGGACGACATCTGCGCCCGCGTCGTCCAGTTCTGCCAGTTCGACATGCGGATAGCGCTCGGTCGAATTGGCGTAGACGTTCTCCCAGCCCAGGCGCCGGATCAGGTCACCGGTAAAGGTGTCGGAGCCCACGACCATCCACGGATCTCTCCAGATCGCGACGGCCACTTGGTGGGTGATGAGTGGCAGCGGGCCGCACCACCGATCGCGTGCGGCACGGAGCCAGTTCGGTCTGTGCCAGCCGAACGCATCGAATAGCCGCTCCATCGATTCGACCGCTTCAGGCACCGTGCGGATGTCGGTCACATAGACCGGAATACCCGCGTCGCGCAGTCGCCGGACGTCTAGCTCACGGTTTTCTTCCTTATTGGCCACGACGACGTCCGGCTTGAGGTCCACGATGCGCTTGACGTCGGGGTTCTTGGTGCCGCGCACGCGGATGACGTCGAGGTCGGCCGGATGGGTGCACCAGTCGGTAGCGCCGATGACTGCTTCGCGATCGACTGTCACCAGGGCTTCGGTCAGCGAGGGCACGAGCGAGGCAACGCCGCGCACCGGTGTCGTTAACGTGACGGGCGTCCTGAGGTCATCGATGATCACGACCCCACGGTAGGCGCGCGGGTCAGCCGGCGAGTCGTTGCAGCTCGGCTGCCATGTGTTCGATCAAGACCTGCAGTCCCTTGAAGGGCCGAACCATCACCGTGAATGAGTCGATGAGATCGTCGGAATTCCAGCCGATCATGTCGACGCCGTGAATCTGCTTGCCGTCGAGTTCCACGGTGAACTCCAGCACAGCTGAATCAGCGGCCAGCCAACTGCGGTGATAGGTCAGGGTAGGGCCCAGCACATTGACCGCCGCGGTCAGATATCCGATGGTCAGAGCTTTGCCCTCTTGTGGCGTGTGGACGGCAGGAGAGCGGAACACGGCGTTCTCCGCGATCAGATCGGCGAGGCCGGCCGGATTGCGATCGGCGGCGATTCGGTGCCAAGCGGTAAGTGCTGCAGGTGTGCTCATGGTGATGTCCCTCCCGGGGAATAGCGCCGTGGTTCGCGTCACATTGAGGGTGCCACGACACTGTGGTTATATGCAACTAGTTGCAATGCTGCTTAGCGAGGAGACCCCATGGCACTGCCCGACATCTTGCGCCGCCCGTTGACCGTCCCGGTCGTGGGTTCGCCCCTGTTCATCGTGTCTGGTCCAGAACTGGTCATCGCGCAGTGCAAGGCCGGGGTGATCGGTTCGTTCCCTTCGCTCAATGCGCGCCCGGCGTCGGCTTTCCGTGAGTGGCTCGAACGCATCGAAGCAGAGCTTGCCGAACATGACGCGGCGCATCCGGACCAGCCGTCGGCGCCATTCGCGGTCAACCAGATCGTGCACAAATCAAATGATCGGCTCGAAGAAGACCTTCAGGCGTGTGTCGACTTCAAGGTGCCGATCGTCATCACCTCGTTGGGTGCTCGTGAGGATGTCAATGAGGCCGTCCACTCCTACGGCGGCATTGTGCTCCACGATGTGATTAGCGATCGATTCGCGCGCAAGGCCATTGAGAAGGGTGCCGACGGTTTGATTGCCGTGGCGTCAGGTGCTGGCGGCCACGCCGGAACGCAGTCGCCATTCGCACTGCTGCGAGAAATCCGGCAGTGGTTCGATGGCCCGCTGTTGCTCTCAGGCGCCATCTCGCACGGGGCCTCGATTCTTGCTGCTCAGGTAGCCGGCGCAGACCTGGCGTATATCGGTTCGGCCTTCATCAGCACTGACGAAGCCAACGCCGTCGAGGGATACAAGGACATGCTGATCGACAGCGGGGCCGCCGACATCGTCTATAGCAATCTGTTCACGGGAATTCACGGCAACTATCTGCGCGGCAGTATCGCTGCAGCAGGGATGGATCCGGACGACTTGCCCGTCTCTGATCCGTCAGCGATGAACTTCGGATCCGGCGGCAACACCGACGCCAAGGCCTGGAAGGACATTTGGGGCGCCGGCCAAGGCGTCGGAAATCTCAAACGGCGCCAGTCTGTCGCCGACCTTGTCGAGCAACTCCGCTCCGAATACGACGAAGCGCTCAGCACCCCGGTCTGGACCGGCCGCACCCAAGCTTCACTCCTGGCCCACTAGCCCGCTGAGGAGTCACTTAGTTCCTAGTGGCGAGTCACTCCGTTCCGCGATTTGGGTACGGAGTGACTCCGCGGTGGGTACGGAGTGACTCCTCGGTGGGTACGGAGTGACTCCTCGGTGGGTACGGAGTGACTCCTCAGCGGGAACTAAGTGACTCCTCAGCGGGAATGGTGCGTGACTTAGGTCACGCATGAGCGTTAGTGAGTTCGTGATGGAACTCGTTTTGCTCATGCTTGGCTCGGCCGCGGTCGTCATCGGATTTGGTGTCGCGGCCATCATGATGATGAACGCTCGGCACCGCCATGCCGATGAACTGTCGCGCGCGGTGATCAATCGACGCGTTGATGACAGCATCAGCGGTGCAGTGGGTTCTAGCTACCACCAGGTGGCTTGACCGGTGGCGCTTGATCGTCGGGCATTCCTTAAGGGGAGTGTCCTGGGTGGCGGTGCCATTGTCGGTAGCCAGTTGCTCGGCCCGCTCGCCGCGAACGCCGTTTCGCCTGCCCGCGTGGCAGTACGCATGGCCGGAGGCACCTCGGTCGGGACTATCGTCCCGGGTGCAGCCAACGCCGCAGGATTCGTCAGTCTGACTCATGGACCGGCCGAGCAGCACATCGTGCGCACCGGCATCGGAGTCAATGCAGGCGCTGGGCGTGCCGCAAGCCGCAAGCACGTGGTCTCATTCGTGCAGTTCAGCGACATCCACATTGTCGATCACCAGTCGCCCGCGCGGCTCGAGGCCTTCGACGGAGTTGTCGGTGCGGCCGATCTGACGTCGTCGGCGTACCGCCCGCACGAAATGCTGACGGCGCAGGTGGCCGACTCGATGGTGCGCGCTGTGAACGAAATGCAGGTGGGCCCCGCGCTGGGCAAGCCGTTGCAGTTCGCCATTGAAACCGGCGACAACTCCGATAACTGCCAGCAGAACGAAATTCGCTGGAATATCGACATTCTCGACGGCGGTTCCGTCCGTCCCGACAGCGGTGACTTGAGCAAGTATGAAGGCGTCATGGACAACAACGAGTTGTCCTATGACTACGCGTACTGGCACCCGGAAGCGCCGCCCGCGGGTAAGCACGACGACGCGTACAAGAGCCAGCACGGATTCCCCACCATCCCGGGTCTGCTGGACAAAGCGCGCGCACCGTTCGTTGCCCAGGGCCTCAACATGCCGTGGTATTCGGTCTTCGGCAATCACGATGTGCTGTGGCAGGGCACGTTCCCGGCCAACACGCTGCAGATCAACTTGCTGGCAACGGGAACGGTCAAGCTCGGCTCCCTGCCAGCAAATCTGTCGCCAGATGTGGTGAAGGCGGCAGTTAATTCGGCTGACCCGACGCGCATCCTTGACTTGGTGACGTTGGGCGCCGCACGGGTTGTCACGGCTGATCCGAAGCGCCGGCACATGACTGAAGCTGAAGTCGTCGAAGCTCATTTCCACACCACCGGAACTCCGGTCGGCCACGGCTTTACTGCGGAGAACCGTAGCAAAGGCACCACTTACTACACCTTCGACATCGGCCAAGTCCGCATGGTGGTGTTCAACTCGTGCAATCCCAATGGCTACTCCGATGGGTCGTTGGACAAGAAGCAGTTCGAGTGGATCAAGAAGACGGTCACTGAGACCACCGACAAGGCAGTCGTGCTCTTCAGCCACCACACGTCCGACACGATGAGCAATCCGATTCCACTGGCTGGTGGCGATCTGGAACTTCAGCGTGTCTTTGGTCCAGAACTCGTTGATTTCCTGCTCACCAAGCCGCAGGTCATCGCATGGGTGAACGGCCACACCCACAAGAACCAGATTTTCGAACACAAGCGTGCCGACGGCTCCGGTGGCTTCTGGGAACTCAACACCGCTTCGCATATCGACTTCCCACAGCAAGCGCGCGTCATCGAGATTGCCGACAACGACGACGGTACGTGGTCGATCTTCACCACGATCATCGATCACGCTGCACCGGCCGACTGGAACGGCAGCCTTGATAGCCCGGTTGCGCTGGCATCACTGTCACGTGTTCTTGCCGTCAACGACCCGCAGAACGACATCGATTCGCACCGCGGCAAGCCCGAGGCCCGCAACGCCGAGTTGCTGGTTCAGGCACCCCCGATCACATCAACCCCACCGGGCGGAGGATCGAATCAAGTGCCGACGACACCGCCCGCACCGTCCGATCCCATTTCGGGCTTGCTCGCGGGAATTCTGGGCTTGCTCGGTTCACTTTTCGGACGCTGACCAATCGGTAGCCCTCGCATGTCGACCGTGCGAGTGAGGTGCAGATCGTCAAGGAAGTGTTGATCGTGGCTGACGATGAGCAACGCCCCTTGGTAACTGTCGAGTGCTTCGACGAGGTGTTGAACGGACGCTAGGTCCAAATTGTTGGTCGGTTCGTCGAGCACGAGCAGTTGCGGTGTCGGCTCGGCGTGTACGACGCAGGCCAGGGTGGCACGCAACAGTTCGCCTCCGGAAAGTGACTGCACGGACTGATCGGCTCGCCGCCCACGAAACAGGAAACGAGCCAGCGCCGCTCGGCAGGCGTTCTCGGTGGCGTTCGGAGCCACCGCTCGCAGATTTCCGATGATTGAGAGCTCGGGATTCAGCAAACTGTCGAGCCGTTGCGGCAGCGACCGGGCAGGAACCCGCAGCACTACGTCGCCGTCAATCGGCGCCAACTGCCCCAGGGCGGTGCGCAAGAGCGTGGACTTGCCGGAGCCATTGGGACCGGTCAACGCAATTCGTTCTGGCCCCTTGATGTCGAGATTGATGATGCGGTCGACGTACGGCAACCTCACATCAGACATGGTCAAAACCAGGCGACTGCTTGGCACGTTGGTTTCGGGTAGATCGAGTCGAATCTCGCGGTCTTTACGCACCTGCGTTTCGGCTTCTGCGAGGCGTGTCTGGGCGGCGTCCACGTCTGCCTCGTGCATTCCGCGAAGGCGCCCAGCCGATACCTCTGCGGCCCGTTTGCGTGCACCCATGACGATCTTGGGTTCGCGCTTTTGGTCGTACATCTTTTGGCCATAGCGGCGTCGGCGGGCCAGTTTGACCTGGGCATCCTCGAGTTCGCGGCGCTGGCGGCGCAGATCGGAAGATGCGTCGCGAACCGCGCGCTCGGCGGCTTCTTGCTCGATTGCCACTGTTGCCGCGTAGTCGTCGAAGTTCCCAGCGAACCAGCGCACCGTTCCGCCCCGCACCTCAGCAATCGAATCGACCTGGTTCAGCAGCTCGCGGTCGTGGCTCGCAACAAGCAAGATGCCACGAAATGCGTTGACCTGATCGAGGAGCCGGTGCCGGGTTGGGGCATCCAGGTTGTTGCTGGGCTCATCGAGCAGCAGGATGTCTGGCCTGCTCAGAAGGCGAGCGCCCAAGGACAGCAGCGTCTGCTCGCCGCCGGAGAGCCCACGGGTAGTTCGATCTAGACCCAGGTGCCCGAGCCCGAGCCGGCCGAGTACGGCGTGTGCCCGTTCGGCAACGTCCCACCGATCGCCCACTGCGTCGTAGTGGCGTTGGTCAGTGCTACCCGATTCGATGGCCCGAAGCGCTTCAAGCGTTGGTGCGATGTCCAAGGCTTGGGCCACGGTGTCAGCGATGTGAGCGTTCTGCGGGAGATAGGCAACCGTCCCCACGGCCGCGATGGCCCCCTCTGTGGGCGCCAGATGCCCTGCGATGAGCCGCAGCAGAGTGGACTTGCCCGAGCCATTCGAGCCCACGACGCCGTAGTGCCCGGGGCCGAGATCAGCGTTGACGTGGCTCAGGGGAGTGTCGCCGTCTGGCCAAGTGAAAGTGAGGTCGTTGAGTGAAAGTTGGATCGACTGCATGGCAGCTCCGATGGTTGTCGTGAGCCGGAGTCGGGCCAAGCCACGGACTCAACGGCAGAACAACATCAGATCTTCACGTCACTCACGTTACAACGTCACCGTCGATCTACCAATTGAGCACGACCGCCTCTAGATTCATCGGCATGAGCGTCATTGGTTTCGCGCAGCAAGAGGACACGGTCGAATTGGTCAAAGCTCTCGGCGACGAGGGATACCGATGTGAACTGAACGCCGGTGATGCGGGAGGAGATATGCCCTGGATTCTGACGGTCGAACCATTTGATGAACGAGTTGTCGAGATGGTCGATGTCTACGGGGGTTGGATCCCAGGCGACACCCAACTAGCTGAATAGTGACTAGCCGAGGTGGTCGCGGAGGAAGGTAATCTGCAGCAGTTTGAGGTTCTCAGCCACTTCCTCCTGCGGGGTCATGTGGGTGACACCGG
>JBEBVW010000052.1:0-12742 GCA_040392565.1 Aeromicrobium sp. | reverse complement strand
CAACAAAATCAATGCCTTGCTTGTTAATTTTTCTTTTATGAAGCAATTTGGCGGCGTATAGTTCTCACAATCTTTCAAGGGGCGGTCGCTGCACGCAGCATCCTCCTACTGATCAAATGAGGACGGCATGCTCCAGACATTTGGTAGACAACTCGAAGCCCTACGCGCCGAACGAGGTCTGAAGTCCAAACAGTTGGCGACCCGGGTCGGCGTGACCCCGTCCTATATCACTCAACTTGAAAAAGGCCGTCGGGACCCGCCGAAACAGGCCTTCATTGCGCGCTTGGCGGCGGCTCTGGATCTGAATGAGCAGCAGGCGAGATTGCTAAGCAGGGGTGCGATCCATGAGAGGTTCCTGCGAGCAATCGCGGAACTGGAGCAGCCGACCGAGCCAATTATCTTGGCCGAACTGCTAGTGCGTGCCGAGACAAATCTGGAAAAAGCTGACTTTATTGTGCTGGTGGGCCGTATCCAAGAGTTTATGGATGCGCGATCAGGAATGGACGTCAGCAGCCATTTGGCAAGCTTGCAGATGGCCCGCCTCGCCGAGCAGGGAGCGAGCACCATGACCTAGAAAAAACAACGCCGATCAACCAAAGGCTGACCGGCGTTGCGCGCAAGAGCGAACTCAAGCGTAGCGGTACGTCTAGTTTCCCTCCTTCGTGCATCCCCCGTCAAGCCGAAACTTCGGGCTGCTTTGGCCGCCCGTGGACGCCTATTGCCTGACGGAGACACGTCATGTTGCTTCTACCTGGCCGCAAGGTCGTTACGCGCTCGCCTCACCGGCGCGTCGGGTACATCAGTTGCCCGTGGTTCCAGCAGTCCCAGATCCAGTACGAGAGTCTGTTGGAGCGTAGCTTTGTGCATATTGCATTGCTTGCTCCTAACGTGCGTTGCATCGAATCGCAGCCATTTCGTATGACGTTGGAGGACGGTACGACCTATACCCCTGACTTCATGCTGCATGGACATCACCAGTACCGGCTGGTCGTCGAGGTGAAGCCGCAAGTTTTTGTCAGTCGTCACCAAGTCAAACTGGATGCCGCGCGGGTCATGCTCGTACAGGCTGGCTATGATTTTCTCATCCTTACCGACGAGGACATCCAGTCGGGCAATCGTCATGTTCGCGCTGCTGTGATCTTGCGCCATGCGAGATCCCATGCGATGGCCGCGTTCGCGGATTGCTATGCCGAACGAGCCGCCGCCCTTACCGGCGCACATCCAATAGCGACGCTTGCCGCCGAATGGGGGCTGGCTCACCACCAAGTCCTCGGTCTGGTAGGACGGCGGGTGTTGGCCGTTGCTGCAGGACTGACATTCGACACGATTTATCCCGTCAACTGCCAAAAGGAGGGGAACCATGCCGGCGTATTTGGTGCAGCGTGGCTTCGCGGTTCAGATCGATAACCGCGACTTCGCCTTTCAACGAATGTTGGATGAGAAAACGGTCCAGTTGGAGGACATACGGACAGGCGCCTTTCGAACGATCACACTAAAGAAGCTACAGGTCGGCGTCGCAGACGGGGTGTATCGAATCCTTGGTGCCAAAGAAATGGATCAAGGATGGGTGGCGGAAACGGAAGCTCGAGCAGGAACCGCAGCGGTGTACGCCCAATTGAGCGCTCGCCATCAGGAAGAGTGGCAGCGCCGTCTTTCGTACGTGCGCGCGCTACGCCGACGGGGAGTGACCCGTGGCGACAAAAGGCGTGTGAAAGAACTTCTACCGGCCGTCGCATGCAGCCTTCAGGACGATAGTCCACCTTCGCCTTCAACCGCCGTTCGATGGCTCTCGAGTTACGAAAAGGCGGGTTCAGTTGCCTCATCCTTGATCCCTCGTGGCGTGACAAAGGTGAAGGAGTCTAGAAAGAGCCGTGCGGTGCTGGAGTATGCGTGGACATTGCTGAAGCGTCATTACTTTCGTAGAGATGGGGTGAGCCTGGTTGACGTACACCGTCGCATTGAACGTGAGGTCCAGGCTAAGCCGCATTTGAGAAATGAATCGCTTAGCTTGAGCACATTGCGTCGGGTCGCGGCGGAGCTGCCTGCCTATGAGCGAGACCGCGCGCGCCTGGGCCCTGCAGCTGCTAGCGCTAAGTGGCGGCATTCGATTGGTGGCATTTATGCGACTAGACCGCTGGAACGGGTCGAGATGGATCACACTGAGCTGGACCTGTATGTCATCGACGACGTTCGCGGCATCCCCTTGGGACGGCCGGTGCTGACCATGCTCATAGACTCATATTCGCACTACATCCTGTCGATCTATTTGAGCTTCGAGGGCGAGTCTTTAGGCAGGATGAGTCGTGCGATCAAGCTGGCGCTTCAGCCAAAGGATGAGCTAACGGCAGCTGCATCCACAGAGAATGAGTGGATCACTCCGGGAATGTGGGAGTGCTTGGTGGTCGACAACGGTCTCGCTTTCCAATCGGCACAGTTACGGCAGATCGCGTTGGCCCTCGGGTGTGAGCTTGAGTATTGCCCAGTTCGAAAGCCCTGGTTCAAACCAACTGTGGAACGAGCTATCGGTGAGTCGGGGAGAATATTGCCGGCCGCAGGCCGGCCAGCGAAGCTACGTGGGCTTGCCGATCGAAAAGATCCTGTCGGCCAAGCGTGCATTATGTTTTCCGACCTTGTTTTATGCCTAACTCATTGGGTCGTTGATGTTCATCCGTTTTCTATTCCATCCCGTTCGTTGGAGCGCCCGATTGACCGGCTGAGGAGTGGCCTAGCCGCAGTGCCGGCGCCGGTGGTGTACCCGGGCTTGGACAGTCTTGAGATCATTACTGGAATGGCGAAAGAGGTCACAGTGGGGCACTCAGGTATCGAGTTCATGTATTTGCCATATCGCTCGCCAGCCTTAGAAGCGTTAGTCAAACGACAGCGTTCGCCGAGTTTCAAGACGATGATGAAGTATGACCCTAACGATCTGGGTAGGGTGTGGGTACAAGATCCCTCAGACAAGTCTTGGCTATGCCTGCCGTGCCTCTACGAAGACTACGCATCGGGCCTTTCAAAACGGCAGCATCAACTGATCAGACAAAGCACCAAGGAGTCTTTGAGAGGGATAGGAGCGTACGGCGCATTGATGCGAGCACAAGAGCGTCTCCAAACAATGTGGGACGACGCAATAAGAAAGGGAAAAACTAAGATACGGCGTAACAAGCAGTTCGCCATTTTCAGTGGGATCTCATCGGTTGCAGGCATGTCATCGGATCAGCATGTCGTCGACGCGACCAAGATTGTTACCGACGAGGAGCAGGCGGTGGCGGCGCACGAAATGCCGCACTTTTCCGCGGTACGTTTGGGGGATCAAGACGGCTGGGAGAACCGAGCATGAACTTTACGGAAGAGGCACTAGCCGTAGGTCGGGTGCTTGAGCGCACGATTGTGCCGCATAGCCGCTTTGAAATGATCGCGAGCTACATTGAAAAAGCTGTGGAGATTGGCGAAACAGGTATCTTCTCGGGTGTTCGCGTCGCTGCTCCCAGCGGGTCGGGGAAGACCGCGCTGCTTAGGTATCTTGATCATCGACTCAGCGATCGTTATGGCGTGGGCGGCCAGCTTCCCATGATATCGGCTAGTCTGAAAGAGAACCCTTCAGTTTCCCAGGTGCAAGGCGAGCTGCTGGGGAACTTCAATTATCCATTGAGCGGCGTTCAACGGCTTGGCACAAATAATGACGTGAACATGGTGCTGGTGCGGGCGATAGAACAGCATCGCGTCCGGTTAATCGCAATTGATGAGTTTCAACACGTTTTTTTGTCGAACGGTTCCAAAGTAGCGACGGCCGTCCTTGACTGGCTAAAGCGCCTGATGAACTTGACTCGGGTGCCCGTCACATTGGTAGGTACGGAGGTATTGGATCGCCTAGAGGGAGTCGACTCGCAGCTTACCTCGCGCATACCGACGGTTGTTCGCATGGGCCATTTTCAGCTCAATGCCGAATGGAAGGCTTTTTTGCAGGCTTTAGCCAGTAGCGTCGATGCTGTGGATCTGACTCCACTATGTGGCCCCTTCGCCAAGCCTCTGTTCATCGCCAGCAGGGGTTCTCCTAGGATGTCTAAAGGCTTGCTGGTACACGCTGTGTGCAGCGCTGTGTCTAAGGGCGAAAAAGTCCTTACCGCCGAGACGATGCGCGAGGCCTTCCGGCAGCAGATCGGCCCGTTGCCAGACGAGGAGAATCCCTTTGCTGCTCCATGACGCATCCCTTGGCCGACCTTTTCCCGATCGTGCAGAAATCGAAGTCGACGAGTCAGGCAACGGCTACGCGCTGAGGCTCGCCGCTCGAAATGGAATTCCTTACGGAGACTTAGCGGCAGTAGTTGCGTCAAGTGGGCATCGCTACATTCCTGCACGCGCTGCCGCGCATGTTGCTTACCTGTTTGGGGCAGAATCTGCTCGACTGAAACAGGCGATTCCAGAACGGAGGCGAGTACACGGTGAGATGCAAGTCCAGTTCAAAGGACACATCTTCACTAAGCCATACCTGGTTCGTCACACGACGCCCCAGGTGTGCGGCAGATGCCTGGAGGATGGCGGTTATGCCTATGCATACTGGGATCTATCTCTCGCGACATCATGCGTAGTTCACCAGGCTCGTCTTTCAGACAGCTGCGAGGCCTGCGGAAAGCGCATCTCATGGCGCAGACCTGCGTTGTGGCAATGTTGGTGTGGCAGCTCCCTTGCTCGTGCGGAGGCCGAGAGTGTCTCAGAGGCTGAGTGGCGATTCAATTGCCTCCTATATTCAAAGTTGGAGAGGAGTGACCGATTTTCTGAACACCCCGCCAACATGGGTCCGCTAAGGGCATTAGGTCTGGGCTCACTACTTCGATTGACTTGGGCGCTTGGGATATGCGTCAGCCTGCCGAATGGAAAGCCGGTACCCGGTGCCGTGACGAGGGTTCCGGACTGTCGATCGGCTGCAATCCTCGTGCAGGCGGCCCTTGACGCTGTCGAACATAGAGTTCAACGAACTTTCCATGCCGCCACTCTGTGGTGTGGAAGTGCTTTGTACGCAGAATTGACGCAAGGGGAGCGGGCTGTAGTCGATCATCTTTTTCCTGAAGTGTCTGAGAGGCTTCCAAGCCGTCAATTGAACGATCAACTGATTCTTGGCCTTGGCACTGAGGATGGTCGATGAGCGAACCCTCGCTGTTTCTCGTTAAATCGCCGATGCTGGAGGAGTCACCGACTTCGTGGCTAATTCGGACAGCAGCTTTGCATGGCGTTAGCGTAAGGGAGCTCTTGCGGGCTGTTGGTATACGACGGCAACGACGAGATGTGGACTTTTTCTTTCATCGACGCTTTCTTGAGCGGGTCGTCAGAGGCACCGGCATAACGCTTACTACGATCGCGCAACCAGCAAATTTCTTTGAGTCTTTTCGTAAGGAGCGATGGCTTACTCCATGGTTGAGAGTCACGGAAGACGGTAGACCATGCACGGCCTATTGCCCCGCCTGTCTGGAAAATGATTTGATCCCATTCTGGCGTGCTGTGTGGCGATTTCGCTATTGGGTTGTGTGCCCGAAACACGCTTGCTACATCGTCGAGCGCTGCCAAGGCTGCGGTAGTGAAATCACGTTCGACAAAGAGCTCTCGGCAGTACAGGGAAGGCGCGGGTTGCAGCACTGGTTGAAATGCTCTCACTGTGGCTATTCGAGAACGGCCGGCACTGAGGTGCAGCCCTTTTCACTATTTCCAGAAGTAATGCAGGACGTAGCGGCGCTTCAGAGAACTGTGACATCCGCGCTTCTCCATGGACGACTATTCCTCGCAGGTTTCAGCGGTGCCATTCCTTTGGCTTTTCTGCCAGGGTTGCTGGCGGCAGGGGCCGTAAGCAGCAGCGATTCGACTCTACCACTGGACGTCCGCCATCAAAAGGAGCTCGCCCGTGCAATCCGCCGTCAGGCGCGGACCGGAGGTCGTGCTTTTATCCCGTGCGCCGAACCGAGGGATATGGTTGGAAGTTCAAGAGTCCCGTGGGCTGGTGACGCATTCGAACTGGCCCATCAAGCGCTTCACTCTCGCTTTTTGGAGCCTGTCGAGCGGCGCGCCTAACCTCGTATAAAGAACTGATACCGTATTGTCTTGCATGCGAAAGCGCTGTGGGCGATTCTCGCGTGAACAAGTTGAATTAGTGGAGGACTTATGTCTGGCTGGCGCGTAATGGTGTCGATTGGGGATTTGGGCAGTGCTCGAAGCGGCAATCAGAGCAAATGCATTGCAGAGTGGACGGTGGGGCCATCTGGCTTGCGATGGTTGCACATCTTGGTCTCGGACGGGCGTGCTGTTCAGCGCTATTTCGACGGTTATCCCAATCGCTTCATATTGAATTTTGGAACGTTAGCTGCGTTCAGCTTAGAAAGCGGATTGCTTGACGAGCGGCCCTCAAGCCTGTGCGATCGGAATTCTGTCGAAATTTGGGTCGGCTCTGTGCGAATTGACACAGGGCAATGGGGGCATGTTGAGGATGCTGCCGTGGTGACTTTGGACGCCTGGGATATGACTTAGAGATAAGTGTTTCAGGGCGAGGACAGTGTAGGCAGGACGATAGCGGGTGAACCGAGGATATGAAGGCAAATGCGCTAAAGTTTCACGCGTATTTGTCGTTGTAAAAGAGGCGAAGCCAAAACGGAATCTGGTTTGCTGAATCTCGTTGCCATGAGCAAGGTGCTACCCGTACCAATTCCAAGCAACGCGACCGACCTGACCGCACATCTACATGTTCAACAATGGGAGCCTTGCACAATTGAACAATAGGTCCTCATCTCCAGGTGAACTCGCAAATCTCCTGACACAGTTGTCCAACTCGGATCCATATCGGCCAGCGAAGTTTATCGGCCAAGAGCAGCGAACTACTGAGCGGATCGCGAATTGGGTTCTAGGTGCTGCTTGTGGGCTGACCCTGTCGATTATTCCATTGGCCGGGTACTATCATTTACTGGACCCGCAGGCGATATGGGTGAAAACGGCCGCGCTGTTGATTGCCATCTTGGTGCAATTGTCTGGTTTGCTTTCCGTTGCCATACGCTCAATTGGCGTGTTGCTACTGGCCACGCGATGGAAAAGTGTGACGCTGACAACTTTGCTTCGCGAGGTCGAGGTTGACGAAGGTCACGCGCGCGGCCTAGGGGCATTTAGCAAGGGTGCAATGGATCGGGCGGAGCAACACCTGCGGCTGAAGCTGTCGCGTCTAGAAAGGCGAGCGGGCGCGTTTCTTGGTGATAAGACCGCGGTGCTCTCCTTAATTGCGCTCACTATGCCAATTGTGAAGGAGGCCGGCGGCTTTTCTTGGATTCGGCGTGGATTGGATACTAGCTCCGGTTTCACAAGTTGGGATTCGATGACGCTGTATTTCTTTGCCTTCTTGCTAGGCATATCTCTGGGAGCGATCGGCCTCAAGATGCTTGCGGAGCGAATTCGATATCAATTGGAAGTCCTCTCGCTAGGTCGGGCAATGAGGGATTCGAATACAGCTTCCGTCTGCTATCCGAGCGGCACCCCCCGCTAAGTATCTTCTGTCTCATCGGGAGCGCGCCATTGCGGTAGCCGCGCGATGGTGCTGCCGCCACCAAAGAGTTGCCACGCCGCAACTCGCTTGCGTTCAATTTCCGCTCGCGCTTGTTCCGAACCATCCGTTCCTTGCGTGAGAATTTCACGGAAGAAGGCCTCGATTCGTTTGCTTTCGTTCCAGTCCTCGATGATGGACAGAAGTTCCGAGCGGGCGGTTTCGATCATCTGGAGGCGATGCTTAGCTTGCTCTTCACGCCTGCGCCGCTGTTCACTTTCTTCCCACTCACGTTTCCGTTGTTCGGCGGCGAGCCGCGCCTGTTCTACGAGGGTACGTATGGTCGCTGGGGCCACTTCCAAAGTCGGGACGACCTCTTCGAACTGATTGATCAATGTGTTTGGTTTGCCTTGCCATCGTTTGACCCAGTCCGTCGCCGCGTACGGGGAATAAGCCTGAAGGCAGAATTCACCCGATGGAATCAGGCGTTGCGTAGTCCAAGTGGACGAACCCAAAAGTGCCCTCGACGCATTGGTCATTTTGGATACTGGTACATACTCGCCGCGGACGTACTGCATTTCGACGGACTCTAACGTTTCGAATAGGGAAAGGCCGATTGCTACGGTGTCGACGTAGACAACGGTCGGACGCTCGGGATGCCAAAGCGAATCGTAATAGCGTGGTTGTCGTGATGCTGGACGTGGATCGACCTCTCGTCGTTGAAAGTGCTCACTCGCATTAGCCATGCGCACGCGGTGGCCCCGGGACTCTAGGTGTCGGTATAGCTTGTTCGCTATCCTGACGATCGACTCCAGCTGGGCAGACGAAGTCAAAATATCGGGAAGCAGTCGCTTGCGCGACCTGTAATAGCCCTCTTCGGAGATGCGGCCGATCGGGATAAGACCGATTGCTCCTTCGATCAGTGGATGGATGGCGCGAACCCGCTTGTGTCGCAGGCTATTCTTGCCCGTTTGTTTGGAGGACGTCTCGATCCCAGGCAAGGGGACTGCTTCAGTGATTGCCTCCACTTGGTGGCTTGGCGGCCGAGGGGGCCCGTCTGTAGGTGGCCGACGACGTTGCTGCGGAGGGAGCGGATTGGCAGGCAACCATTGGATTTCGTCTCCTGGTGCTGCCGGAGGTAGGGCGGGCTTAGGTGGAGCTTTGCCTACACCCTGCTTGGCCCAGTAGCCAGGTTGAGGCCTGGGCACATGCAAGCGTTTGCAGACCCGGGCCAGAAAGCTATCGGAAACACCATACTTAGCGGCTAGATGCGTAGCTGGCTCCGACCAGACTGCCTCGTAGAGCGCTTCGCGCGAGATGGAGGAGGGAATGCCTGACTTGTTGTCTGGAACGGACGTTTGATCCATAGGGCTTCACCAATTCTTCGGCTGCTTTCGGAAGGAGCTGGGCTACTTAGTACGAGGAAGCCCAGCGCCCCTGACTGCTTTGCTTGTGCAGTTTAGTGGCCGAGCACCGGGTCCCGGCAAATCGTGCTCCCGCCCGATCTCTATCCGCCGCGCCCCGCAAAATCCCAAGTTAAGTGAATTTTTGCTCGCACAATCCCAACTTAAGTGACACGCGGATCCCATCGTCGATGACGTAATTGCCCTAAGTGCTTGATTTAATTGGGGTGTCATTTCCAATCATGATGAACTCCGACAGTTGGCGCACGGCAAATGTGTCGATGCCCTGTCCACGCGGGTCGCAGCCCGATTTGGTCGATGGAGCTTCAAATTTGATGTGCAGCGGGCTCTGGATCAACGTTCCTACCATGACGGTTCTCCGGTTCATTCAAGTTGGCTTTTTGCTCCAAAAGTTCACTCAACTTGTGATTTCTGGCCGAAAAGTTCATTCAAGTTGGTAGCTAAGCAATACCAGCCTCGGCTCTTGCAGATCATGGCAAGGCACTTCGCAGCAAATTGGCTTGGACTAGGGCCATAAGCTCGTCGGCAAGTCACTTGCTCGCCATAGCCGCAAACCGCAGAAGACACGAACAGGTATCTAGGGAATCGGGGCGTCCACAGCGTGAGAAACAGGGCGGCTCTAACGGAGCAAGCGGACTCGTTCGCTTGTTGTTAAGCGAAAAAGGCCAGCTTGCTCACAGACAGCCGACCCGGCGCCTTACATATAGATGAGCCGGTTGAGCTTCTCGAGGAAGTCGGCATCGGAATTGCTCAAGTTCGCAAGGCCGAAGCGTTCTTGCACAATCGCGGACACCAAATCACGGCGTTTCGGGAGGCGAGCCTTCTCGGCCGCTACAAGAGCCGCTGCCATCTCCTTCTTTTTAAGGTTGGTGCAGTAAGCCGGCGCAGCAGGCTGCTGGCGCCACGAATCCGCGAGCGATCCAGCATCGAATGCGTCGAAGCCCGTCTCTTCGACCAGGCGCATCGCCACTTCTCGATCGATTGTGCGATCGGCAGCAACGGGTATCGCGATACGATCAGGACTGCCCGGCGCCATTCCAAATTCGGCGAATGCTTGCGCCCCTATCGCGTTCCACGCCTTGGCGATCGGCCGGCCTAATTGTTCCACTACCCAGAGGCTTTCCACCTGGCCCGCGTCAATCGCCTCGATCGCGCCGTCCCGCACTGGATAATAGTTGGCTGTGTCGATCACCACCGTTTCTTCCGGGACGCCCGCGAGAAGGGATTTGACTTTCGAGTGGCTAGCAAACGGGATCGAGAGGATGATCACGTTCACGTCCCTCACCGCGTCTTGAGCGGTTGTCGCGCGGGCGCCGTTAGCCAGTAGCTGCTTGTCGATTGTTTCAGGGCCACGGGAGTTCGCAACCTTGATCTCATGACCAGCTTTGGTCAATTCACGGACAAGTGTCTTTCCGATATTGCCGGTGCCCAGAATGCCTACTTTCATGATTCCTACTCCATTTCACTTGGTTCATCTTGCTGTGCAAACTTGCAGAGGAACCGGAGACAATCGTGTCCCGCAGTTCTTAGTTCTTGCCGGTCACTTAGATTGCATCGACGGTGGATTGGGTAAGCTTGATCTTAGTCATGCGCCTCTTAGCTCCGGAAAAGAGCCCTCAGCCACTGACCCGCGGGTCTAGCCCGTATTGAGCCGGCGCGCCGAGATGATCGCGCAGCGTCGTGCCCTCATAATCCCTATGAAAAAGCCCGCGCTTCTGTAGATTCGGGGCCACGCCATCGACGAAGGCATCGATTCCGTCCTCAAACACGTCAGGCGACAGCCGGAAGCCATCAGCGGCGCCGGCTTCGAACCATTCCTGCATGTGATCGGCGGCCTCAACGGCCGGGCCAACGATCGCTTGGCGATAATCGATCACGCCATGGGCGAGCACACGCCGCTGGCATAGCGGACTGCAACCTTCAGCCCCTGGGCGCCGCCGCCGGCTTGGAATATCACGGGCTGGCCCTGTTCCGGGGCGGGGCGGGAGCGGAAGCAGACCGCTGGCAGCCACATGGCGCGCTTTCAGATTGATCGGCTGGAGCTTTTGCCTAGACATGTTGATTCCCCACTGCTCCTGTTCGCGGCATCCCGCCGTTTGGATGAACTGATCCGTGAGCCGTTCGCCGAGACTTCGCGGGGGCCGGCACCTCAGCCGGATCAGTCACCGGTAGGCGTAGTCAACTTTATTGCTGTGCAATGACCTGATTCATAACTTAATGCTTCAGCTTGGGTCCTGCCATGCGGACAGCATTGCCAAGGCTGCTTCATAGTTACCAGCAGCCTCGGCAGTACGGAAATATTTGGCCCGCTCCACGATGATTTCTCGAGGTGTGGGTTCGCCATGCAAAAGGGCGAGCGTCTCGTCGAGGAAGTCTTCCAGAGGCATAGCATGCTCGTCCTTTTCCTGACCGAACAACGTCGTTTGCACACCAGGCGGAGCCAATTCAATGACGCGTATGGAGGTGTTGGCGAGCTGCGCACGCAAGCCTTCGGTGAACGAATGAACAGCTGCCTTGGTGGCGCTGTATGTCATCGCTATGGGGAATGGAACGAATGCCAATGCGGAACTAACATTGATGAGGACACTATCTTTCTGTTTCGCAAGTTGCGGCAAGAAAGCATAGGTCATCCGGATGGTGCCTAAGAGGTTGATCGCGACGGCTTCTTCTGCAGCCCTAAGCGACTCGGGATTCATCGCATCTTCGCGTGGCATGATGCCAGCGTTGTTAATCAAGACATTCAGGTCGGGGTAACGCGCGGCCACTAGCTCACTCGCCCGGGCGATGGACGTGGCATCGGCCACATCAAGCTCGATAGCCCCGATTCCGGGGTGATCGGTCGTGATCTGCTGTAGCAACGCCTTGCGTCGCCCTGTGACGAGAACCTTGTTGCCCGCCTTATGTAACCGTATCGCTAGACCGAGCCCTATGCCCGAAGTGGAACCCGTGATAAGGATGGTATTGCCGGACGGCTTCATATGCTTCTCCGAAGTGGTAGAGCGGCTAGAATTTAAACGGACAATTGTCCGGAAAAAAGTTTACCGGACAATTGTCCGTTTATCAATGGCGCCTTGGAGGAGGACAAGTGGCACAGTCACAAAAGGTTGAGCGCCCTGCACGCGCCGACGCACTACTTAACCGCGAGCGCATCTTGGCGGTCGCCTTGGAGGAACTGGCCCATGGTGCAGACGTTCCCCTAAGCGCGATCGCTAGGAAGGCCGGTGTAGGACAAGGGACTTTCTATCGCCACTTTCCGACCCGAGAGGCGCTGGTGATGGAGGTCTATCGCTACGAGATGCTGCAGGTCGCAAAATATGCTGAACACCTGCTTCAGACTCGCGCGCCCGACCAGGCATTACGAGAATGGATGACTCGCCTCGCCGAGTACGCCATGAACAAGGCTGGCTTGGCCAATGCAATTCGCGAGGTGTCGAATGTGGGGAGTTGTGCGGGAAAGGAGAGCTATGCTCCCGTGGTCAACGCAGCCCAGTCCTTACTTGATGCAAACGAGAGGGCGGGCACCATTCGTCCTGGCATCACCACGGATGACTTTTTTCTGGCCATTGCGGGTATTTGGCAGATCAATGTCAACGATGAGTGGAAACCTCGTCTCGTCTGGCTCATGGACTTTGTTATGGAAGGACTACGCGCGGGCGCGCCGGCGCGGTCCGCGTAAGACGTTAGGTTGCACGCTTACGATAACGGGTGAGCATTGAAGCTGAAAAGTCTGGTGCGAACTTCAAGGGATTGTCGTAGTAGCAAAATTCGACCACCCCGGAGGGCTTCGCGTATTACTTGCCTGCGGGGCCCA
>JBEBVW010000051.1:0-12784 GCA_040392565.1 Aeromicrobium sp. | reverse complement strand
AACCTGCGCTCCCGCCTCCGGAGGGCGGTGCTCTATCCCCTGAGCTACGGGGGCCGAACCCAAGAATTCTGGGTGACCGCGGTGCGAGCCTACCGCACTGGCACTACCGTTCTGACATGCCCAATGTGCTGGTTGTCGACGACACCGGCTCCATCCGATTGCTGATCCGGACGAACCTCGAACTGGCCGGTTATGCGGTGGAGGAGTCGGTCGATGGCGAGGCCTGCCTGGCGTATCTGGACGCTGCAACTGAGCTTCCCGATGCCATCACGATGGACGTCATGATGCCGCGCCTTGACGGCATCTCGACGGTCGCTCGAATCAGACGTGACCATCGGTTCGACGCAATCGCCATCGTGATGGTGACAACGCAGAACCATCCCAACGACCTTGCGCGGGCCAAGGAAGCGGGCGTTGATGAATACGTCCTTAAGCCCTTCGATCCCGATGATCTGGTGGAGACCGTTTCACGCGCGATTGAATCGCGGGCGAATCGCTGAAGAAGCCGCGAACCCAGCCCAAGGCGAGAGGGCTGTTCTCGCTAGGCTGGGGTAGTGACTCCGGAGCAACTCTCGCAGGCGATTGTCGACGTTCTCACCGGTCTGGTGGATGTCGGTGAGTTGACGTTGCCCGACGGAGTGCCGGCCGAAGTGCGCGTCGAGCGCCCCAAAGTCAAGGAGCACGGCGACTACGCCACCAATATCGCGCTGCAGTTGGCCAAGAAGGCTGGACTGAATCCGCGAGAGTTCGCCCAGTCAATTGCTACCCGACTTGCAGACGCCGACGGCATCGCGGCCGTCGAGATCGCAGGTCCGGGGTTCCTCAACGTTCGAGTCGAAGCTGGCGCCCAGGGCGTTCTCGCCGGCACGATCCTCGCCGCGGGTGAGTCCTACGGCCACACCACCGAAGGTGTTGGCCGGTCGATCAATGTCGAGTTCATTTCGGCCAACCCCACGGGTCCGCTGCATTTGGGTCACACCCGCTGGGCCGCTGTTGGCGATGCCGTTGCTCGTGTGATCGAAGCTACGGGAGCCCAGGTCACTCGCGAGTTCTACATCAATGACCGAGGTGTCCAGATGGACCACTTCGGTGCCTCGCTGATGGCGCGAGCCAACGGTACTGAGGTTCCCGAAGACGGCTATCAGGGCGAATACGTTGGCGATTTGGCCGCCCAGATTGTGGCCGCGCAACCGGGAATCTTGGAATTGCCGAAGGACGAGCAACAGGTTGCGTTCCGCGAGGCTGGATATGTCTTGCAGCGCGATGAGCATGCGTCGGAACTTGCCGAGTTCAACACTCACTTCGACGTGTGGTTCTCCGAGCGCACCCTGCACGACACCGGAGCAGTTGAGCATGGCTTCGATCGATTGCGCGAAGAGGGTCGATTGTTTGAAGACGGCGGTGCGCTGTGGATGCGCACCACCGATTTCGGTGACGACAAGGACCGCGTGCTGCGTAAGTCCGATGGCGAACTGACCTACTTCGCGTCCGACACCGCCTATTACGTCAACAAGCGTGAACGCGGCTTTGATCCGTGTATTTACCTGCTCGGAGCCGACCATCACGGTTACGTCGGTCGCCTGTCGGCCATGGCAGCGTGCGTCGGTGACACCCCCGGCGAGCAGCTGCAGGTGCTCATCGGCCAGCTGGTCAAGATCCTCAGCAATGGCGAAGAACTCAAACTGTCCAAGCGTGCCGGCACCATCGTCTCGTTGCGCGATCTGATCGATCTGATTGGCGTCGATGCGATGCGGTACACGCTGGCCCGGTATCCGGCAGATACGCCGCTGACGCTTGATGTTGCTGAGATGACCAAGAAGTCCAGCGATAACCCGGTCTACTACGTGCAGTACGCCCACGCTCGGCTCAGCTCGATTCTGCGCAACGCGGCCGATCTGGGTATTACGGTGGACGCCGCGGACTATGACGCCTCACTGCTGGCGCACGAGCGCGAAGGTGACTTGCTCCGAGCGCTGGCCGAGCTACCGCGAGTGGTGGCCCGTGCCGCCGAACAACGCGAACCGCACCGGGTGGCCCGCTATCTGGAGGACACGTCGGCGACGTTCCACAAGTTCTACGACGTGTGCCACGTGTTGCCGCGCGGTGATGAGGAACCCACGGATTTGCACCGCGCGCGGCTTGTGCTGATCGCCGCGACTCGACAGGTCATTGCCAACGGACTGGCCCTGTTGGGCGTGAGCGCACCGGAGCGTATGTGATGAGGTCCCACGAAGCAGGAGCCCTGCACGGGCAAGCCGGCGACCGCGGTCCCGCATGGTTGCGGATGCCCGAAGACCCCAACGTTCTGGTCTCGCAACTGTGGTCGCACAACGTCTCCAAGGTCGACGGCGTGCTCACGATCGCGGGGGAGTCGGTGGCCGATCTCGCCGCTGAGTTCGGCACGCCCACCTATGTGGTCGACGAGGACGACTTCCGCTCGCGGGCCCGGTCCTTCAAGGAAGCGTTCCCCGATGCAGCCGTTTACTACGCGGGCAAGGCATTCCTGTGCGTTGCTACGGCCCGCTGGGTCGCCGAAGAGGGCCTGAACCTTGACGTGTGCACGGGCGGTGAACTCGCTGTTGCGTTGCGGGCAGAGTTCCCGCCGGCCCGCATCGGACTGCATGGCAACAACAAGTCAGTTGCCGAGTTGCGACGCGCAGTGGAGGTCGGCGTGGGTCGCATCATCATCGACTCGCTCGAAGAGATCGACCGACTCTCCAGCATCGCCACCGAAATGGACCGAACTGCTCGCGTCATGGTGCGGGTGACTGCTGGTGTCGAGGCGCACACCCACGAGTACATCTCGACCTCGCATGAGGATCAGAAGTTCGGCTTCTCCATCGCCGACGGCGCCGCCCTCGATGCCGTTCGCCGCGTGGTGGCAGCGCCGGGTCTGGAACTCCTTGGGCTCCACTCCCATATCGGTTCTCAGATCTTTGTCACCGACGGCTTTGAGGTTGCGGCCCGCCGCGTATTGCGACTGCACGCCCAGATCGCCACCGAACTTGGCGTCACCCCACCTGAACTGGACCTTGGCGGCGGCTTCGGTATCGCCTACACAACACAGGACGACCCCTCCACACCAGAAGATCTGGCCCGAGGCCTGCTGAAGATCGTCGACGACGAATGTGCCGCCCTTAGCGTGGACGTTCCGCACCTTTCGATTGAACCGGGCCGTGCGATCGCTGGCCCTTCGACGTTCACCCTGTATGAAGTTGGAACCACCAAGACCGTGGCGCTCGACGGTGGCTCATCGCGCCGATATGTCTCGGTCGACGGTGGAATGAGCGACAACATCCGACCCGCGCTCTACGGCGCGGACTATTCCTGCACTCTCGCCTCGCGCGCATCCGATGCGCCTCCAGTGTTGAGCCGAGTCGTCGGCAAGCATTGCGAGTCAGGCGACATCGTGGTCAAAGACGAGTTCTTGCCAGATGACGTTCGAGCCGGCGATCTGCTGGCCGTGCCGGGTACCGGCGCCTACTGCCGATCGCTCGCCAGCAACTACAACCATGTTCCTCGGGCTGCAGTGATTGCCGTGCGAGACGGCGAAGCGCGGGTCATCCTTCGTCGCGAGACCGAAGACGATCTACTCGCCCTCGACATCGGCTAGTCCTGCACGCATCGTCAGCCGATGCACACGGCCATCCGGTAGGGGCCATTTGCAGTATTGGTCGAGACCTGGACGCCGTCGACACTGACGGTGCAGGTGACCCGTCCACCGGCACCGGTCAATTGCGCGCCGATCAAGGCCGCTGGCCGCACAGTGGTGAAGGTACGAGAGATTGATCCGCGATCAACCGTGACGAGATCGCGGGCGCCTTTGCCGTCGCGCCACAGATAGCCCCATGTCAGCGGAGCGTTGGTGGTCACCGTCATGGTGAAGGAATGTCGCCGAGCCGCCGACATCGGCTTGCCGAAGACCTGCGTATTCAGATCGTGGAGCGATTTGATGTCGGCGGTACGGGAATCTTCGCCTTCGCGCGCAGTGAAGTCGTCCGAACCGAGGCCGTCGACGCTCTTTGAGGCGGTGTCCTCTTTGCCAGGATTCCCCGGCAAATCGATACCGCCGAGCAGATTGACCGCCGCGATTGTGAGCGCGACACCCCCGATAACCATTGCTGCGACTGACATCTGATGGCGCCGGCGTCGGCGTTGGGTTCTGCTCCTCACGCTGCGAACAACGACTGACCACGCGATGCGCTACACAACCAGTTCTTCGCCGCCTCACGTGCGCCGATACCCTTGAGCAGTGAACTCGCCGCTCGACCAACGTCCAATCCGTATCGCCCTTCTGGGTTGCGGTGTCGTCGGTACCGAAGTAGCTCGGCTCTTGACGCGCGATGCCGAGGAATTGGGCCAACGCGTCGGCGCTCCCGTTGAACTCGCGGGCATTGCAGTCCGCCGGTTGGGTCGAGCGCGCGATCTTGACGTGCCGGAGGGTCTGTTCACCACCGATGCCAAGGGGTTGGTGTCTCGCGGAGATATCGACGTTGTGGTCGAAGTGATCGGCGGAATCGAGCCGGCGCGCGAACTCATTCTCACTGCGCTGGAGAACGGCGCTTCAGTCGTGACTGCAAACAAAGCGTTGCTGGCTGAAGACGGCGCGACACTGTTCGACGCAGCGGCCAAAGCCGACCGTGACCTTTATTTTGAGGCCGCCGTTGCAGGCGCAATTCCGATCGTCCGACCGCTGCGCGAGTCACTGGCTGGAGATTCGGTCGAACGCGTTCTCGGAATCGTCAACGGCACCACCAACTTCATTCTTGATGCCATGACCACGACCGGCCAGGGCTTCAGCGAGGCGCTTGATGAGGCTCAACGACTCGGCTACGCCGAGGCTGATCCCACCGCCGACGTTGAAGGCTTCGATGCCGCCGCGAAGGCCGCGATTCTTGCTGGCCTTGCGTTCCACACCCGCGTCACGATCGGCGACGTACATCGCGAAGGCATCGCCGATGTCACTGCGGCCGATGTGAAGTCCGCTGATGACATGGGATGTGTCGTCAAACTGTTGGCCATCTGCGAGAAGCGCGAAACCCCCGACGGGCCTGCTGTTTCGGCGCGAGTGCACCCGGCAATGATCAGCAAGTCGCACCCCTTGGCGAGCGTTCGTGGCGCTTACAACGCTGTTTTCGTCGAGAGCGAATCTGCCGGTCAACTCATGTTTTACGGCCCCGGAGCGGGCGGAGCGCCCACCGCCAGTGCGGTGCTCGGCGATGTCGTGACGGTCGCACGCAACCGCGTGTCCAATGTTCACGGTCCCGGTGAATCGGCTCATGCCGATCTGGAAGTGCTCGATATGGGCCGTGCTCGCACTCGCTACCACGTGTCGATCGATGTCGATGATCGTCCGGGTGTTCTCGCTCAGGTTGCGGGCAAATTCGCTGAACTCGAAGTGTCGATCCGCACGGTTCGACAAGAAGGCAGCGGTGACGATGCGCAACTAGTGATCGTGACCCACGAAGCCGACGATGCGGCCCTCGCTGCCACAGTCGAATCGCTGCGTGGGCTCGACATGGTGCGCGACGTCAGTTCTGTCATGCGTGTTGAAGGAGGCCTGTGATGGCACAACCATGGCGCGGCGTTATTGAGGAGTACCGCGATCGGCTCCCGGCGTTCCAGAACGTGGTGAGCCTAGGTGAAGGCGGCACGCCGCTGATCCACTCCGGCTGGCTATCTGAGCTGGTACGCGGAGATGTCTGGCTCAAGGTCGAAGGCGATAACCCCACCGGATCTTTCAAGGATCGCGGCATGACGGCGGCCATTTCGGCAGCCGTCGACGACGGTGCGAAAGCGGTGGTGTGCGCCTCGACTGGCAACACTTCGGCATCCATGGCTGCCTATGCAGCCCGCGCCAACTTGACCCCCATTGTGTTGGTTCCACACGGTCGCATCGCCGCCGGCAAGATGGCGCAAGCGGTGCTGCATGGTGGCCAGATCATTCAGGTGCGCGGCAACTTCGACGATTGCTTGACGATGTCGCGCGGGCTGGCCAAGGAGTATCCGGTCGCCCTGGTGAATTCGGTCAACCCGGTTCGCCTGCAGGGTCAGAAGACGGCGGCGTTTGAGATCGTCGATCAGCTCGGCGATGCCCCAGACATTCACGTACTGCCGGTGGGGAACGCTGGAAACATTTCGGCCTATTGGATGGGCTTCCGCGAATATCACCAAGACGGTCCGTCGACCCGGCTGCCGCGGATGTGGGGATTCCAGGCCGCTGGCGCAGCGCCGCTGGTCCACGGCGCACCGGTCGCCAACCCAGAGACCATCGCCACCGCAATTCGTATTGGCAATCCGGCGTCCTGGACGCTGGCTGAAGAAGCGCGTGACGATTCCGGTGGACGGATCGACGCTGTCACCGATGAACAGATCTTGGCCGCGCAGCGCAAGATCGCAGCCAACGATGGAACGTTTGTTGAGCCCGGTTCGGCAGCAAGTGTTGCCGGTTTGGTCGCTGCCGTTGAGGCCGGCGAGGTGGACCCCGGTCTACGCATCACGGTCACGGTCACGGGCCACGGCCTGAAGGACACCGAAACGGCGCTCAGCACTTTTGATTCGATCGCCGATCTGATCATCGACGCCGATGTACACGCGGCCGCCAGTGCTGCAGGACTCGCATGACGTTCCGTCGTGGGCCGGTCACCGTCCAGGTGCCGGCGTCCAGTGCGAATCTGGGCCCAGGCTTTGACGCATTTGGCTTGGCGCTCAACCTGTACGACCAGATCACGGTCGAAGCCACCGATACCGCAGGGTTGACGATCGACGTCCAGGGCGAGGGCGCTGCTGATGTGCCTCGCACCGCCGAACACCTCGTGGTGCGGGCGATGGATGCCACCTTTGAGTTGCTGGGGGAGAAGCCCACCGGACTACGGGTTTCCTGCGTGAATCGCATTCCTCATGCTCGTGGTCTCGGTTCGTCATCGGCGGCAATCGTCGGTGGTATTGCTGCAGCGCGCGCGCTGGTCGAAGACAGCGAGATCCGGCTCAGCGACGACGCTGCGTTCCAACTAGCCGTTGATCTTGAAGGTCACCCGGACAACGTGGCTGCCGCACAATTCGGTGGCTTCACCATCGCCTGGGTCGACGGTGCCGCCGCGGCTGTTGAGCGGCTGGACTCCCATGTCCAAGTCACCGTCTTCGTCCCTCCGGTAGGCGTGTCCACCAAGGCTGCGCGTGGAGTTCTGCCTGACACCGTCTCCCACGCTGATGCGGCCATGAACGCGGGTCGTGCTGCGCTGCTGGTGGCAGCGCTCACCGGGGCTCCACACCGGCTCATTTCGGCGACAGAGGATCGGCTGCATCAGTCGTATCGCGCTGATGAGATGCCGGCGTCATACAAGCTGGTTCGCAATCTGCGGGTCGATGGTGTGCCCGCTGTGATCTCCGGTGCCGGTCCCACCGTCTTGGCCTTCGCTCGCGGTGTGGCTGATGCGGTGCCGGCGGGGTGGGCAGTTCACGAACTCGACGTCGACACGGCTGGCGTCCAGGTCCACTGACCGCACGCCACGCGTCGCGGTGCTAGGCTGAAAGCGGTCGGAGTTGAGACACTCTCCCCGGCCAGCCATGAAGTATCTGCCCGACCACCGGGCGAGTCCGAGGATCATCAGGTCTGTCTGACCGGCTTACGGACACATGGCCATCTACGAAGGAAAAACGTGACTGAATCCACCACGACGCCCGAATCGACTCCCGCAAAGCGTTCCGCTGGCGGCGGACTGGGCGGAAAAGTGCTCGCCGAGCTGCAGGAAATCGCAGCCGGACTGGGCATTGAGAACATCCAAGGCATGCGTAAGGGCGCTTTGATCGACGCGATCAAGGCGGCTCGCGGTGACACCAAACCTGCTGAGAAGAAGGTGACCGAGAAGAAGGCGGCCGAGAAGGCGCCATCTGATGAGAAGTCGGTCGACGACAAGTCGGCTGATGACAAGCCAGCTGGCGAGAAGTCAGCTGATGACAAGCCAGCTGGTGAGAAGTCGGCTGATGACAAGCCTGCAGTTGAGAATGTTGCCGGCGACAAGGCGGACGACGATAAGTCCGAGCAGCAGCAGGGCGCCAAGCAGAAACAGCAGAACCAGCCCAAGCAGAATCAGCAGAAGCAGCAGGGCGGCAATCAGCAGAAGCAGCAGAATCAGCAGAACCAGCCCAAGCAAAACGAGCAGGCCGGTCCGGCTGATGACGATGACGACGACAACAACCGTCGCGGTCGCAACCGCCGTGGTCGCAACCGCAACCGTGGCATGGAAGCGGAACCCACCTACTCCGAAGACGACGTCTTGGTGCCTGCAGCAGGCATCTTGGACATCCTCGATAACTACGCATTCGTGCGCACCACGGGCTACCTACCCAGCGAGCAGGACGTCTACGTTTCGCTGTCGATGGTGCGCAAATGGGGCCTGCGCCGCGGTGATGCTGTCACCGGCCAGGTGCGTCAGCCGCGCGAAGGTGAGCGTAAAGAGAAGTTCAACCCGATGGTCAAGGTCGAGTCGGTCAACGGCTTGTCGCTGGACGACGCGGCCAAGCGTGTCGAGTTCGACCAGACGGTCGCGCTCCACCCCGCCGAGCGCTTGCGCCTCGACAACCCTGCCGGCGGTGTGACTGCCCGCACCATCGATCTTGTTGCCCCGATCGGCAAGGGTCAGCGTGGACTGATCGTTGCACCGACCGGCGCCGGCAAGACTCAGGCGCTGCATCATCTTGCGGCGGCTATTACCGAGGGCAACCCCGAGTGCCACCTGATGGTGGTGCTGGTTGACCAGCGCCCCGAAGAGATCACCGATTTCCAGCGCTCGGTCAAGGGTGAAGTCATCGCCTCGGCATTTGATCGCCCGGCCGGCGACCACCCGACCGTGGCCGAGTTGGCCATCGAGCGCGCCAAGCGACTCGTTGAGCTCGGGCATGACGTCGTTGTGCTTCTTGACGGTGCGAACCGCCTTGGTCGTGCGTACCTGCAGGCCGCCGCTGGCTCCAATCGTGGCGTGACCGACGCAGCAGCGTTGTTCCCGGCCAAGGCGTTCTTGGGTGCTGCTCGCAACATCGAGGACGGTGGATCGCTGACCATCTTGGCCACCGCTGCCAGCTGGGCGGGTGAAGCCGATGACGTCGTCATTGAGGAACTGACAGTTGCCAGCAACTGGGTGCTGCATCTTGACGATCAGACTGCTGCCAAGCAGATCTACCCGGCCGTCGATGTGCTCCGTTCTGGTACCCGCAATGTCGAACGAGTCGTTGACACTCAGGAAGTCCAGATCGTCAACGCGCTACGTCGTTCGGTCGACGCTGACGCTGAGCCGCACGTGGCGACGGAGCAGTTGGTCGCCCGCGTTGGTGCGTCGGCCACCAACGCCGAAGTGTTGTTGCAGTTGAACCAGTCGCTGCAGGGCTAACTTCTAGCCATGGAGATTGCGTGGATCGCGGTGGCCGCTGAGGCCGCCGCGATCATCGCGCTCGTCGTTCTGTGGCGAGTTTCTGTTCGTCGCCAACGCTCATTGGAGCGTCGGATCCGTCGATCAGAACGCCACCGACGCCGGGCCGCCCGGATATCTCCGGAGACCGCGGTGAAGGCCATGTGGGAGACCGCCGCGCTCGTGCGGGACAAGGGCGTCTCGGCCGCGTTACGCAGTTCGATGAACGATGTGGCCACCTGGGCCGACGTTGAGCGATCCGTGCTGGTGGAACTTGCAGGTGTTGACGGATGTGTCGCCATCGTCTTCAGCGATATTGAAGGCTCCACCGCGCTCAACGACAAGATGGGCGATCGGGCCTGGAATGCAGTGCTCAAAGATCACGAACGCGTGGTCGCGAGGCAGGTCGCCCGTCATCACGGCCATATCGTGAAGAACCAAGGCGATGGCTACATGATGGCGTTCGCCCAGGCTTCTCAAGCCGCTCGCTGCGCTATTGGCATCGAGCGCGCAATGGTCAAGAAACTGCTTCGTCTCGGACCGAACATCCAAGTGCGCATGGGCATTCACTACGGCTCGGTCGTCCATCGCGACAACGACATCTTCGGCCGCAACGTTGCTCTCGCGGCCCGCGTCGCTGCTCTCGCAGATGGGGGAGAGGTGCTGATCAGTGGTGCCGTCGTCGATCAGCTCGAAGGCGACGATGAGCTGGATTTGATGGTCACCGACGTGCGAAGCGTTGAACTGCGGGGTCTGTCTGGCGAACACCTGATCGCCACACTCGACTGGCAGGACTAGCCCGCTCACCTAGGCTGGTTGACATGACGACTGCCTATGACTTTTCCGCGACCACGATTGACGGCCTCGACCGCGCATTAGCTGACTACCGCGGCAAAGTGTTGCTGATCGTCAACACCGCGACTCAGTGCGGATTCACTCCGCAGTTGAGTGGGCTGGAGGAGCTGTACAAGACGTATGTCGATCGAGGTCTCGTCATCGTGGGCTTCCGCTGCGATCAGTTCGGTCACCAGAACCCGCAAGATGACGAGGGCACAGCTGACTTCTGTCAGAAGAACTACGGCGTGACGTTCCCCATGTTCAGCGAGATCGAAGTCAACGGCGACGGCACTCATCCGCTGTACCGCTGGCTCAAGCAGGAGAAGAGCGGCCTCGGTCCCAGCGCCATCAAGTGGAACTTCACCAAGTTCCTTATCGGCACCGACGGCTCGGTCGTCAAGCGCTTCGGCTCCACCACCAAGCCCGAAAAGATCGCCGCCGACATCGAGCGACTCCTCCCCACCGCTTGAGATGTGGCTACCAGGCCCGGGAATGCGGAGGGGTCGATTTCCGTTGTGGGGGGTAAGACTGGCAGACTTGGCCAGTCGAAGGTTCGACCCAGGTTCTGGTTCACGGGGCGTAATGGCGCGCCGACCCAGCGACCGCTTGAGAGGACATCATGAAGAAGGACATCCACCCCACGTACGTGGAGACGTCGGTTAGCTGCACCTGCGGCAACACGTTCACCACTCGCAGCACCGCAGAGAGCGGCTCCATCCGCGCTGATGTGTGCGCGGCCTGCCACCCGTTCTACACGGGCAAGCAGAAGATCCTCGATACCGGCGGACGCGTCGCCCGGTTCGAGAAGCGGTACGCCAACCGCGGCAAGTAGCTTCAGTACAGCGCCGACTCCACCAGCAAAGGTGGGGTCGGCGCTGTCGTTATTTCTGCACGTTTCCGCCCTGAGGAGAAGCCCTGATGTTCGAGGCAGTTGAGCAACTGGTCGCTGAGCACGCCGATCTTGAACAGCGCATGGCCGACCCTGCCCTGCACGCTGATCCTGTGCTGGCGAAGCGCTCAGGCCAGCGTTATGCCGAACTGACTGCCGTAGTGCGTACATACCGCGAGTGGCAACAGGCAGTCGAGGACGTCGAGGCTGCCCGTGAGCTCGATATGGCTGATGAAGTTGCCGAGTTGGAGAGCCGCATTCCGCAGCTGAGCGAGCGGCTGCAGCACCTGTTGGTTCCGCGCGACCCCGCCGACGGCAAAGACGTGCTGCTCGAAATCAAGGGCGGCGAGGGCGGCGAAGAGTCAGCGCTCTTTGCTGGTGACCTGTACCGGATGTACTCGCGATTCGCCGAACAGCACGGCTGGAAGACCGAGATCTTGGATTCCACCGAGTCGGCACTGGGCGGATTCAAATCGGTGACGGTCGCCGTCAAGGCCAAGGGCACACCCGAACCAGGGGAGGCGCCCTACGCCAAGCTCAAGTTCGAGGGTGGGGTGCACCGCGTCCAGCGTGTGCCCGTCACCGAGAGCCAAGGCCGCATCCATACCTCTGCCGCGGGCGTGCTGGTCATGCCAGAGGCTGAAGACGTCGACGTCGAAGTCAACGACAACGACCTTCGGATCGACGTTTACCGTTCGTCGGGCCCCGGTGGTCAGAGCGTCAACACCACCGATTCGGCTGTGCGCATCACCCACGTGCCCACCGGCATTGTGGCAAGTTGCCAGAACGAGAAAAGCCAGTTGCAGAACAAAGAACAGGCGATGCGAATCTTGCGATCGCGATTGCTCGAGGCCGCACAGGCTGCCGCAGATGCCGAGGCAGCCGATGCTCGCAAATCACAGGTGCGCACGGTCGACCGATCTGAGCGCATCCGTACCTACAACTTTCCCGAGAATCGCATCTCCGATCACCGCACTGGTTTCAAGGCGTACAACCTCGATCAGGTCATGGACGGCGCGCTCAACGACGTCATCAACTCGCTGATCGAAGCTGATCTCGCCGATCGTCTGGCTTCGATCGAGTCGGCGTGAGCGGCGTTCGTACACAGGCTGAGCGGCTCTTGGCCGAAGCGGTCGAAACGCTGCAAGCCGCTGAGGTGCCCTCGCCGCAGGTTGACGCGGAGCTGCTGTTGAGTCACGTGGTGGGAACGCCGCGGGCGATGCTGCGTCGCGCCGCGATTGGTGGCGCGCAGCGCGAAGTTTTTCTGGAGATGGTCCAGGCTCGTGCCCGCCGGGTGCCGCTGCAACATCTCACCGGTTCGACTGGATTTCGGTATGTCGACGTTGAGGTCGGGCCAGGTGTCTTCGTGCCGCGACCCGAAACCGAGCAGTTGGCAGGTTGGGCCATCGAGTCGGCACAAGCAGTTCTTGTTGAGGGCCGGGCGCCAGTTGTCGTGGAGTTGTGCGCGGGCTCAGGAGCAATCAGCTTGTCGATCGTTCATGAAGTCCCGCAGGCACGCGTCTACGCCGTCGAGCTTGATCCTGGCGCCCACGTCTGGGCCGAACGCAATCTCGCTGAAACAGGCGTCGATCTGCGACTCGGTGATATGGCGACAGCCTTCGACGATCTCGATGGCATGGTCGACGTCGTGGTT
>JBEBVW010000050.1:0-12817 GCA_040392565.1 Aeromicrobium sp. | reverse complement strand
CGTACGCGTGTGTCGCGAAATCCGACACGCCCGACCTCGGGGTACGGGCTGGGGGATGGAAAAGGCAGCGAACCATTGAAGCGAAGAGACAGGAACGCAAGAGCATGGCGGGACAAAAGATCCGTATCCGGCTCAAGGCCTACGACCACGAGGTCATTGACTCGTCGGCGCGCAAGATCGTCGACACTGTGACCCGTACTGGCGCCAAGGTCGCCGGTCCGGTGCCGTTGCCCACCGAGAAGAACGTGTTCTGTGTGATCCGTTCACCGCACAAGTACAAGGACAGCCGCGAGCATTTTGAAATGCGTACGCACAAGCGGCTGATCGACATCATCGACCCGACGCCGAAGACCGTCGATTCGCTCATGCGTCTCGACCTGCCGGCCGGTGTCGACATCGAGATCAAGCTCTGAGGGAGGTCAGCGACACATGAGCTCAATTGCTACCGCACGCGGCCTCCTCGGCCGCAAGCTCGGCATGACGCAGGCTTGGGACGCCGATAACAAGGTCATCCCGGTCACCGTCTTGGCTGCCGACACCAACGTCGTCACGCAGATCCGCACTGCCGAAACTGACGGCTACAACGCCGTCCAGATCGGTTTCGGCGAGATCGACGGACGCAAGATCAACAAGCCGACGCAGGGTCACTTCGCGAAGGCCGGTGTGACACCGCGCCGCCACATCGTGGAGATCCGCACCGACGCGATCAGCGACTTCACCCTGGGCCAGGAGATCTCCCCGGAGATCTTCACCGCGGGCGAGAAGATCGACGTCACCGCCACCAGCAAGGGCAAGGGCTTCGCCGGCGTTATGAAGCGTCACGGCTTCGCTGGTGTCTCGGCCTCGCACGGTGCGCACCGCAACCACCGTAAGCCGGGCTCGATCGGTGGCTGCGCCACTCCGGGTCGCGTCTTCAAGGGCCTGCGCATGGCTGGCCACATGGGCACCGATCAGGTGACCACCCAGAACTTGACCGTCCACGCGGTCGACGTCGAGAAGGGAATCATCCTGGTCAAGGGTGCAGTTCCCGGCCCCAAGGGCGCTCTCGTCGTCATCCGCAACTCAGCGAAGGGGGCCTGACACATGGCTAAGACGCTTGACGTCGACCTTCCCGTCGACATCTTCGACGCCCAGACGAACATTCCGCTGATCCACCAGGTGGTCGTCGCCCAGCTCGCAGCAGCGCGCCAGGGCACGCACTCCACCAAGACCCGCGGCGAAGTCGCCGGTGGTGGCAAGAAGCCGTATCGCCAGAAGGGCACCGGTCGCGCTCGTCAGGGCTCGATCCGCGCTCCTCAGTACGTCGGTGGCGGAATCGTGCACGGCCCGCAGCCGCGCGACTACTCCCAGCGCACCAACAAGAAGATGAAGGCCGCAGCTCTGCGTGGCGCTTTGTCCGATCGGGTGCGTACGGGTCGCCTCCACGTGGTCGACGCGCTGGTGTCCGGCGATGTGCCGTCCACCAAGGCTGCAGTTGCTGCAGTTCGCGAACTGACGCCGCGCCCCCGCGTGCTCGTCGTGGTTGACCGCGAGGACATCGTTACCGCCAAGAGCCTGCGCAATGCTGCGGGCACGGTGGTTCTGCCGTTCGATCAGCTCAACACCTACGACGTGCTGCTCAGCGACGACCTGATCTTCACCCAGGCTGCGTACGAGGGCTTCGTTGCCGCTCGCGCTGGCGAGGGTGTCGACACGGTCAAGCTCAGCAAGGCGGCAACCGAGGCTGCTCCGGCCGCCAAGGCGGCACCGGCCAAGAAGTCTGCTGCCAAGAAGGCAGCTCCGGCTAAGAAGGACGAGGCGCCCAAGGCTGCCAAGGTCGTCGAAGCGCCGGCTGCCGACAAGGCAGATGCCGCTGACAAGCCCGCTGGCGCCACTGCAACCCAGCCGTACGGCCCGGGTTCGAAGGCTCCGCTCAAGAGCGGCAACGCTCCCAAGGGTCACGACATCAAGGGCAACGCCGATTCGATGCTCTACCACCTGCCTGATGGCCAGTGGTACGACGCAACGGTCGCCGAAGTCTGGTTCGACACCGAGGAGACGGCGAAGGCTGCCGGCTTCACGAAGGCAGGTGAGTGAGTCACATGAGCACCATCCACAAGGACCACCGCGACATTCTGATCGCACCGGTTGTCAGCGAGAAGAGCTACGGCTTGCTCGACGACAACAAGTACACGTTCGTCGTGCACCCGGATGCGAACAAGACCGAGATCAAGATCGCTGTCGAGAAGGTCTTCGGCGTCAAGGTCACCGCTGTGAACACGCTGAACCGCAAGGGCAAGTCGCGCCGCACGCGCAACGGCCTGGGTCAGCGCAAGAGCACTAAGCGCGCGATCGTCAGCGTTGCAGCCGGTCAGAGCATCGACATCTTCTCGAGCCCGAGCTGAACGAGGGACTGAACAGATATGGCAATCCGTAAGTACAAGCCGACTACCCCGGGCCGTCGTGGCTCGTCGGTCGCCGACTTCGCCGAGATCACTCGCACCACGCCCGAGAAGTCGTTGGTCGAGCCGCTGCCCAAGAAGGGCGGCCGTAACAACCAGGGACGCATCACCACGCGTCACCAGGGTGGCGGTCACAAGCGCGCTTACCGCATCATCGACTTCCGTCGCTACGACAAGGACGGCGTGCCCGCGAAGGTCGCTCACATCGAGTACGACCCCAACCGCACGGCTCGCATCGCACTGCTGCACTACGCCGATGGCGAGAAGCGCTACATCATCGCGCCTGACGGCATCAAGCAGGGACAGCCGATTGAGTCCGGTCCTACGGCCGACATCAAGGTGGGCAACAACCTGCCGCTGCGCAACATCCCCGTCGGCACGCAGATCCACAACGTGGAACTTCGTCCCGGTGGCGGCGCCAAGATGGGTCGCTCGGCTGGTGTCCGCGTGCAGCTCGTCGCCAAGGAAGGCTCGCGCGCTCAGCTGCGTCTGCCGTCCGGCGAAATGCGCTACGTCGACGTCCGCTGCCGCGCCACGATCGGTGAGGTCGGCAACGCCGAGCAGTCCAACATCAACTGGGGCAAGGCTGGCCGCAAGCGCTGGAAGGGCGTTCGCCCGACCGTCCGTGGTGTCGCCATGAACCCGGTCGACCACCCGCACGGCGGTGGCGAGGGCAAGACGTCCGGTGGACGTCACCCGGTTTCGCCGTGGGGCAAGCCCGAAGGCCGTACGCGTAAGCGCAAGGCCAGCGACCAGATGATCGTCCGCCGCCGCAAGTCCGGCCGCTGAGAAGGAACGCATTTATGCCACGCAGTTTGAAGAAGGGCCCGTTCATCGATGGCCACCTCGAGAAGAAGGTGGACGCTCAGAACGAGGCCGGAACGCACACCGTGATCAAGACCTGGTCGCGCCGCTCCATGATCTTGCCGTCCTTCATTGGACACACGATCGCGGTGCACGACGGTCGTAAGCACGTGCCGGTGTTCGTGACCGACTCGATGGTCGGCCACAAGTTGGGCGAGTTCGCTCCCACCCGCACGTTCAAGGGTCACGAGAAGGACGACCGGAAGGCGAAGCGCCGATGAGTGCACAGACTCGAGAGAACGTGAGCGCTCGTCGCGAGCGTCTGCTGGGCGAGGAGCCCGGTGCCTTCGCAGTCGCACGCTACGTGCGTGTCACTGCGCAGAAGTCGCGTCGTGTTGGCGACTTGATCCGCGGCGAGTCCGTGGAGAACGCGCTGAACATCCTGCAGTTCGCACCGCAGGCCGTCGCCGAGCAGTTCTACAAGCTCGTCGACAGCGCCGCCGCGAACGCTGAGACCACTGAAGGTCTCGATCGCTCGACGCTGATCGTCACCACGGTCCACGTCGATGAGGGTCCGACGATGAAGCGTTGGCGCCCGCGCGCCAAGGGTTCGGCTAACCGCATCCTCAAGCGCACCAGCCACCTGACAGTCGTCGTTCAGCCGGCCTCTGTTGTTCAAGCGAAGAAGGGCGGGAAGGCCTGATATGGGACAGAAAATCAACCCGCACGGCTTCCGACTTGGCATCTCCACCGACCACAAGAGCCGTTGGTACGCCGATAAGCAGTACGCAGAGTACGTAGGCGAGGACGTCAAGATCCGCCGCATGCTCACCAAGGGCATGGATCGCGCCGGCATCAGCCGTGTCGAGATCGAGCGCACGCGTGACCGCGTTCGCGTCGACATCCACACTGCTCGTCCGGGCATCGTCATCGGTCGCCGTGGCGCCGAGGCCGATCGCATCCGTGGCGATCTGGAGAAGTTGACCGGCAAGCAGGTTCAGCTGAACATCCTCGAGGTCAAGCAGCCCGAGATGGACGCCCAGCTGGTTGCGCAGGGTGTTGCTGAGCAGCTTTCGGGCCGCGTTCAGTTCCGTCGCGCAATGCGCAAGGCCATGCAGACCACGATGCGTTCGGGCGCCCAGGGCATCCGAATCCAGTGCTCGGGCCGCCTCGGTGGCGCTGAAATGAGCCGCTCGGAGTTCTACCGCGAGGGCCGCGTGCCGTTGCACACGCTCCGAGCAGACGTCGACTACGGCTTCTACGAGGCCAAGACCACCTTCGGTCGCATCGGCGTCAAGGTCTGGATCTACAAGGGCGAAGTTGCTGCCACCCGCGCCGAGCGCGAGGCCGAAGCCGCCAAGCGTGCGGCTGCCCCCGGCAGCCGTCGCCCGCAGCGCGGCGGTCGTGACGGCGGAGCACGTCGTCCCGAGCGTCCCGCCCGTGATGCAGCTCCTGCTGCTGAGAACGCCACCGCCGAGGCTCCGGCCGAAGCAGTGGCAGCTACCGCACCTGAAGGAGGCGACAGCTGATGTTGATGCCTCGTCGCGTCAAGTACCGCAAGCAGCACCACCCCAAGCGTCGCGGCGCTGCCAAGGGCGGCACCACGCTGGCGTTCGGTGAGTACGGCATCCAGGCTCTGACGCCTGCCTACGTCACCAACCGTCAGATTGAGTCCGCTCGTATCGCCATGACTCGTCACATCAAGCGTGGCGGCAAGGTCTGGATCAACATTTACCCGGACCGTCCGCTCACCAAGAAGCCTGCCGAGACCCGCATGGGTTCGGGTAAGGGTTCGCCGGAGTGGTGGGTTGCCAACGTCAAGCCCGGTCGCATCATGTTCGAGCTGTCCGGCGTCCCCGAGGACGTCGCACGCGAGGCTATGCGCCGTGCGATCCACAAGCTGCCCATGAAGGCACGCTTCATCACCCGCGAGACTGAAGGAGGCATGTGATGGCAAAGCACACCACTGCCGCCGAGCTTCGCGCTGTCGACTCCAGCTCGCTGGAAGACAAGCTGCGCGAAGCGAAGGAAGAGCTGTTCAACCTGCGTTTCCAGAACGCCACGGGACAGCTCGACAACACTGCGCGCCTGCGTCAGGTGCGCCAGGAAATTGCCCGCATCTACACCGTGATGCGTGAGCGCGAGCTCGGCATCATCGAGGAGGTTCAGGCATGAGTACAGAACCAGCTACTACAGGGGACGATCAGGTGACTCGCACCTCGACTCGCAAGACCCGCGTGGGCCTTGTGGTCAGCGACAAGATGGACAAGACCATCGTGGTCTCGGTCGAAGAGCGCTTTAAGCATGCGCTCTACGGCAAGGTCCTTCGTCGCAACATCAAGTTGAAGGCCCACGACGAGGAGAACACCGCCGGAGCCGGCGACCGCGTTCTCATCGCCGAGACCCGCCCGCTGTCCGCGACCAAGCGCTGGCGCCTGGTCGAGGTTCTCGAGAAGGCGAAGTAACGACATGATCCAGCAGGAGTCGCGACTTAAGGTCGCAGACAACACCGGAGCCAAGGAAATCTTGTGCATCCGCGTCCTCGGTGGCTCGGGTCGGCGCTACGCCGGCATCGGCGACACCATCGTGGCTACGGTCAAGGACGCCATCCCCGGTGGCAACGTCAAGAAGGGCGAAGTCGTCAAGGCAGTCGTCGTGCGCACCGTCAAGGAGCGCCGTCGTGCCGATGGCTCGTACATCAAGTTCGATGAGAACGCCGCTGTCCTCCTCAAGGCCGATGGCGATCCGCGTGGTACGCGTATCTTCGGCCCGGTCGGCCGCGAGCTGCGCGATAAGAAGTTCATGCGCATCATCTCTCTCGCACCGGAGGTGCTCTGACATGGCTCGCACCGTGAGCATCAAGAAGGGTGACCAAGTCAAGGTCATCGCTGGCAAGGACAAGGGTGTCACCGGCGCCGTCCTCGACGTTCTCGTCGAGGGCAACCGGGTGATCGTCGAAGGCGTCAATCGCGTTCAGCGTCACACCAAGTCCGCGCAGGCAGGTGGCGAAGGCACCGGCGGAATCATCACCGTCGAGGCACCCATCCACATTTCCAACGTCATGTTGCTGGCTGGCAAGGGCGAGCCGACGCGTGTCGGTTACCGCCGCGACGACGTCGTCAAGACGCGTCCGGACGGCAGCACCTACCCCGCCAAGCGCAGCGTGCGCGTTGCCAAGAGCACCGGAAAGGAGATCTGAGCATGTCTGACACCAGCACCAGCCCTCGGCTGAAGGGCAAGTACCGCTCGGAGATCGTGCCGGCGCTGCAGGAACAGTTCAACTACGCGAACGTCATGCAGGTGCCCGGTCTGACCAAGATCGTCGTCAACATGGGCGTCGGCGAGGCTGCTCGCGACGGCAAGCTGATCGAAGGCGCCATCGCGGATCTGACCCTCATCACGGGTCAGAAGCCGCAGGTCACCAAGGCCCGCAAGTCGATCGCTCAGTTCAAGCTGCGTGAGGGTATGCCGATTGGCGCCCACGTCACGCTGCGTGGCGATCGCATGTGGGAGTTCCTCGACCGACTGCTGTCGCTCGCACTCCCGCGTATCCGCGACTTCCGTGGCTTGTCGCCCAAGCAGTTTGACGGCCGTGGCAACTACACGTTCGGTCTGACCGAGCAGGTCATGTTCCACGAGATCGATCAGGACAAGATCGACCGCTCGCGCGGCATGGACATCACGGTCGTCACGACCGCCACCAACGACGACGAAGGCCGCGCGCTGCTGAAGCTGCTCGGTTTCCCGTACAAGGAGAACTGATATGGCGAAGACTGGCCTGAAGATCAAGGCGGCTCGTAAGCCCAAGTTCGCGGTCCGCGGTTACACCCGCTGCCAGCGTTGCGGCCGTTCGCAGTCGGTCTACCGCAAGTTCGGCCTGTGCCGTATCTGCTTGCGCGAGATGGCTCACCGCGGCGAACTACCCGGAGTCACCAAGTCCTCCTGGTAAGAACCAATCTTCTGGCATTAGCCAGGACCCACAACACGTTCCAGGTCCCCTCCCATTTGCCACCACCAGGTGGGGAAGACGAGACGGATACCAGAGCGAGAAACGGAAATACCAACCATGACGATGACTGACCCGATCGCGGACATGCTGACGCGTGTCCGTAACGGTAACCAGGCGTATCACGACAGTGTCACGATGCCGTTCTCTAACTTGAAGTTCGGCGTTGCCGAGATCCTCAAGCAAGAGGGCTACATCACTGACATTGCAGTGGCCGATCCTGCTGAGGGTGAGGTCGGCAAGAGCCTGACCATCACACTGAAGTACGGCCCGCACCGCGAGCGCTCGATCGCCGGCATCCGCCGCATCAGCAAGCCCGGTCTGCGTGTGTACGCCAAGTCCACCAACCTGCCGAAGGTGTTGGGAGGCTTGGGCGTCGCGATCATCTCGACCAGCCAGGGCCTGCTGACCGACCGTCAGGCCAAGCAGAAGGGCGTAGGTGGGGAAGTCCTCGCCTACGTCTGGTGAGAAAGGAGATTCCGCATGTCACGCATCGGTAGGCTCCCGGTCACCATTCCTTCCGGAGTCGAAATCACCATCGAAGGCCAGGACGTTCGCGTCAAGGGCCCCAAGGGTCAGCTGAGCCACACGCTCGCCGAGCCGATCACCGCTACCAAGAACGACGACGGCACGATTGCCATCGAGCGTCCTAACGACGAGCGTCGCAGCAAGGCACTCCATGGCCTGTCGCGCACGCTGGTCAACAACATGGTCGTCGGTGTCACTGACGGCTATGAGAAGAAGCTCGAGATCGTGGGCGTCGGTTACCGCGTCCAGGCCAAGGGCCCCTCGGAGTTGGAGTTCGCACTCGGCTTCAGCCACCCGGTTGTCGTCAAGGCTCCCGAGGGCATCACGTTCGAGGTCGAGAAGCCCACGGCATTCTCGGTCAAGGGCATTGACAAGCAGGCTGTCGGCGAAGTCGCCGCCAACATCCGCAAGATCCGCAAGCCCGAGCCTTATAAGGGCAAGGGCGTCCGGTACGCCGGCGAGCGCATCCTGCGCAAGGCTGGAAAGGCTGGTAAGTAACCATGGCCATCTCCATCAAGCACAACAAGCACACCAGTGCGCGTCAGGCATCGCGCCTGCGTCGTCAGGTGCGCGGCCGCAAGTCGATCGAAGGATCGGCAGAGCGTCCCCGCTTGGTCGTCACTCGCTCGAGCAAGCACATTGTCGCTCAGGTCGTCAACGACCTCGAGGGTCATACGCTCGCTTCGGCTTCGACCATGGAGTCCGATCTCCGCACGCTCGACGGTGACAAGACCGCCAAGGCCAAGAAGGTCGGCGAGCTCGTCGCGGACCGCGCGAAGGCCGCCGGTGTCAGCGCTGTCGTATTCGACCGCGCTGGCAACAAGTACGCAGGACGGGTCGCGGCTCTGGCCGACGGCGCCCGTGAGGGAGGACTGGAGTTCTGATGAGCAATCAGCCCAATAGTGGACAGCGACGTGGCGGCAATGACCGTCGCGGCGGCCGCGGCAATGACCGCGAGAAGTCGAACTACATTGAAAAGGTCGTCACGATCAACCGTGTCGCCAAGGTCGTCAAGGGTGGTCGTCGCTTCAGCTTCACCGCTCTGGTGATCGTCGGTGACGGCGAAGGCCAGGTTGGCATCGGCTACGGCAAGGCCAAGGAAGTTCCCACGGCCATCTCCAAGGGTGTTGAGGAAGCGAAGAAGAACTTCTTCCGCGTTCCCCGCATCCAGGGCACCATCCCGCACCCCGTGCAGGGTGAGAAGGCGGCCGGCGTGGTCTTCCTGCGCCCGGCATCGCCTGGTACCGGTGTTATCGCCGGTGGCCCGGTGCGCGCCGTGTTGGAAGCTGCAGGCATCCACGACGTCCTGAGCAAGTCGCTCGGTTCGTCGAACGCCATCAACATCGTGCACGCCACGGTTGAGGCCCTGCGCAACCTTGAATCGCCCGAGTCGGTCGCGCAGCGTCGTGGCCTGACGGTCGAAGAGGTTGCTCCGGCAGCGCTGTTGAAGGCTCAGGCTCAAGGCATCGTCGATGCTAAGACTGCCGCCGACAACAAGGCAGCTGAAGAGGTGACCGTCTGATGGGCAACTTCAAGGTCACCCAGGTCCGTTCGGCCATTGGCCGCAAGCAGAATCAGCGTGAGACCCTGCGTTCGCTCGGTCTCAAGCGCATCGGCGACTCTGTCGTCAAGGAAGATCGTCCCGAGTTCCGCGGTATGGCTAACACCGTCCGCCACCTCGTGACGGTCGAGGAGATTGATTGAGATGACGCTTAAACTCCATCACCTGCGCCCCGCTCCGGGAGCCAAGAAGGCCAAGACCCGTGTGGGTCGCGGTGAGGCTTCTAAGGGCAAGACTGCAGGCCGCGGCACCAAGGGCACCAAGGCCCGTTACCAGGTGCCTGTCGGGTTCGAAGGTGGCCAGACGCCGCTCCACATGCGTCTGCCGAAGCTTAAAGGCTTCAAGAACCCGTTCCGCGTTGAGTACCAGGTCGTGAACCTGGACCGCATCGAATCGCTGTTCCCGAAGGGTGGCGACATTGATGTCGACGCTCTCGTGGCAGCTGGCGCGGTCCGCAAGGGTCACCCGGTCAAGGTTCTCGGCTCCGGCGATCTGTCGGTCAAGGTCCAGGTGACCGCTGACAAGTTCTCCGATTCGGCCAAGACCAAGATCGAGGCGGCCGGCGGTTCGGTCACCGTTCTCTGACGAGGACGCTGCACCCGACCGTGGTCGACCTAGACCAATAGACGACGAGACCTCCCGGACTTCCGGGAGGTCTCGTCGTCAGTCTGTTTCTTGGTGACTGTTACAGTCACCGGGGCGATTCTCGCCCGATAATTTCGAGGAGGACAGCACGTGCTGAAGGCGTTCGTGCATGCGTTCAGAACCCCTGACCTGCGCCGCAAGTTGCTGTTCGTGCTCGGCATCATCGTGCTGTTCCGCGTTGGCTCGATGACCCCATCGCCGGGCATCAACGTGCCCAATGTGCAGCGGTGTGTCGATCTGGCCTCCCAAGGCGAGAACAGCGGAGTGTTCGCACTGATCAATGTGTTCTCTGGTGGCGCGCTTCTGCAGCTCACGGTGTTTGCGCTCGGCATCATGCCGTACATCACCGCGAGCATTATTTTGCAGCTGCTTGTGGTTGTGATCCCCCGCCTGGAAGCTCTCAAGAAAGAGGGCCAGGCTGGTCAGACCAAGATCACCCAGTACACCCGTTATCTCACGCTCGGCTTGGGCATCCTGCAGGCCACTGGCATCGTCGCGCTCGCGCGCAGCGGCAATCTGTTCGGCGGCGCTTGCAATCTGGACCTGATCTACAACCAGGACAGCGTGTTCTCGTTCTTGCTCATCGTGCTGACGATGGTCGCTGGCACCACGGTCATCATGTGGTTCGGCGAACTCATCACTGATCGTGGCGTCGGCAACGGCATGTCGATCCTGATCTTCGTTCAGGTTGTCGCGACGTTCCCCGGCGCTTTGTGGCTGATCAAGCAGACCAAGGGCTGGACCACCTTCATCCTGGTGTGCCTCGTTGGCTTGGTCGTCATCGCAGCCGTCATCTTCATGGAGCAGGCGCAGCGCCGTATTCCGGTGCAGTACGCCAAGCGCATGGTGGGTCGCCGTATGTTCGGCGGTTCTTCCACGTATATCCCGCTCAAGGTCAACCAGGCCGGCATTATCCCTGTCATCTTCGCGTCAAGCCTGCTCTACCTCCCGGCCTTGGTGGCTCAGTTCAACCCTGAGTCCAAATTTGCGCCGTGGATTAACGATCACTTCGTGCGCGGTGACCATCCGTACTACATGATCACGTTCTTCCTGTTGATCGTGTTCTTCACCTACTTCTACGTGTCGATCACCTTCAACCCAGAAGAAGTCGCCGATAACATGCGCAAGTACGGCGGGTTTATCCCCGGCATTCGCGCTGGTCGTCCGACGCAGGAGTACTTGGCGTACGTGCTTAGCCGCATCACGGCTCCGGGCGCGTTGTACCTGGGCTTTATCTGCATGATCCCGATGCTCGCCATTACGTTCTTGAACGCGAACCAGAACTTCCCGTTTGGCGGTGCCACGATTCTGATTATCGTCGGCGTCGGTCTAGACACCGTTAAGCAAATCGAGAGCCAACTCCAGCAGCGCAACTACGAAGGGTTCCTCCGCTGATGCGACTTCTCATCATGGGCCCGCCCGGTGCGGGTAAGGGCACGCAGGCCGTCGGCCTGGCCGAGCGCATCGGGGGAGCGCACATTTCGACCGGTGACATCTTCCGGGCCAATGTCTCGCAGGGCACCGAGTTGGGTGTTTTGGCCAAGCAGTACATGGACGCTGGCCAGTACGTTCCCGATGAAGTCACCAACGCCATGGTGCGCGATCGCCTGGGCCAGGACGACGCACGCAATGCGTTCGTTCTTGATGGCTACCCGCGCACCCTTGATCAGGTGCAGACCCTCGACGGCATCTTGGCCGATCTCGGTTCGCAGTTGGACGCCGTCGTGGTGCTGACCGTCGACCACGAAGAGCTGATCGCGCGTTTGCTTAAGCGTGCCGAGACCAGCGGTCGTTCCGATGACACCGAAGAAGTCATCCGCGAGCGCCAAAACGTCTACGTCGCCGAAACTGAGCCGCTGCTGCCCGTCTACCGCGACCGCGGCCTGCTCCGCGAAGTCGACGGCATGGGCAGCATCGAGGAAATCGCGGCGCGCATCGACGCGGCCCTCAACCTGGTGTGAGTCCCCGCTGAGTGACACGTTTTTACCGATTTTGACGGTGAAAACCTGCATATTCGTGACGCTCAGCGGGTAGGGGAGACATGTTTGGACGAGAGCGGATTGAGATCAAGACGCCGGCGCAGATTGAGATGATGCGGCGGGCGGGTCTGGTCGTCGCTTCCACTTTGGCGTTGCTTCGCGAGAACGCCGTCGCTGGCGTCACGACTGGCCAATTGGATGAACTGGCACGCCAGAATTTGGCGAATCACGGCGCTACGTCCAACTTCTTGAACTACGCCGCTGATTCGCACGGTCACGGGGGTTTTCCCGGCGTCTATTGCGCTTCGGTCAATGAGCAGGTCGTTCATGGGATTCCTGGTGACCAGGTTCTGCAGAACGGCGATATCTTCTCGATCGACTTTGGTGCCGTCGTTGATGGTTGGCATGGCGACGCCGCCATCACCGTGGGCATTGGTGAGATCGCGCCCGAGCACGCCGAAATGATGCGCGTCACCGAGGATGCATTGTGGGCCGGGCTGGCCGCGGCCAAGCTCGGCGGCCGCGTAGCCGACATCAGCGCTGCGATCGAGGATCACGTCCGTGCCGCCGGCTCGTACGGCATCACCGACGGGCTAACGGGTCACGGCATCGGTACGTCAATGCACCAGCCGCCATACGTGCCCAATGTGCGCACTGGTGGGCGAACAGCAAAGCTGGTTGAAGGTCTGGTGTTGGCCGTTGAACCGATGATCACTATGGGAACTGCTGACAACCGAACGCTGGCCGACGACTGGACCATCGTGACTAGCGACGGCAGTTATGCCGCCCACTTTGAGCACACTTTCACGCTGACGCCCACGGGCGCGTGGGTTCTGACCGCCGAGGACGGCGG
>JBEBVW010000049.1:0-12985 GCA_040392565.1 Aeromicrobium sp. | reverse complement strand
CCGACTGCGCACCGGTCAGCGTCGGGGTCGTTGGCCACGATGATGTCTGCCCCCACCGTCGACGCCAATTTGAGGGCAAGGTCCATCGCGCCGGGTTCTTCTGGGTTGGGGAAGGCGACGGTGGGGAACGCAGGATCTGGCTCACCCTGCTCTGCGACGGAATGCAGCGCAGGGAATCCGGCAGCTTCGACCACTGCGGCCAGGGTGTCGCGACCCACGCCGTGCATTGCGGTGTAGACGGCAACGACATCGCGCGGCCCGGGTGCTGCCACGGCTGCCGCGGCCTCGACGTAGGCAGTAGTGACTTCGTCGCCTAGCACGGTGTAGTCACTGCTGCGGGGCATCTCGTCCACGCGGCCAACGGCATCGATGGCCGCCGAAATATCGACGTCGGCCGGGGGAACGATTTGACTGGAGTCGGCGAGATAAACCTTGTAGCCGTTGTCCTGCGGCGGGTTATGCGATGCGGTCACCATGACGCCCGAACTGACGCCCAGATGACGGATAGCGAAGGCAAGCACGGGGGTCGGCAAGTGGCGGGGGAGGAGGTACGCGTCGACGCCAGCGCCCTGCATGATCTCGGCAGTGTCGCGGGCGAAAACGTCGGAGTTGTAGCGGGCGTCGTACCCCACGACGACCGACGGTCGCCCACTGCCCGAATGCTCCCGCACCAAATAGGCCGCGAGGCCCGCGGCGGCTTGGGCCACGATGACGCGGTTCATTCGCTGGGGCCCGGCGCCCAGGGCGCCGCGAAGACCCGCGGTTCCGAACTGCAGTCGGCCGGTGAAGCGTGAGGTCAACTCGTCGACGTCGTTGCGATCAATCAGATCTTGCAATTCAGTGCGGGTGACTGGATCGGGGTCCTGAGAGATCCAGTCGAGGGCGCGAGTGATCACAGCGTCATTCATGGACTCCACCCTAGGACCTCCGCAGCCGGCGTCGAACTGTCAGATTTGGGGGATGACCTGACCAAGCAGGGCGCCCATGCGAGTGGCGGCGGACTTGCCGGCTTCAAGGACTTCTTCGTGGTTGAGGGGCTCGCCGGTCATGCCAGCGGCGGCATTGGTAACCAGCGACAGGCCGAGGATCTCCAGGCCGGCCTCGCGTGCGGCAATGGCCTCGAGGGTCGTGGACATGCCCACGAGGTCGCCGCCGATCGTACGGATGTAGTTGATCTCAGCGGGTGTTTCGTACTGGGGGCCGGTGAGTTGGACGTAGACCCCTTCATCGAGCGACGGATCGACGGTGCGCACGAGATCGCGCAGTCGTTGCGAGTACAGGTCAGTTAGGTCGATGAAGTTCGCCCCGGTCAGCGGTGTTTGCGCGGTCAGGTTGATGTGATCCTTGATCAACACAGGGGTACCGGGGCTCCACGCGGGATTCAGCCCACCGCAACCGTTCGTGAGGACCAAGGTGCGAACGCCGGCGGCAGCGGCCGTACGGACTCCGTGCACGACGGCCTGGACCCCCTTGCCCTCGTAGTAGTGCGTGCGTCCCAGGAATACGAGTACTCGGCGGTCGCCTACGCGCACCGAGCGGAGCGTTCCGCCGTGACCTGCCACGGCCGGGGCGCTGAATCCGGGAAGATCGGCAAGCGCTATCTCGTGGTCGGGTGCTCCGAGAGCGTCAGCTGCGGGCAGCCACCCCGAACCCATCACGAGTGCAACGTCCCATGTCGCTGCCGGATCGCCGACGAGTTCGCGCAACTTTGCCGCTGACTGCTGTGCCTGGTCCTTGGGGTCCATGGGGTCAGCCTACGGTTCTGCAGACCGATCGGTGATCGACCGTGGTTTTCGGCGGCCGTCGGATGGGGGAGAATGGCCTCGTGACTCAGGTGATGATCATTGGTGGCGGACCAGGCGGCTACGAGGCCGCGCTCGTTGCGGCTCGGCTCGGAGCCGATGTCACGGTGGTTGAGCGCGATGGCATGGGCGGCTCGACCGTTTTGACCGACTGCGTCCCGAGCAAAACGCTGATCGCGACGTCAGATCTGATGACCGACGTAACCAGGGCAGCTGAACTCGGTGTGCAGGTGCCTGACGCCGTCCGGCCCGACTTAGCCGCAGTCAATCGACGTGTTCTTGGTTTGGCGCAGGCGCAATCAAGCGACATTGCCGAACGTCTGACGGCGAGCAACGTCTCGATCGTCAGCGGCACAGCTCGACTAGCGAGCGCTTCGACTGTCGAGGTCACCACGGCCGAGGGTCGCAGCACGATCACGTCTGACGCCGTGCTGATTGCGACCGGAGCTCACCCGAGAGTCAGCGACGACGCGCTTCCCGATGGCGAGCGGATCCTCACCTGGGAGCAGATCTACACCCTCGACGACGTGCCTGAGCACATGATCGTCGTCGGGTCCGGTGTCACTGGAGCCGAGTTCGCGAGTGCGTACAACGGTCTTGGCGCGAAAGTCACCCTGGTATCGAGCCGCGACCGCGTACTCCCCGGTGAGGACAGCGATGCGGCCGAAGTAATTGAGAACGTCTTCACCCGCCGCGGCATGAATGTGCTCGGCAATTCGCGCATGCAGTCAGTCCGACGCGAAGGAGACTCGGTCATCGTCACCTTGACCGACGGTCGGACGGTCGAAGGGTCACACTGTTTGCTCGCGTTGGGTTCAATCCCTAACACCCATGATCTTGGACTAGAAGATGTCGGCGTCACGCTCAACGACGCGGGTTTTATCGAGGTCGACCGGGTCTCGCGGACCTCGGTGCCCGGCATCTACGCGGCCGGCGACTGTACCGGTGTCTTGATGCTTGCCTCGGTCGCGGCACATCAGGGCCGCATCGCGATGGCTCACTTGCTCGGCGATGAGGTCAGCCCGCTGAATCTGGGCACGGTGTCGAGCAACGTCTTTACCTCCCCGGAGATCGCGACCGTCGGCATTTCGCAGAAGGACGTGGACGAAGCCAGCCAACCGGTTGATGTCGCGATGCTTCCGTTGGCCGCCAATGCGCGCGCCAAGATGCAGGGCGTACACGACGGCTTCGTCAAGCTGTTCTCGCGCCACGGTGTGGGAACCGTGATCGGGGGCGTGGTCGTGGGGCCGCGCGCGAGCGAACTCATCCACGTGGTCTCGGTGGCCGTCGCGTGCCGGATCAACGTCGATCAGATCGCCAACGCCTTCACCGTCTACCCGTCGATGTCTGGTTCCGTTGCTGAGGCTGCCCGCCGGCTGCACCCGCACTAGGTGTCAAGATCGAGCGTTGGTGACACTTTTGCATCGCAACGCTGTGACCAGCGGAAATGACATGGTTGTAGTTCTGCAGGTGAGGGCGATGCGCTGGACTAGGCCCTCTGGCACACGCATACTTTTCGAGTCACACACGTCACAACTGTCACAGGATCGGACTTCCCCATGCTGATCAGGACCTTGGTGCGACGCATTGTCCCGGGCGTCGCGGTATTCGCCGTGCTCGGTGCGGGCGTTGTTGCTCAGGAGCGCGCAGAGACCGATACAGTCAGCGCGGACCCCGCGGTGCTGACCGAGCACGCGATCGCTACTGATCCGACTCCGCAAGTAGAGAAGCGACTTTCTCGTGTTGACGAGGATGCGGACACCGCTGCCGGCCATGCCGCCGAGGCCGATCACCCCGAAGAGTTGACGAAGGGCCGCCTCGTCGCCGAGCTGAAACCGACGAAGGTCAAGAAGTTCTCGACCCTGGGAGTCACCTGGGACGCTGGTTTGGCTGAACGCGCGGACCAGACGCTTGTTGAGGTCAAGACCAAGGCCGTCGACGGGGATTGGACGGACTGGACGTCGATTCCTCTTGAGGCGGGTGATGGTAGCGGTCGTATGGGCACCGCGCCGATGTATGCGGGTGCCTCCGATGCCGTTGCTGTGCGTGTCTTGGCGGACTCTGGCGTCAAACCGACGGGCTTGTCGTTGGCGACCATCGATCCTGGTCGCTCACCAGACGTCACGCCGGTGGCAGCAACCATCGGCCAACCGGCCATCGTGATGCGCAGCGAATGGGGCGCTAAGAAGCCCGATAGTTGCGATTCGCCCCGCTACGGCAAGGCGACTCTCGGCGCCACCATCCACCACACCGCAGGTAAGACGGTCTATGAGCAGTCCGAATCTGTCGGCATGGTCCGAGGTGCGCAGAAGTTCCACATGGGTTCACGCAACTGGTGCGATATCGGCTACAACTTCCTAGTCGATCGCTTCGGCACAATCTACGAGGGTCGATCTGGCGGAATCACCAAGATGGTGCGAGGCGCCCATTCCGGATACGGCCCGACGAATCTGCAGACCGTCGGTATTTCCATGATGGGTACGTTCACGACGGCGCAACCGACTGCCGCGATGAAGAAGTCGGTTGCCGAACTGGTTGCCTGGCGTTTCTCTCTTGAGAACATCCCCGCCACTGGCACGGTGAAGATCGGTAGCAAGACCTTCAACCGCATCTCTGGTCACCGCGATCACACCAGCACTGCTTGCCCTGGAGCAGCGGCTTACAAGTGGCTGAGTGCCTCTGGCGGGCTCCGCGACACCGTTGCGGATCTGCTGGAGAACGGTGGCACCGAGCCGCCTGCTGATCTGAAGGTGGCGCCCTCAGGGCCGTCGAGCCTGGACGCTTCTTGGTCGCCGGTTGAAGGGGCAGACCGGTACATGGTGAAGGTTTCCAAGAGTTCATCGTGGACTGACTCGGTGTACTTCCGCCCAGATGCGGCTGAAGCTGCCCTGACAGGGCTGTCGGCAGAGACCAAGTACTACGTCAAGGTCGCGGTCGCGAATTCCGATGGACATCGAATTTCCAATTACGCCAAGCCAACGGTCACCGCGTCGACGACGAGCAAACTCGTTGCTCCTGCTGGGCTCAAGCTCGCGGTGACCGGCCCCACGAGTCTGAATGCGTCGTGGACGACCGTCCCGGGTGCAGCCCGGTACATGGTGAAGATCTCGGCGAGTTCGTCATGGACCAATCCGGTCTACTTCCGACCGACTGCCACGAATGATTCCCTGACTGGCTTGAAAGCTGGAACGAAGTACTACGTCAAGGTTGCTGTGGCTGACGCGAGTGGCAAGCGGATCACGGACTACAGCAAACCAACGGTCACCGCCGTGACGGCAGAATCGTTCAGCCCACCGACGGGGCTGGATGTCGCAGCAGCAAGCAGATCGAGCCTCAACGCATCGTGGACGAATGCCGTGGGCGCTTCGAAATACCTGGTCAAGGTGTCGGCCAGTTCGGCGTGGACGAATCCGGTGTATTTCCGGCCGTCGACGAATTCGGCCGAGCTCACTGGATTGTCGCCGTCGACGACCTATTACGTGAAGGTTGCTGTCGCGGACGCGAATGGCAAGCGCATCACGGATTACGCCAAGCCCACGGTGACCGCGAGGACAGCGGCAAACGCACAGCCGGCGGCGGCACCCACTGGTCTGAAGGTAACGACCGCTGGTACGTCGGCCCTTGATGCCACGTGGAGCAAGGTTGCTAATGCTGAGCGGTACATGGTCAAGGTGTCGGCGAGTTCGTCGTGGACTAATCCGGTCTACTTCCGACCGACCACGACGAATGATTCATTGACCGGTTTGAAGGCTGGGACGAAGTACTACGTCAAGGTCGCGGTCGCCAACGCTGATGGCAAGCGCATCACGGATTACGCCAAGCCCACGGTGACCGCGAGGACAGCGGCAAACGCACAGCCGGCGGCGGCACCCACTGGTCTGAAGGTAACGACCGCTGGTACGTCGGCCCTTGATGCCACGTGGAGCAAGGTTGCTAATGCTGAGCGGTACATGGTCAAGGTGTCGGCGAGTTCGTCGTGGACTAATCCGGTCTACTTCCGACCGACCACGACGAATGATTCATTGACCGGTTTGAAGGCTGGGACGAAGTACTACGTCAAGGTCGCGGTCGCCAACGCTGATGGCAAGCGCATCACCGATTACAGCAAGCCCACGGTGACGGCCTCGACCGCAAAAGCGTCGTCGGCTAAAGATTCGATCGCTGTTTCGTCAAGCACTGTGACGTTCAAAGGTCACGGCTACGGCCACGGCATTGGGATGAGCCAGTACGGCGCTGAAGGCGGTGCCCGGGACGGCAAGAAGTACGACGAAATTCTCGACAAGTACTACCCGGGCACGTCGTTGGGCACGAAGTCGGGAAATATTCGAGTCAAAATCACAGCAGACACAACTCCTGGCGTGCTGATCATGGGCGGATCGGGCATCACGTTCCGTCAGGGCGACGACTCCATGAAGTTGCCGACGTCAATCGACGGCAAGACTGTCTCGCGTTGGAACATCACACTTTTGTCGAGCAATCACAAGAAGTCGGTTCTTCAGTACCGCACCGGTGACACCTACAAGACCTACAAATCGACGACCTGGACAGGCGAGGCACAGTTCGAGGCGTCGACTTTGGATTTGGTGCTGCCTAATGGGTCGACGCGCACCTATCGCACGGCCTTGCGTTCGGCACTTCCATCGACTGGATCGACGACTCGAGACACCCTCAACGTGCTGTCGATTGAGAACTACACGCGCGGTGTTGTGGCGCGAGAGATGCCATCAAGTTGGCACCCCGAAGCCTTGAAGGCGCAGTCGGTCGCTGCTCGCACCTACGGTGTCCGTTCGATGAGTTCAAGCCGCTATTACGACATCTGCGACACCACGAGCTGTCAGGTCTACGGCGGCAAGTCGGCAGAGACCTCTGCGACAGATGCCGCTATTGCTGGAACCAAGGGCAAGATCCTGCTCTACGACGGTAAGCCCGCATTCACTCAGTTCTCGTCATCGTCGGGTGGCTATACGAATAAGGGCTCGCAGCCATATCTGAAGCCAGTGTCGGACTCGTGGGATGGCTGGTCTGGCAACAAGAACCACGCATGGTCTATCACGGTCAAGAAATCCACCATTGAGAAGAAGTACTCGTCAATCGGGTCGCTCAAGTCGATTTCGGTCACGGATCGCAACGGCTATGGCGACATGGGTGGCCGAGTCTCGAAGATGAAGCTCACTGGTTCCAAGGGCAGCAAGACGATCACGGGCGTCGACGCGCGGTGGGCGTTTGGGCTGCGATCGGATTGGTTCGGCTTCTGAGATACTCCTGAGGTGGGGAGTCTTGGAACATCTGTCCTGATCTCGGCAGCGGCGAACGCTGTCTCGCTGGTGCTGTGCGCCTGGCTGTTTGACGGCTTCACCATCACGTGGGGTTGGCTGATCGCCGCCATCATCTTGTTCACGGCCCTTACGGTCACGTTGCGCAGCATCGTAGTCAACACGGTCAACAGGTTCACGCGCGGCTACACCATCGTTGGTGGTCTTGTGCTGACCGCTCTAGCGCTCGTCGTGACCGACTGGATCGTTCCAGCCTCAGGCTTTGAAGTCCACGGCTGGGGCACCTGGATCGGCGTGATCGCCATCGTTTGGGCCGCCGGCATCGCCTACGGCGAAGTCGACCACCAAGCACCCCGCGAGGTCCCCGGTCAGTCCCCGTCGTAACGCTGAGGAGTCACTCCGTACCTAGCGAGGAGTCACTCCGTACCCGATGAGGAGTCACTCCATTCCTACTGAGGAGTCACTCCGTACCGTCTGACGGTTATTCGGCGTCCTTGATTTCGGCCAGCACATCGCCGGAGCCGACGGTTGCACCGACTTCGGCAGCGATGCCTGTGACGACGCCGTCCTTGTGGGCGTTGATGGGCTGTTCCATCTTCATCGCTTCGATCACGAACACCTGATCGCCAGCGGCGACAGTTGCGCCCTCCTCGACGGCGATCTTGACGATCGTGCCCTGCATGGGAGCGGTCACGGCATCGCCGGACACAGCTGCTCCAGCGCCACCCTTGCGGCTCTTCTTGGCGGCCTTCTTGGCGCCACCGGCTGCGGCGGCGCTAGCGCCCAGTCCACCAGGCAGAACAACCTCAACGCGCTTGCCGCCGACCTCGACCGTGACGCGCTCGCGCTCGCCTGGCTCATCGGTTTCGGACGACCCAACGTACGGCTCGAGGGTGTTGTTGTAGTCGGTCTCAATCCACGTCGTGTAGACGTCGAACGACCCGTTGGAAGCGTTGTACGCGGGGTCGTCCAGCACATCGCGGTGGAAGGGGATCACCGTCGGCATGCCGTCAACAACGAACTCGTCAAGGGCGCGGCGTGAACGCTCCATGGCCTGCTCACGGGTGCGACCAGTCACGATCAGCTTGGCGACGAGCGAGTCGAATGCGCCAGGAACGGTTTCGCCCTCTTCGTAGCCGCCATCGACGCGGACACCGGGGCCCGACGGGGGCGCCCACTTGGTGAGGGTGCCGGGAGCCGGCAAGAAGCCCTTGCCGCCGTCTTCGGCGTTGATGCGGAACTCAATGGAGTGGCCGATGATCTCCGGATCGTCGTAACCAAGCTCCTCGCCAGCGGCGATGCGGAACATCTCACGGACCAAATCGATGCCCGTGACCTCTTCGGAGACCGGGTGCTCGACCTGCAGGCGGGTGTTGACTTCAAGGAAGCTGATAGTTCCGTCAGCAGCCACGAGGAACTCACACGTTCCGGCGCCGACGTAGCCAGCTTCCTTCAAGATCGCCTTGGACGAGTCATAGAGGCGCTTAAGTTGGTCGTCGCTCAAGAACGGCGCAGGCGCTTCCTCGACGAGCTTCTGGTGGCGACGCTGCAGCGAGCAGTCGCGCGTCGAAACAACCACGACGTTGCCGTGGCTGTCGGCCAAGCACTGAGTCTCAACGTGGCGCGGCTTGTCGAGGAACTTCTCAACCAAGCACTCGCCGCGACCGAAGGCGCTGACGGCTTCACGAACAGCCGACTCGTAGGCCTCGGGGATTTCTTCGAGTGTGCGGGCGACCTTCAGGCCTCGTCCGCCACCGCCGAAGACAGCTTTGATGGCGACCGGGAGGCCATGTTCCTTGGCGAACGCGGTGACTTCCTCGGCGCCGGTGACCGGATCCTTCAGACCGGGTGCCAAGGGAGCGCCAGCGGTGAGAGCGATCTGCTTGGCCTTGGCCTTGTCGCCGAGTGCCTCAATCGCAGCAGGCGGCGGTCCGATCCAGATGAGGCCTGCGTCGATGACCGCCTGAGCGAAGTCGGCGTTCTCGGCGAGAAAGCCGTAGCCCGGATGCACGCTGTCGGCGCCACTGCGCTGAGCAATCGCGATGATCTTCTCGATCGACAGGTAGGAGTCGCCGGGGGTCGAGCCCTCCAAGGAGTAGGCCTCATCGGCGAGCCGCACGAAAAGTGCGTCGCGGTCGGGCTCGGCGTAGACAGCCACAGATCCGATTCCGGAGTCCTTGCACGCGCGAATAACGCGGACTGCAATCTCGCCACGGTTGGCGATGAGGACCTTCTGCAGGGGCTTGCTCACGGATGTTCTCCTCGAATTGGGCTGCCTGCTGAGTCTAGGGGGCGCTGCTCTGAAGTGAACCCGGAGGTTCGTCACACTCGGTTAATGACCGTTAACCAACGTTGGTAACATAGCGCGTATGTCGTACGAGTTGAGTCGGGAGCACGAGTCCTTTCGCCGTGTGGTTCGAGAATTCGCCGAAGCCGAGATCGCGCCGAATGTGGCGCAGTGGGATAAGGACCACTTCTTCCCGATCGATCTGGTGCATCAGATGGGCGATCTGGGGCTTTTCGGTCTGACCGCACCCGAGGAATTCGGCGGTGCAGATGGCGACTTCACCAGTCTCTGCGTCGCGATCGAGGAACTGGGACGCGTCGATCAGGCGATCGGCATCACGTTGGAAGCGGCAGTCGGCTTGGGCATCAACCCGATCCTGACGTTCGGCAACGATGAACAGAAGCAGCAGTGGCTGCCCGATCTGGTCGCTGGTCGCGCTTTGGCGGGATTCGGGCTCACTGAACCCGGCGCCGGTTCGGACGCTGGCGCCACCAAGACCAAAGCCGAGCTCGACGGCGATGAATGGGTTGTCAACGGCTCCAAGCAGTTCATCACCAACTCCGGAAGCGACATCACGTCGGTTGTGACGGTGACGGCGCGCACAGGAACGAGGGATAACGGCAAGGCTGAGATCTCAACGATCATGATTCCTGCTGGGACGCCAGGCTTCACTGCCGAACCGGCCTACGACAAGCTTGGCTGGCACATTTCAGATACGCATCCGCTGACTTTCGTCGATGCGCGGGTACCGCAGGAAAATCTGTTGGGCGAACGTGGTCGCGGCTATGCGCAGTTCTTGGCCACGCTCGACGATGGCCGAGTCGCGATCGCTGCACTCGCGGTGGGCTGTATCCAGGCTTGCCTCGACCTGTCGCTGAAGTACGCAGGGGAGCGCACCACCTTCGGCAAGCCCATTGGGGCCAAGCAGGGTGTGGCGTTCCAGATCGCGGATTTGGCCACGATGGCCGAGGCCGGCCGCGCCTTGACCTATAAGGCGGCTGCGATGAAGGACGCCATGGGACAGCCTGGCGGCCCGTCATCGGCCGAGTTCAAGCAGGCGGCCGCGATCGCCAAGTTGTACACGTCCGAAGCTGCGGTCAGCGCCACGCGGATCGCGACCCAAGTGTTCGGCGGCTACGGCTTCATGGAGGAATACCCCGTGGCCCGTTTCTACCGCGACGCCAAGATCCTGGAGATCGGTGAGGGCACTAGCGAGGTCCAGCGCATGCTGATCGCCCGCGGCCTTGGCCTGCCGGTCGAGTAGTCGACCCGATCAGGCTGCGTGGCGTCTGCGCAAGACGCTCCGTCGAGCGATTGTGCAGCGGGTCCGGTGCTAGACCGGGGTGCGGAGGGCTAGACGTCTTAGAGGTTCGTCATCGCAGCGCACGGCAGCAAAATATGCTGAGGTCCGCTGCCGAAGTCGATCTGCGCAGACCGGGTGCCTTCGATGCTCACGACACGGCCCAACCCGAGGCTGTTGTGAGTCACTCGCGCTCCCACCTCGTAGACCTCGTCGAGCACCGTCGGTGCTGGCTGGAAGGGGCTGGATGCGTGGTACTTGCGACGCGGTGAAGTGGCCATTGTTCCTCCAGTGTCGCACTTCGCAGCACACTTGACGAAAGCGTGAGCTCAGGTCGTCCTATTCCACAGGGTCGGCCAACTAATACCCAGGTCCACCACAAGGTCGCGCAACAGCGGCAGCGACAGACCGATGACGTTGTTGTGGTCACCTTCGATGGCCCGGATAAAGGCCGCGCCATAGCCGTCGATTGTGAAGGCTCCTGCGACGTGCAGTGGTTCGCCGGTGGCGACATAGGCGTCGATTTCGGCGTCGGTGACGTCGGCAAAGTGGACGATGGTGGCCGCGGACTCGACGAACTCCTGATCTCCCAGTCGGACGCAGTGCCCCGTGTGCAATACGCCGCTGTTGCCTCGCATGCGCCGCCAGCGACGTGCTGCATCGTCCGGATCAGCGGGTTTGCCGAGGATGTCACCTGCGAAAGCCAACACGGAGTCGCAGCCGATGACCAGTGCATCTGGGCCGACCTGATCGGCGACGGCCCGGCACTTCAATTGGGCCAAAGCGGATGCCAACGTGGCCGGATTCGATGACTGCACCTGGCCCTCATCGACTCCGGAGACGACGACTTCGGGTTCAATGCCTGCGGACCGCAGCACGGCCAGTCGCGCGGGGGACTGGGAGGCCAGCACCACCCTCATGTGTTCTCCTCGCGATTCGCTAGCGATGTGCCGTGGGTCAGCCCCAAGCGCTGCGCCGCCACTGGTCGGGCCCGAAGGTATGTGGGCGGCGAGCCAGTCGACGTGGATGGCCCCATTCGGACCGAACGGCAGGTTTGGAGCCACTTGCGGCATGTGCTGCGGCGGCGTTCCGGGCAGCAACGACCGCGACCAGAGCAGCGAGCTCTTCGGGCGTCAGATCGCCCTTAACGACCCGCAAGACAGGCTTGACCGGTGTGGGCTCCTCGGTCGACTCTTCGCTGCTCACAGCGGGATGTTTCCGTGCTTCTTGGGCGGCAGCGTTTCGCGCTTGGTGCGCAGCAGGCGCAGGCCCTTGACGATCTCAGCGCGGGTCTGGTGCGGCGCGATGACCTGGTCGACGTACCCACGCTCAGCTGCAAGGTACGGGTTGCAGAGCGTGTCTTCGTACTCGGTCATAAGCTCAGCACGCAGTGCCTCGGGATCGTCGGCAGCGGCGATTTCCTTGCGATACAAGATGCCTACCGCTCCGGACGCGCCAACCACGGCGATCTGAGCCGACGGCCAGGCGATGTTGAGATCAGCACCAAGGTGCTTTGAGCCCATCACGTCGTATGCGCCGCCGTATGCCTTGCGAGTGATGACAGTGATCAATGGGACCGTGGCTTCGGCGTAGGCGTAGATCAGCTTGGCGCCGCGACGGATGATGCCGTTCCACTCCTGGTCGGTGCCGGGCAAGAAGCCGGGGACATCGACAAACGTGAGGACCGGGATGTTGAAGGCGTCGCAGGTGCGTACGAAACGCGCGGCCTTCTCCGAAGCGTCAATGTCGAGGCAGCCAGCGAACTGCATCGGCTGATTGGCCACGACGCCGACACTGCGTCCTTCAACGCGACCGAAACCGATGACGAGGTTCGGGGCGAACAGCGGCTGCACTTCGAGGAAGTCCTGATCGTCCAGGATCGTCTCGATGACAGTGCGGATGTCGTACGGCTGATTGGCCGAATCGGGGATCAGCGTGTCGAGCGCCAGGTCCTCGGCGCTGGGCTCGAGATCGGCCACCTCGTCGTAGGGCTCGGGCTCCTCCATGTTGTTCTGGGGGAGGTAGCTGATGAGCGCCTTGACGTACTCAATGGCGTCTTCTTCGTCGGCACCCATGTAGTGGGCGTTGCCGCTCTTGGTGTTGTGCGTGCGAGCGCCGCCGAGATCTTCCATCGTGACGTCTTCGCCGGTGACCGTCTTGATGATGTCGGGGCCGGTGATGAACATATTCGACGTCTTATCGACCATGACCACAAAGTCGGTGACGGCCGGGGAGTAGACGTGGCCGCCGGCGTTCGCGCCCATGATCAGGCTGATCTGCGGGATGACGCCGGAGGCGTGCACATTGCGCTTGAAGATCTCGC
>JBEBVW010000048.1:0-13314 GCA_040392565.1 Aeromicrobium sp. | reverse complement strand
GGGCTCAAGGCCGAGGGCGTCGAAAACCCACGGAAGCGTGGGGCGGTGGGTGCACAGCAGGGCGCGCTTGCGGCGGTCGATGATCGCCTCGACCGAACGAGCAACGACGCCCGGCTTGGTGTCCTCGCTGAGTCGGTCGTCGATTTCCAGGAGCGAACCGATCGATGACGCGTAGACCTCGGCGGTCTGAACGCAGCGTGTCGCCGGACTGGAGGTGACGTTCTTGATGCCGTATGCACGAAGGATCGGCACCACGTCATGTGCGCGCTGTACGCCTGCTGGGGTGAGTGGCCGATCGACATCTTCGCCAACGAAGGAATCGCGCGGTTCGGCCTCTGCGTGACGCATGATGACCAACGTTCGGGTGCGGTGCGCTTCTTTATCGCGCAGATCGCGCCACTCGTTGAGCAGTGTTCGGTCGTGGTCGTTGGTCAACAACTCGACCGCATCGCGGGGTCGAACCCAGCGAATTTCGTCAACTTCCTCATTGGGAGTGAACTCGGGAACCTCGGCTCCATGGGGACGAGCTACCCACATGTTGGCCGACAACGGATGTACGAGTCGGACGCCCGCGCCAGTCTGATCCGCGATCGCGCGGACGGCGGCCTGTTGCAGAGACACGCCAGATTCGGCGAAACCTCGAGGGAAAGTCCAGTCGGCGGAGCGCGCGCTGTGCACCACGAGGACCAGATTGCTGGTTTGCCCGCGGCGCCACACGATGCCACCGGCCGCAGTCGTGACGTGTTCACCTGTCATGCCCGTATTGTCCACTCAGGACATGGCCGTCAGGTGACGAAAGGGTGGACTGCAGGTGTTGAATCGTTCTATCGCTGCAGTAGCCGTCTGTGCACTCGTCATCGCCGGCGCCTGGTTCGTGACGAAAGATGGCGATGCCCGCGATCCGATCGTGTCGGCGATGGCTGCGGCGCCTCGCGGCAGCACCGGTGTCAGTGTGACGGTGTGGTCGCGGCTGCCCAAGGACGCGGGCCGTGATCTGACGAACCGTTCAGTCGGCGCTGATCTAGGACTGAGGGCCGGTTTGGCCTGGGATGCGGTCATTACGACGCCCAAGGGACCTGTCGTGGTCCTCGCGCTAGACGGACTCAACCGAAAAACGGCCACGAAAGCGCTCGCCGCCAATTTCGATCAAGTGACGTCGGTTGGTTCGCTCGTGATTGCTTCGGACATCAAGAGCGCGTTGCGTCTGGTGATCGACACAGTCCATGGAAGCCATCAGTCGCTGCTGGCCAATCGTGCAGCAACTGAGGTGACCGAAGCGGTTGCCGGGCGTTCGGCGGCGGTGTTCGACGATGGTCGAATCAAGTGCACCGGGTCGCCCGAGCTCGACGCCGCTGACCTGGCTGGCGTCAAGCGGTTGGAGTCTCAGCACGGCGCGCTGGCCGATCCGCGATGGATTGCCCGGGCTGCCGATGCGGACAAGTACGTCTTCGCCGAAGCGTTCGGATCTGCGCACGAGGCGCGTGGGCAACGAGAAATACGAACGGCATTGACGATCGGACCGTTCATCGGCCGAAGAGGCTCAGTCGAAGACTCGCTGACTCAAGCGCACACGGTCGTCGACGGCGCCACCGTGATCCACTCGTTCACGCCGACCGGCGATTCGGAGCCGTTCTTAGTTGACGCCGGCCCCGTCGTGTTCAACGGTTGTGCACTATGACGTGGAGTAGAGAAGAACTCGCCGAAGCATTTGCCCACTATCAAGAGGTTGTTGCTGGCTGTGCCGCAAGCGGTGACTGGACGCGCTATGCGGATCTGTTCACCGAAGACGCCTCATATGTGGAACATGCCTACGGCCGCTTCACGGGTCGCGATGAAATTCGTGCCTGGGTCACCCGAACCATGGGGTCGTTTCCGGGCAACGCGATGACGTCGTTCCCGGCTAACTGGTCGACCATCGACATCGAACGCGGCTGGATCATCTGTGAGATCGGCAATCCGCTGCGCGATCCGGGCGACGGCAGCATCATCTCCCCGGCGAATCTGACGATCCTTCGGTACGGGGGCAACGGGCTGTGGCGTGAGGAAGAAGACGTCTACAACCCGGCCACCTTCGCCAACGCGACAGCGCAGTGGCTCAAGATTGCCGCGCAACATGACCAGCTGCCGGACAATCTTCCCGACTGGGCGGTCGCGATGCTGGACCAACCAGTACCTTGACCGCATGGCATCCATCACGCCCCTCTTGGGCGCCGTTCAGGGCGGTGCGCTGCGCGCCTCGCTGAAGCTCCCCGGACCAGTCCGCCGTCGCCTCTCGGGCAAGCCGATTGTGGTTGACGGCAAACGTCTCCATCCGGAGATGCAGTTGCTGCTGAGCATGATGAAGGTGTCGGGTCCGCCGGCCGAATCGCTGCCCATCAGCAAGGGCCGCGCCGCGATCGAATTGAGCAGCCGCGCCGCCGCCGGACGCCAACCGATCGGTGCCGTGACTGACCGGGCGATCGAAGGTCCGCTGGGTGACATCCAGCTTCGGTTCTACACGCCAGCCGGCATTTCCGGGTCGTCTCCGGCGCTGGTCTACCTGCACGGCGGTGGCTGGATCTATGGCAGCACCGATTCGCATGATGCGTTGTGCCGGGTGCTCGCCGAACAGGCCCAAGTGCGGGTTATTTCGGTGCAGTACCGGCTCGCTCCCGAAAGCCCGTTCCCGGGTGCGCCCGACGAATGCTGGGCCGCATGGGAATGGGTCAACGAACACGCTATCGGCCTGGGCATCGACCCCAACCACATCGCGGTCGGTGGCGACAGTGCCGGCGGCAATCTGGCCGCCGTCATTGCTCAGGAGGCAGTGCGTCGTAAGACCAAGGCTCCTGCATTCCAGTTGCTCATCTACCCCGCCACCGACTTCTCCCAGACCTACCCCAGCGAGCGGACTTTCGGGGAAGGGTTCTTCCTGACCAAGGAATTCATGGACTTGGCTAAGGAGAACTATCTGGTCGGCAACGAAGACCTCACCGATCCACGACTTTCGCCCCTGCATGGGAGTGTGAAGGGCGTTGCTCCTGCGTACGTCGTCACTGCCGGATTCGATCCGCTGCTCGACGAGGGTGCCGCTTACGCCCAGAAGTTGCAGGACGCCGGAGTCGATGTGGATTACGTGTGCGAAGAGGGCCTGATCCACGGCTTCGCGAACATGCCCGGCGTCGGCACCGCCGCCCCCAAAGCCATCGCCCGCATCGCCACCGCCCTCCAACGCGGCTTAAGTTAACCCCGGGGCTAGACGCGGGCGCCGTCGAGGCGGCTGTGCTCGCAAGCTCGCTCCAATCACCGCTTGAGACCATCGTGGATGCTGGGCCTAGGCTGCGCGGGTGACGACACGCCTGCTGGACCGACGTTCGATCGCGGCGATCATGGCGGTGGAGATGACGGCGCTGGGGTCTTTGGTGTTGCCGCTTCAGATCGCGCTGCCGTTGGCGATCCGCGATATGCGTACTGGTCTCGTCGACGAAACCGCGCTCTCGGTTGTCGCGGCTTCAGGAGCCTTGGTCGCAATGATCGCCGCACCGATCCTTGGTGGGCTCAGTGATCGAACCCGCCACCGTGGCGCGGGACGAGCAATCTGGATCGTGGGCGGAGCATTCGCTGGAGCTTTGGCGCTGCTGTGGACGACCCAAGCATCGGGACTGACCGAACTGACTGTGGGCTGGTGTGCCGCACAATTCTGTTACAACGCCACGTTCTCAGCCCTCTTCGGTCTGATCGGTGACCACACTGACGCCACCAACCGTTCAACGGTGTCCGGACTGTTCGGGGCATCGGCTGTCGCGTCTGTGGTGCTGGCGATGGGGCTGGCCACGGTCTTGCCCAAAGGCGGACTTGTTTTGACGATGACGGTTCCTGCGATCGCCTGCGTCGTAGCCACGATTGCGTTCTACCTGTTGCGCGGATTTGCCGGACGGAATGTGGTGGCTGCCGATCCGGCGGCTCGCGAGTCGCTGCGCGGGCACCATCAGTTCTGGCTTATCTGGACGCAGCGGTTGTTGGCCCAATTGGCATACGGGCTGGTGGTGTCGTTCGGTTTGTACTTCCTCATCCGTCGCGTCCATCTCGCCGAGGACGCCGCAGCCGACTGGGTTGCCGTCACCTCAGCTGCCGCCGCAGTGATCAGCGCAATTGCTGCGGTGACAACGGGGCGCCTGGTGCGGGGCCGGTCGTACCGCGGGTTCATCGCTGGCGCCATGGTGGCGATGGCAGCGGGCAGCCTGATCAAGGCATTCGGTGACGGCGTCGAACACTATGTGCTGGCCAGCCTGATCGTCGCTGCTGCGCTCGGCTGCTACTCGGCAGTCGATCTCGCGCTCGTGCTTCGCGTTGTGCCATCGAGTCGTTCGGGACGGTTCTTGGGCATCTTCAACATCGCTCGAACGCTTCCGCAGTCGTTAGCTCCGGCGATCGCCCCGATGGCTTTGGCGCTCGGCGATGACCCGATCAGTGGCAGTTCTCAGAACTACTTGGCGCTCTTCGTGGTGGGGGCTGTCGCAGCCGTGATTGCTACGACGTTGTTGCCGTGGATTCGAGTGGGTGAACCGCAGGGTGAAAGGCCGTCAGCGGTGTAACCCGGACACTATGAGTCATATTGTCTGTACGAGCCGGTGAAATGCCGGTCCCTGGATCCTGGAGTTCGTGAGTGTCCCCGAGCGATGTCTTGGTCAGCCTTGGCCCTGAGGCGCTGTGTGCTGCCCGCCGCTTGGCGGTTTCGGGTGTCATCAGCCGCCGTGAATTTGAGGCCGAACCCACGAGCGGAACTAAGGGAATTGACGCACTCGTCGAAGCTGGGCTCTGTTCGACCGTATGGATCGACCGTCATGAGTGCTACGACGTTAGTCATGCACTCGCCGGGGAAATCATCAAAGACCTCGCCGACGATGACCGACGGCAATTACATGACGAAGCTCTGAGCCGCCGCGAATCCCTCGGTGTGCTCGACTGCGGATTGGAAGCGGCCTGGCAAGGCCAAGACTGGGACCGGTGCTGTCGCATCATCGACCGGTGGTGGCCGCAGTTGTCGTTTTCGACATTCAGGTACTTGATCCAGCGGGTCATTTTAGAAGTTCCACGCGACGTCATTCGGGCCCACCGCGGTGCCTGGTACATGGCCGAATATGTGCGCGCGATGCCGATGGGCGGTGCACCAATCGACATCCCGAGCCATCCAGCGGTCCTGTTGGAGGTAACTCGGACAGGTGAAGCGCGAGACATCCTGCGCCGAATCACTATGGCAATGATTGGGCGCCGGCGCTTCCATCAGTTCGACGAAGCGCGGCAGATTGCTGATCGCGGATTGCCGTTGGCTGAGGCGACAGCAGCGGCAGTTCATGGGCCGAGCGCGTCGATCGGCGCGTTCTGGTACCTCCAGTCTGCAATCACTCATGAATTGGGTGGCGACCTAGAGCGCGCCAGCCAGATGTACCGCAAGGCATGGTCAGCGCGCAGAGTTGACGAATTGGGATTCTGTGGGCGAGACGTTGCTGGAAAACTGGCGATGTCGTCGGCTTTGCAAGGCAACCGCAGCGCCGCTGTGCGGTGGTTGGCAGAGGGAGCGAATGCCGTCACCACGACGCCGTGGCTCGAACCGCACCTCCAAATCGGACCCTCAGTCGCGCAGTTGCTGATGGCGATAGATGAACTTGATGGCACCTACGCACGAGAGATGTCCGACCGCTTGGCGTCGGTCTCGCTCGACGCCCAGGAGTACTGGTCAGTGGTGACCGCAGCTCGCGCGCGCCGCGACATCACTTGGGGAGACCCGCACGCTGCCTTCGACTTGGTCGAGCGAATGTCAACGCACCACGCGACCGCTGCAGGCAGCGGTTTGGCATTCGCTTTGATGGGCGTGGTGCGCGCCGATGCGCTTCTGGCCATGGGACATGCCACTCGCGCGGCCGCAGTTCTGACCGAAATTTCAGCAACCGGATTTGGCGTGGTCCCGCACGCGCGACTGCCATTGCTGACGGGAGACGCCGAGGAGGCGCGTGCCCGTGCTGCGCATGCTTTGGATGGTTCGCTGTGGCCACGCTGGCGGACTGCCCTGTTGATGATCGACTCGGCCGCAGCAATGTCGATGGGCGATATGGCTGCGGCGACAACATCGATGACGAAAGCTGTCGATCGCATCATTGACAACCAAGACCTGCGGGCATTGGCAACGGTGTCGCCGGCGGTGCTGGACGCCTTGGTCGACAGCGTGCCGAAGTTGCGCGATCTGATGAGGTCGTTTGATCGCACTGGCGTGGCGCCGATCTATCCAGACGCGCTCGACCTGGTGACGATCAGCCCGCGTGAAGCAGCTGTATTAAATGCCCTGGTTGGCGCCCGAACATTGGATGACGTCGCCGCCGTGCTGGTGGTCTCGAAGAACACAGTGAAGTCGCAAGTGCGATCGCTCTACGCCAAATTGGGCGTTCACAACAGACAGGATCTGTTGCTGGAAGCCCGGCGGTTGGGCTTCCTCACGCAGTAGTGGGTGAACTGGCTGGTGAATCGGTGGCTTTTCTGTATCGCCGCCGCATCTCAACTCTTTGGATAGGGACGACGAACGTTTGACTCTCCGCATCTGAAGGATCTTCATGCCTGCGCAACACCCCGCCCGCCCGACTGCTCGACGGGGGATGCGATCTCTGGTCGTGACCGTCTCGGCTTTGTTGATCGCCTCGATGACCTGGCTGGGCGCATCGCCGGCCGCAGCTGCGGGTGTGCTGGATGTCGACATTCGGCCGATGGATTCCTCGGATAGTTCGACCATTACGTCGATCGCTGACGGCCAGCACAACAACCGCATCACTTACGAGGTGCAGTACTCCTGTGGCGCTGAAGCCTGCGATAACGCTGAGGTCGTACTCTCTGCGCTGCAGCCTGACCCCTACGGCGTGCTGCCGGCGGGCCGTCACCTGCTGACCTACGAAAACTGGACGCCACCGGTCGCTGGCGGCACGATGAGCGGCACAGATTCGGCTGGCCGCTCCATCAGCTTGGGAAATCTTGCGCCAGGTGCGTCGGGTTCGTTCACGGTCACCTACCGAATCGAGCGGCAGTACCCCTCGACGGGCAATGATTCGAGCAACGATGTGCCGAACGGGTCCTTCTACCCTGATGGATTCGCGATCAAAATGGCCGCGCAGATGTCGTCCAGTACCGCGCCGACAGTCTCTGACAACGCTTCGAACGTCACCTGGAACATCGGAGCGCCGGTTGCGCCGACCGCCAACGCGGGCCTGCCTGCCTCCATTCGTCCCAATGAAGACGTCACCGTTCCGATCACGATGAACCCGGGCAATATGCTCACCAGCACTGGTGCGAACATCACTGGCCTGGCGACACGCAACGCTGCAGGCAGTTACACCGTCACCTACAAGGCTCCGCCGCAGGCGACCATTGTCGACGTTCGAATTCCGAATGCCACGACCACCGACCCGGTTGCGTCGATCAACCACGCCACCAACACGATTACCTGGACGGTTGGCTCCTCCAGCAACCCCGTTTACGCAGCACGTGGCGGTTGGGGCCTGAACCAGGCGACCGGATTTAACGGATTCGGCAATGCGCCACGCAACGTCACCGGCAACGCTGACACGACTGCGATCTGGCGTTCGCGCAATGTCATTTTGAACTTTGACGGTGCCGAGTTCGCTTCGGCCGACGCCAACGGCTGCAACTTTGTTGAAACCGTCAACGGTGAGCTCGATGTCACGGTGAACTACCTCGACAAGGACCGCACGACGCTGACCTTCGATCAAGACAAGGGCACCGAAGTTGCGTGTTGGGACGCATTCGGTGGCATGACCTCACTCAAAGATCTGCCACAAGGCCAAAGCACCCGTTTGGACGGCGCGATCACCAACATGCCTTATCCGATTAGCGCCTTGAATATTCCGGCGCCGGGTGCTGCCGATCGCACCGGACCGTACTGGCGCATCGGCGTGTCCAACCGCGGCAATGTGCCCGGTGTTGCCGTGCTCGAAGACACCGCTATTTCCAGCGATCACATCAAGGTTGATCGAATTCGACCCACTGGCGTTGGCATGACGATCGAATGGAAGGCCGTCGACGGTGCCGGCAACGTCACGTCGGGTTCAGCGGTCCGCACGGCCGGGGCAGATCTCAACGCGGTCGCAGGCACCTGGTTCACCGAAGTCAAGGCAACGACCAACGCGATTGCTCCGGGACGTATTCAGCCCTCGGACACCGGCGAGTCGTGGGCGTATCTCAATATGTATTTCCGCACCGACGCGGCAGCGGGCGATCATTTGGGCGAAGATCGCGTCAACACCGCTCGCGTGTCGATGTCGTACCCCGATCACGGTGGTGCCGGGCAGCCGGCCATTTATGAGCCGTGGACCGACGCCACGCGCACTGCGTTGGTGGAACCTCTGGTCGAAACTCGAATCCATGCGGCTCGTTTCACCCAGCCGACTCCCGAACTCAAGGCTGCGTTCACGCAGGCCCCCGTGGTGACTGGCGGCAGCAATCCGTCGGTCGGCACTGAGGTCGCCTACTCGATGAACGCCGCGACCTCAACAGTGTGGCCGGGCACTCAGATCCGTCCGCAGTTGACCTTCGTGGCGCCAGTTGGCTGGAATATTGTCGCCAATTCGGCACAAATGGGTTCGGGCGCTCCCGCGGGTGTCACCTACTCCTACGTCACCAAGGTGATCGACGGTCAGACCCGTCAGGTGGTGGTCGCCACCTGGCCGTCCGACATCACGCCGAGCTCGACGGCAACCGAAACCTGGCCGACTCTGTCAGTGAAGGCAACGCCTACGGCCTCGGCGCCGACGAGCGTTAACGCCGCCGTGGCTCAGGTGTGGGCAGGCGATGCCAAAGCCGCTGGTTGGTCCACCGTGCACAACGTCTTGTGGCGTTCGAACTCTGATCAGTTCCGCGCGAACCCGTTCGTCACCGACGCAGGCGACGTCGACAACGACTCCAACACGACCGAGCAGTTCTCTTCGGCGAACAGTGGGGCGTTGACCGTCGCCGCATCGACGTTGCTCTCGGTCGTTAAGGAGCTCTGTCACCCCGACACGTCAGCCGCCGATGGTTGTGACTGGTCGTCGGACACTTCGACGCCGCAGTTGTTCCCAGTGAACGCCAATGACGTGAAGTACCGCATCACCATCACTAATAACGGCAGCACTGCCATCAATGATGTGGTCGCCTATGACGTGCTCCCGCACGTGGGTGACACCAGCCTGCTGGCAACGGCAACTGCTCGTGGTTCGCAGTTCGATATGGAGATCGAATCGGTGGAGGCGGTGTCGGCGGGCCTGACCCTTGCTTACTCGGCGTCGACAAACCCGTCTCGTCCCGAGGTCAACCCGGGCGCTGTGGGAACTGTCAACGATTGGAACGCGACAGCTGCCGGCAAGAAGGCAGTGCGGATTCAGGTTGCGAACCCGTTGGCTGCCGGTGCCAGCCGTTCGGTCGTGTTCACCGCATCCGTCGCGGCTGACGCCGAGGCAGATCAACTCGCATGCAACACAGTGGCGATTGACTCTGCCCAGACGCTGCCGGCCGAACCGCAGGCCGTGTGCGCCGGACTGGTCGAGGCCGATCTGGACATCCAGCTGGGTGACACCAGCGATCTGTACCCGAACACATCCCGGACCCTGGACTACACGGTGACCAACCTGGGCGGCAGCGCAAATGCTCCGGCCAAGGTCCGCGTGCAGATCCCGGTGAATGTGTCGGTGACTGATTTGGACGTCGACGGCTGGAGTTGTGCTGTTGTCGGTGGAGGAGCCGCGCCTGTCGACGGGCTCGCCGAGCTCGACTGTGTTCCGGTCGACGACGACGGCGATCCGCGCGAACTGGCCAGTGGTGCAGCCGACGCGCTGTCGCTGCCGATCGACATTGCCGCCGCCGCAACAGGTAGCGAGTTGTGTTTCCCGGCAGTCGTATCGGGCGACCTTTACGACCCCGTGTTGGGCAACAACCTGACCACCGGCTGCCGCGATTTGGCAGAACCTGAGGTTCCGGAACTGCGTGTGGTGAAGTCCGCTGAGCTCACTGAGGACGCCATCACCCCTGATGAGGCTGATGAAGGTGATGAGCTGACCTACACGTTCGTCGTCTACAACGACGGACCGGGAACGGCGTACGACGTCACCATCAACGATGCCTTGCCAGGCTTGTCGGCGGTGTCGCCGACGTCAGTGGCTTCGATCGACGCGGACGAGTCGGCCACGTTCACCGCGACCTACGTGGTTGACGCGGACGACGCAGAGAGCGGTTCGGTCGATAACTCGGCGACCGCGCTCTACACGCCGCCGACGGCTCCGGGTGGCAGCACGCCTGACGAGGTGGAGTCCCCACCATCGAACGAGGTCTCAACGCCGATCGTCATCGCAGTGCCGACGATTGAGGCAACTAAGACGGTCAGCCCCGATTCGGGCACGATAGTCGCTACGGGTGATGAGCTGACCTACACGCTCACATTCGCGAACACTGGCTACATTCCAGCGACAGTCGACTACCTGGACGAAGCGTCCGAAGTGTTCGACGACGCGTTCTTGGTCTCCGGACCTGATGTGGACGGTGGGTTGCTCACGGTGACCGATGTTGCCGAAGGCTTCGAGATCGGCGGCACGCTAGAGCCCGGTGAATCTGATTCCATCACGTACACAGTGCAGGTCGCTGAGCCTGAGGATCGTGGAGATGACACGTTGGCAAACTTCTTGCTGACGGGTGATCAAGAGGTGCCCACCACCGGCGCATGTGTTCCTGGCGGAGACATTCCGTGCACGGCTAACTCGGTCACTGGTGACATTGGCGTCATCAAGTTCGTGGACTCTGAAGACGACGTGTCCCACGGTGACACAGTCACTTACACGCTGCGTGTCTACAACGAGGGCTTGAACGAGGGAACGGTTGACCTGGTCGACCATCTCGCTGGCGTGCTCGATGACGCAACATTCGGTGACATTGTCGACGACGGCGGTCTGACCGTCGAGGTTGACGGCGACCTGATGCGTATCACCGGAACTCTCGGTGGTGAGGAGTATGTCGACGTCGTCTACACAGTGATCGTCGATACCAAGGCTGGCGGGGATCTGCGCTTGCTGAACGCCGTTGCGGCCAACGGTGTGGATGTTGATTTGAGCGAGTGCAGCGACATCGATTTGCAGTGCACGGTGACCAAGGTGACGCCGCCTGCAGGAGCGCTGCCGGATACCGGCGGACCGATGGGTGCCAACGGGCTGTGGGGCGGCATGCTCCTGGTTGTCCTCGGCGGAGGCCTCGTCCTGGCCAGCCGAGGCAGCTCAGCTCGACACCGCGCCGCCTAAAGTTGTGGGGCCCTCCACCCGAGAGGAGGGCCCCACCCCCGGTGGTTGAGGTGTGACGAGCTCTGCGAGGAGCCTCGAGACCGTCCCCACCCCCGGTGGTCGAGGTGTGAGGCCGCCCGCGGCCGAGCCTCGAGACCATCGGTAGTGCTTTGGATCGCGGTGATTTCGAGGCTCGCAAGCTCGCTCCTCAATCACCGGTTCCGCCATTGGTGACGTATGGATGCATCGGGTGATTCCGAGGCTCGCAGGCTCGCTCCTCAATCACCGGCTAGAGAGCGGAGAGGATTTCTTGGGCTATGGAAGGGTGCGCGACGAGGAGGTCGGGGAGATAGACGTCTGGCTGGTTGTAGAGCAATGGCGAACCGTCAGCACGCGAGGTGTGCAGGCCGGCCGCGCGGGCCACGGCCACCGGAGCAGCCGAATCCCACTCATACTGGCCGCCGGTGTGCAGGTAGGCATCGACCTCGCCACGGACAACAGCCAGAACTTTCACGCCAGCCGAACCCATGGGCACCAGTTCGGCGCCCAACTTCTCCGCCAGAGCCACAACCTCCGCAGAAGCACGCGTCCGACTGACCGCCAACCGGATCGGCGAACCAATCGCGGAGTTCGCAGCAGGAGGCGCCCCAGTGTGCAGTGTCTGACCCAAGGCAGGCTGCGTCACGGCTCCGGCGACCAAGTCGCCGTCTTCCCACAGCGCCACGTGCACTGCCCACTCGTCGCTCGGCGGCTCTGAATACTCACGCGTGCCGTCCAACGGATCGATGATCCACACACGACGCGCATCGAGTCGCTGCTTGTCGTCGACAGCTTCTTCGCTCAAGACGGCATCATCGGGCCGATGCTCAGCGAGCAACTGCGCGACCACAGCCTGGGCGGCCGCATCGCCAGCATCCTTCAGCGCCTTGCCGACAGGCCCACTCCCGCGGACCCGCAACAACTCTTGGCCGACCTGTTCGGCGAGCCAGGCACTAAATGCGTGATCGTCAGCCATTGATCATGCCGGCACCGACGGTGATGCCGGTGGCTTCGTCGATCAGGATGAACGAACCCGTCGTGCGGTTCTTCGAGTACGGATCAGCAAGCAGGGGAGCCGTCGTGCGCAGATGGACGCGGCCGATCTCGTTGAGGCCGAGCTCGTCGGTGTCTTGATCGCGGTGCAGCGTGTTGATGTCGAGGCGATACTGCACGTCCTTGACGATGGTGCGTGCCGAGCGCGTGGTGTGTTTGATCGCCAACTTGGCGCCCTTGCGCAGCGGCGTCGTGGTCATCCAGCACACCATCGCGTCGATGTCCTGCTGCGGCTCCGGCGCATTGCGCGGCCGAGCGATCATGTCGCCGCGGGAGATGTCGATGTCGTCGTTCAGCCGCACCGTGACCGACATCGGCGGGAAGGCCTCGTCGATCTGCTTGTCGAACAACTCGATCGAAGCGATCGTGCTCGTCAAGCCACTGGGCAAAGCGACGACTTCGTCACCGGGTCGCAGCACGCCACTGGCCACCTGGCCGGCGTAGCCGCGGTAGTCGTGGAACTCATCGGACTTGGGTCGGATCACGTACTGCACGGGCAGTCGGGTGTCGACCAGTTCGCGATCCGAAGCCACGTGCACGTGCTCCAAGTGATGCATCAGCGACGGCCCGTCGTACCAGGGCATGTTCGTAGACCGGTTCACCACGTTGTCGCCCTGCAGCGCCGAGATCGGAATGACCGTCAGGTCGGGCACATTGAGCTTGGTGGCGAAGCCGGTGAACTCGTCGTAGATGGCCTGGAACGTGGCTTGGTCGAAGTCGACCAGGTCCATCTTGTTCACCGCGAGAACCAGGTGCGGCACCCGCAGCAGGCTCAAGATCACGGCATGGCGGCGCGACTGTTCGGTCAACCCCGTGCGGGCGTCGACCAGCACCAACCCCAGGTGCGCAGTGGAGGCACCGGTGACCATGTTGCGCGTGTACTGCACATGGCCGGGGGTGTCGGCGATGATGAACTTGCGGTTGGGGGTCGCGAAATACCGGT
>JBEBVW010000047.1:0-13315 GCA_040392565.1 Aeromicrobium sp. | reverse complement strand
TCGAATACGTGTTCGATAGGCAAGGGTTTTTCGCGGGTATTTCAGGGAATTATTTCAGGATCCGTTGTCAGTGGTGGGTGATAAGGTGCCGCCGCGGCTATGGCCTTCTACGGATATAGAGCACCCGCTTCTGCAGCGCGACCGCCGAACCGTCCTCGGCCAACAGTGGGACCTCGAAGGTCTTCAACAGCTTCTGTCCGTCGGCGGTGGCAGCACGTATTTCATCAATCACGTCGGCCGGCATGTCGACTATCGCGGTGACCGGGCCCGTGCCTGGGCGAACGAAATCGATCTCCACCGACTTATCCCACACTGCGTAATCGACGCCGAGTTGATTGGCCGCGAGAATCACCACGAACGGGTCGATCATTGAGAACAGCGATCCACCGAAGGCTGTGCCGAAATAGTTCGCGTTCTCGGGCGTCAGATCCAACCGAATCACCGCGCGCGTCCAGTCCTCGGCGAGCTCGGTCACCGAAATCTTCTGCGCAACAAAGGTCGGCCACGTGTTGATGCCCTGCCGCAGTTGCTCGGCAGTCAGGCTTCGAGAAAACGTTTCACTCACTGCCAAAGCCTGACATTCGACGCGTCGCTCGCAGGCGGTACCCTTAGAGCATCGACGTTTGAGCCGTCATCAGCGGTGAGTCTCCGGAAGAACAGGAAGTCTCGGCTTCCCCACTAGAACCGGACGGGTAAGCCCGTCACAGCTATCAACGAGTGGTCACTGGCAAGTGGCAATCGAGGTGGTACCGCGGCTCCCCCGCATCAGTTCAGGGGTCGTCCTCGTGCAGGACACGAGACGCAGGAGAACCGATGACGTACCCCAAGACCAGCACCGCGGCCAACGCGAGCGTGCCTTCGAGTCCGAACTTTCCGGAGATCGAAGAACGAGTCTTGGCGTACTGGAAAGACGACGACACCTTCAAGGCGAGCATCGCCAACCGCGAAGGTTCTGAAGAGTTCGTGTTCTACGACGGCCCGCCGTTCGCCAATGGCCTGCCGCACTACGGCCACCTGCTCACCGGCTACGTCAAAGACGTTGTCCCCCGCTATCAAACGATGCGCGGCCACAAGGTGGATCGCCGCTTCGGTTGGGACACCCACGGACTTCCCGCCGAATTAGAGGCGATGCGACTCAACGGCATCAAGACCACTGACGAAATCGTCGAAATGGGCATCGACAAGTTCAACGCCGCCTGCCGCGCATCGGTGCTCAAGTACACCGGCGAGTGGGAGGAGTACGTCACCCGCCAGGCTCGCTGGGTCGACTTCGAGAACGACTACCGCACGCTCAACCCCGAATACATGGAATCGGTCATGTGGGCGTTCAAGCAACTATGGGACAAGGGGCTGGTCTACCAAGACTTCCGCGTCCTCCCGTACTGCTGGAATGACGAGACACCATTGTCGAACCATGAGTTGCGCATGGACGATGACGTCTACCAAAACCGACAGGACCCGGCCGTCACAGTCGGCTTCCAGATCACTTCAGACGGCGAACTTTCCGGCGCCAAACTGATGATCTGGACCACGACTCCGTGGACTCTGCCATCGAACCTGGCGGTCATGGTCGGCACTGAGATCGACTACGTCGCGGTCGCGCATGAAGGCGACCGGCTGATCCTGGCCGAGGCACGGCTCGGCGCCTACTCACGTGAACTAGGCGACGAGCCCGAGGTTGTCTGGCGAGGCAAAGGCAGCGATCTGCTCGGCCTGACCTACGCGCCCGCGTTCACCTACTTTGAAGGCCACGAGAATGCGTTCCGCGTTGTCGCCGCCGACGAAGCGGTCACCACGAGCGACGGTACTGGCCTGGTGCACAGCGCTGGCGCATTCGGTGAGGTCGATAAAGAAGTCACCGACCGCGAAGGCATCGTGGCTGTAATGCCGGTCGGCAAAGACGGCCGCTTCACCGCGCCAGTCGCTGACTATGAAGGCCTGCAAGTTTTCGACGCGAACGCGCAGATCATCGACGATCTGAAGAACCACGGCGGATCAGTCACACCCGGCACTTTGCTGCTTCGCCGCGAAACCTACGACCACTCCTATCCACACTGCTGGCGCTGCCGCGAACCCCTGATCTACAAAGGCGTGGAGTCCTGGTTCGTCAAGGTCACCGCCATCAAGGAGCGGATGCTGGAACTCAACCAGCAGATCAACTGGGTGCCGTCCAATATCAAGGACGGGCAGTTCGGCAAGTGGCTGGAGAACGCCCGCGACTGGTCCATCACCCGCAACCGATTCTGGGGATCGCCTGTTCCGGTGTGGATGAGCGACGACCCGGCCTACCCGCGCATCGACGTCTACGGCTCATTCGAGCAGATCAAAGCCGATTTCGGCACGCTGCCCACCAACGGCGACGGCGAGCCCGACCTGCACCGCCCGTACGTGGACGATCTGGTGCGCCCCAACCCCGACGATCCCACCGGTCAGTCGATGATGCGCCGGGTTCCCGACGTGCTTGACGTGTGGTTCGACTCCGGCTCGATGTCATTTGCCCAGGTGCACTACCCGTTCGAGAACGCAGAGTGGTTTGAGGGGCACTTCCCGGCCGACTTCATCGTCGAATACATCGGACAGACCCGCGGCTGGTTCTACACGCTGCACATTCTGGCGACCGCGTTGTTCGACCGTCCTGCGTTCTCGTCGTGCATCAGCCACGGCATCGTGCTGGGGTCTGACGGCAACAAGATGAGCAAGTCGCTTCGCAATTACCCCGATGTCTCCGAGGTGTTCGACCGCGACGGCGCCGACGCGATGCGTTGGTTCCTGATGGCCTCGCCCATCCTGCGCGGCGGCAACTTGATCGTCACCGAACAGGGCATCCGCGACTGCGTGCGCCAGGTCATGATCCCGCTGTGGAACAGCTGGTACTTCTTCAGCCTGTACGCCAATTTGGTGGACGGACTGGAAGCCCAGACGGTTTCTGATTCAGATGATCCGCTCGATCGCTACATCCTGGCCAAGCTGGGCCAATGGGTGCAGGAGATGACCGGGCACCTGGATGCCAACGCGATCGCCGACGCCTGCGAGTCGACCCGTGAATTCCTCGACGTACTGACCAACTGGTACATCCGTCGCTCGCGCGATCGGTTCTGGTTGTCTGAACCGTTCAACGACCTGGCCGATGTGCGCGCGCCGTTCGACACGCTCTTCACCGTGCTGGAGACCGTGTGCCGAGTCACCGCTCCGCTGCTGCCGCTGACAACTGAGGAAATCTGGCGCGGCCTGACCGGCCAGCGTTCAGTACACCTGACTGATTGGCCCGATCCGACGGACTTCGTTGCCGACGACGCCCTTGTTGCAGCGATGGACGCCGTGCGCGACATCTGCTCGGCTGGTTCGTCGATCCGCAAGGCGCAGGGCCTGCGAGTCCGTCTACCGCTGGCCAATCTCGACATCGCCGTCGACAACCCGTCGGCACTGGAGCGGTTCGCCGATGTGGTTGCTGGCGAACTCAACGTCAAGCAGGTGCGGTTCATTGAGTTGGCGTCCGATGAGGCGCAGGCATTCGGTTTGTCGCAGAAGTTGACGGTCAATGCACGTGCCGCGGGTCCCCGCTTGGGCAAAGACGTTCAGTTGGCGATCAAGGGCTCGAAGTCTGGCGACTGGTCGGTCGCGGACGACGGCACTGTCACCGCTGGCGGTCTGGCTCTCGTTGAGGGCGAATACTCCCTCGAACAGGTCGCCGAAGCAGGCGAAGGCAATGAGTTGGCCTTGCTCCCATCGGGCGGCTTCGTGGCACTCAGCACCGAAGTCACCGCCGAGCTAGCGGCCGAAGGGCTCGCGCGTGATCTGGTTCGCGGCATCCAGCAGGCTCGGCGCGACGCCGGCTTGGAAGTGTCGGACCGGATCATCTTGAGTATTGGTGGCAGTCAGGCAGTCCAAGAGGCAGCGAGAACTCATGCCGATCTCATCGCGGGCGACACCCTCGCGACGCTGACTGTGGGTGAAGTCGGCGACGGGATTTCAGTTGAGGTCACCGACGCTGGCCCCGCCCTGATCACACTGGCCAAGGCATAGTCCGACGATCAGACGTACGGTGGATGTATGTCCGTGCGTCTGATCGCCCTGACCATCGCTACTCCGAACCATGCTGAGGTAGCCCAATTCTGGGCGTCGCTGGTTGGCCGAGATGTCGTTGAACATCTCGACGGCCTATTGCTGCCAGCCAGTGATTCCGAGGCAGGTCTGCGGTTCGTTCACACCGGCGAACTCCCGACGCATGAACCTCGTGTGCACCTGCACGTCACGTCAGACCATGCGGCCTCACAGCAGGCAGTTGTCGACCAAGCGTTGTCCTTGGGCGCCAGCCATCTGGACGTGGGACAGCTGCCAGACGAAGGGCACATCGTGCTCGCCGACCCAGTCGGCCGAGCGTTCTGCGTTATCGAACAAGGCAACTCCTATCTCGCCGGCACTGGCGTTCTTGGCGAGTTTGCGTGCGATGGCACTCGCAGCATTGGGCACTTTTGGAGTGCCGCATTCGGGTGGCCACTGGTGTGGGATCAGGACGAAGAAACCGCGATCCAATCCCCTGCCGGAGGAACCAAAGTCGCGTGGGGCGGACCGCCGGTCGAACCGCATCACGGTCGTGATCACGAGCGGCTCGAACTCGGTGCCGATGACATGGGAGTGGCAGTCGACCGACTGCTGTCGCTGGGCGCCATCTCACGTGGGACCGACGAGCACGGCCGGATCTTCCAAGACCCCGACGGCAATGAGTTTCGCCTAGTTGCCGATCCCGAAATGTCAGCGTCCCGTTAGAGGATCGGCACATGACCACTCGCGAAGTTCAGATCACGTTCGACTGTGCTGATCCAGAAGCGCTAGCAACTTTCTGGGCCGATGTGCTCGGCTATCAGCTCCAACCGCCGCCCGAGGGATTCGATACCTGGGACGCCGCGCTGACCGCATTCGGCGTTCCCGAATCGGAGTGGAATAGCCGGCACGCTGCCATTCCGCTTGAAGGCAATGGTCCACGGCTGTTCTTCCAGCGCGTCCCGGAAGGCAAATCAGTCAAGAACCGCGTCCACCTCGACGTACGAGCAGCACCGGGGCTGACTGGCGATGAGCGCATGGCGGCCCTGCAAGCCGAATCGGGCCGTTTGCAGTCACTCGGCGCCACTGAGGCCTATCGCGTTGAACCCGACGGCCGCATGGAAGCCGGCTTCATCACAATGCACGATCCAGAAGGCAATGAGTTCTGCTTGGACTGAAGCGCTGCGCCCATCGTGCAGACTGAGCAGGTGAGCGTACGCATCCGTCCTCTAGTTCGCGACGACGGCGACCAAGTCCTCAAGTTGTGGTCCGAAGCGTTCGGAGAAGAACCGACCCCCGCTACGCCGCCGGTCAACCCGATCGATCGACCCGGTCGGCAGACAGTTGTTGCCGAATGCGATGGCACCTTGATAGGCGCAGTTGTCGAACGTGACTTTCATAGTTGGTTCGGCGGTGTCGAGGTTTCGACGTCCGGAATCGCTGGCGTCACGGTGGCTGTCGAGCAACGCGGCGCAGGTCTACTAACCCCACTGTTCGAGGCATCCCAAGCCGAAGCCCGCAACCGTGGCGCGCTGATCAGCACGATGTATCCCACAGCCGCGGGAATCTATCGACGATTGGGATTTGAGATCGTTGGCGCGCTGGAAATCATCGAAGTGCCCACCGCCGACCTCGCAGTGCGTGGCGACCCCGTTCCTGTGCGTCGAGCCAACGTCGAAGACCTGCCCGCCGTGCGTGCTGCCTATTCACGCTGGGCACGCCAACAACACGGACCACTCACCCGCACCGGGCCGTCATTCCCTGCCACCGACACTGAGGTCGTCGGCGAGTTCTCCGGCATCACGGTGGCTGAATCCACATCTGGCCAGGTCACCGGGTACGCCTCCTGGAAGCGCGGCGAAGGCTACGGCGACAAGGCATGTATCCGCGTCGCCGACCTGTTCGCCGATGACCGAGCGAGTCTCGTTTCGCTGATGCAGGCGTTATCTGGTCACGCATCGGTAGCGCCGCGCACCACGATTCGATCCTCCGGAGTCGATCCGTGGCGTCTGCTGCTTCGATCAAACGCTGGCACCGTTCTCCATCGTGACCCCTATGGCCTGGCCGTGCTCAACGTTCAAGCATTCGCCGCGATCGGCTATCCCACCAGCATCGAGGCTGAATTGCCGTTCCGCTGGCGGGATCAGGGATATCTGCTGTCCGTTTCTGGCGGCCGCGGCGATGTCTCCGCTACTGATGTCGCAACTGATGCACGCACCTTCACCGACTCTGGCATCGCGCTCGCCTTCGCCGGATCACAAACTGCCGCTACGCAGCGCACCTTAGGCCACCTCACTGGATCGACAACTCACGATTCGATCTGGGACATTCTGATCCCCGCACCGGTGCATATTCGCGACTACTTCTAACGAAAATCACGGCTGCGGTGCGCCGTGATTGCAGCCGATGTCTCCGGATAAACCGATTCGATGCGATCGAGGCGGTCGGCCACCAGGTTGGTGACTCCGTCGTTGCGTTCGACGATGCCGCGCACGATCATGCCTGCGGAGTTGCGGGCCACTCGGCGGTAGCGCTGCCACAGGCCCGATGAGCACACGACATTCAACATTCCGGTTTCGTCTTCCAAGCTTAAGAAGGTGATGCCTGATGCGGTGCCTGGTCGCTGGCGATGAGTGATCAGTCCGCCCACCCGCGCCCGAGTGCCGTGTTCGATATCGGCGAGCCCAACGACTGACACCACACCATCGGCCGTCAGTAGCGGGCGCACATGCTCGATGGGATGAACATCAGTTGAAATGCGCGTGGACCACAAGTCGGCAACAGTCAGTTCAACGTCGCTCATCCCCGGCAGCATCGGTGGCTGCGCCGACACCGAGGTGCCCTCGAGATAACCGGCGTCTTCGACGTAGCCGGCGTTCCACAACGCTTGGCGACGCGACAGGCCGAACCCGTCGAATGCTCCGGCCGTAGCCAGCGCCTCCATTTGAGTCGTAGTTAATCCACTGCGCCTGGACACATCGGCCATATTGCGAAATGGCTGCTCGCGCCGCACCTGCACAATGCGACGCGCCGCTTCCAACCCAATGCCCTGCACGGAGTCCAGCCCCAGCCGCATCGCAAAACGCGCATCGCGCCGGTGTTCAGGTGTGGGGTCGGGAGTTCCTTCGACGAATTCCCCCGGATCGGGTTGATCGTGTTCACGACAGCTATCTAGACCGGTGACTTCTGCTCGCTCCCCCGGCAGTAACTCCAGATCTGCCTGCGCCTGCGAATGCAGAATGTCGGGTCGCAGCACCGTGACACCGTGCCGACGAGCATCGGCAACCAGCGACTGCGGTGAGTAGAAGCCCATCGGTTGATTGCGTAGCAAGGCCGCCAGGAACGCGCCCGGATAGTGCAATTTGAGCCAACTGCTGGCGTGCACCAACAGCGCGAAACTCAAGGCGTGGCTCTCGGCGAAACCGAAGTTCGCAAATGACTGGATCTTCAGATAGATCGCATCAGACTCAGCCTGACTCAAGCCGTGTCGCTTCATGCCGGCATAGAGCTGTTCACGGAGTCGCTCAATGCGTTCGATGCCGCGCTTGGACCCCATGGCCCGTCGCAGTAGATCGGCGTCGTCACCGGTGCAGTCGCCGATTGCGATGGCCATCTGCATCAACTGCTCCTGAAACAGCGGCACCCCTTTGGTGCGTTCAAGCACCGGCTCAAGAACAGGATGCGGATAGGTGACCGGTTCACGTCCCGTGGCTCGACGGATATACGGATGTACTGCGCCGCCTTGAATGGGACCCGGCCGAATGAGCGCGATCTCGATCGCCAAGTCGTAGTAATTGCGTGGCTTGAGGCGCGGCAGCGTGCCGATCTGGGCTCGGCTTTCGACTTGAAAAACGCCAATGGAATCGGCTCGGCACAACATGTCGTAGACGGCGGGTTCATCACGCGGCAACGTGTGCAGTTCCCACCGCTCCCCCAGATGGTGTTCGACGATTCTGAACGCGTGGTCGATAGCGCCCAACATGCCCAGGCCGAGCAGATCGAATTTGACCAGCCCCATGAACTCGCAGGCGTCTTTGTCCCACTGCAGAACCGTGCGCTTGTCCATGCGGGCTCGCTCAATGGGAACTACTTCACCGATGGGTCGCTCAGTTAAGACCATGCCACCGGAGTGAATGCCTAGGTGTCGTGGACCGCCCAGCAACTGGCCAGCCAGTTCCACTACCGGCGTCGGCGCATCTAATTCACTCGTGTCGATCGTCCACCAGCCGTCGAGCTGTTTGCTCCACGCATCCTGCTGCCCCGGCGAGTAGCCGAGCGCTTTGGCCGCGTCACGGACGGCCGACCGCGGCCGGTAGGTGATGACGTTGGCGACTTGGGCGGCGTTGCGGCGACCATAGGTGTCGTAGACCCACTGGATGACTTCTTCGCGGCGATCTGAATCGAAATCGACGTCGATATCGGGCTCTTCTTCGCGAGTGGTAGCCAGGAACCGCGCGAACGGCAGGTTGTACTTGATGGAGTCGACCGCAGTGATGCCCAACGCGTAACACAGTGCCGAGTTCGCCGACGAACCACGGCCCTGACACAAGATGCCCTTCGACCGAGCGAACTGCACGATGTCGTGCACGATCAGGAAGTACCCCGGAAAATCCTTCTCTTCAATGACAGCGAGTTCGGCCTCTATCCGCTCAGTTGCTTCCCGCTGAATGTGGGCGTAACGGTCTTGGATTCCACGCTGGGCAAGAACCCGGAGCCAGCTCATCGCGCTATGCCCCTCGGGGATATTGCGATGCGGCAGCCGCGGTGTGGCCGCACGCAGATCGAACGCCGTTTCCTGGGCGATCTCCACGCTTCGCGCAACCGCACCTGGATACCGCACAAAGCGGGCGTGCATTTCGGCACCAGAACGCAAATGTGCTGCGCCGGCTGGCGGCAGCCAGCCATCGAGATCGGCCAAACTGCGCCGAGACCGGACCGCTGCCATCGCCGCAGCTAGTCGATGTTCTGACGGTCGGGAGTAGTGGACGTTATTGGTGGCGACGGTGGGCAGCCCATGATCGGCGGCCAATCGGGCCAATAGATCATTGCGCATTGAGTCCTCGGGGAGTCCGTGATCAGTCAGTTCAACGACAACTGAATCCGCACCGAACCTCGCAGTGAGTTGATCAAGCGCAGCAGCCGCAGCAACGGGCCCATCATGCGCCAGAGCTTGCCGCACCGCGCCTTTGCGGCACCCGGTGAGCACTATCCAGTTCCCACGCCCACGCTCGGCCAGGTCGTTGAGATCGTAAGCCGGACGCCCCTTCTCATCACCGCTCAAATGCGCTTCGGTCATGGCAGCGGCGAGTTGGTGATATCCCTGGACGCCCCGCGCCAGCACCAACAGATGGGTGCCTTCCGGGTCGGGCACACCGTTCTGCGGCGCAGTCAGACCCAAAGACAGCTCCGCGCCGTAGATGGTCTGCAAGCCCTGCCCTCGGGCCCGATGCTCCTGCGCTGCTTCAGCGAACGCAGGCGCACCAGCGAAGCCATCGTGATCGGTCAGCGCCAACCCAGCGAGAGAAAGACGGACTGCCTCGGTGACCAAATGTTCGGGCTGACTCGCCCCGTCCAGAAAAGAGAAACTGCTGTGACAGTGCAATTCTGCGTACGGCACCACCGCCCCGTCCTGCGGCTCGATCCTCGGTGCCTCAAACTGCGGTTTCTTGCGCCCGCTGATCGGCGCATCTCGCTGATCACCGACCCGTCCCGACAGCCTCCGCTCCAGCTCCCGCCACGAAATATCCGGATTCTCCCACCCCATCTCTCACCCCCTTCCCCCGCTGAGTGACACGTTTTTGCGGGTTTTGGGGGTGAAATACTGTAAAAACGTGACACTCAGCGGGAGTTGGGGGCTGGCTAGTCATAGCGGGCCTCGGTGTACCAGTGGCCGTCCTCGACGATCATCAGCCAGGCACTGCCGTCGACGCCGACGACTTGGAAGCGGGCGATTCGGCGAGCTGAAGCGACGTCCCACCAGCGCTCGTCGACGGGCCACGGGCCGGCCCAGGAAGCGACCGGCAGCCACTGGTCATCAGGGCTGGGGCGGAAGCGGGCCGGTTCGCCTGCCACGACGCCACGTCCGGTGACCGTCACCGGAACTCCTTCGGCGCCCACCACCCAGGCTTCTTGAGGACGCTCGAATACCGTGGCCGGAGCCGGTGCCGGAAGCGCTCCTGGCCAAGGTTGTTCGACGGCACGCGCAGCAACCGGTTTATCGCCCCATGGAACCAACAGATGCCGATCGCGCTGGCTGCGCCCGCCCTGCACCTGCACTTGGACCACCGCTTCGTGCCCGACGATTCCTTGTACTCGCGCTACTCCGCGTTCGACCCGCTCATCGGGACCGCCGCCGAACAAACTCGATGCATGATCGCCCACTGGCTCGACGACGTCTGGCACCAACCGGACCGCATCGACCGGCGCACCGATGCTGGCCGCTTGCGCCTGCCACCGCACTCGATCGATCAGATCCGTGGCCGCGAACCAGCGCGGATGCATCCAGCGACGACTCGAAACCACCTGCTGATCGGCATCGATCTCAATGCGCACTGTGGTGCACACCAGACCTCGATTGGCCAAGTCGGCCACGAACGCTTCGGCCGTAGTACGCGCGCTAAAGGCGATCTGGTCAATTCGCTCTAGCGGTGGTTCCAATACCAACGCTGCCGTTAACTCTGCTGGTGGTTGGCGGCGGCTGACCGGCTGGGCATCGGCGCCAGCTGCCAACCGATGCAGCAAAGCGCCACGAGTACCAAACCGAGTGTGGACATCGCTGGCTGCTAAAGCGGCGAATGCGCCTAATGTGCGCAGCCCCATACGCCGCAGCAAACTGACCAAATCAGCGTCGGCGGCGTCCTGACCTGAATCGAGCACATCGACAGGCAGTTCCCGCAAGAACGCCGCAGAACCACCAACAGGCACCACCATGCTGTCTTGCGCAGATGCTTGCCGAGCTGCCTGCTCGGCCGCGAACAACCCATCGGCCACACCCAACCGCACATCCCAGACGCCCAGCCGCACCAGATGTTCAGCCAGGACTGCACCCGCCTCGATCTCGCCGCCATAGAACCTGCTGGGCACATGCAGTGCGCATAGTCCGGGCCGCAGCGGTGCAACGCCTGGCGCAATCTGCTCGATCGACACCAAGACTTCTTCGAATGCGCGCGCGTCGGCGTCGGGCTGATGATCGCGCAGAACCAATTCGGGACAGCGCGCTTGAGCATCGCGCCGCCGCATACCGCGCCGCACGCCTTCAGCTCGAGCAGCGTGCGAACACGCCAGCACCTGCCCGCCAGAGAGCACCGCAACCGGCGCCCCTGGCGCTATTCCTTCAGCGCCTGCGACTACCGGCCAATCGGGAGCCCACAACACCAGAATCCGACTCACCCGACACTCCGTAGGAAACGAGGGGCAGGAGCGGCGATCCGGTCAGCCGCAGGACGAATCTGCTGGTCCAGATCGGGGAACCAGAGTCGCCGAGATCTCGCCGGAGCGGTGCCGCGTTGCACGTCAACGGTGATTCGCCGCGCTTGAAGATGGCCGTGTCCTTGTCCAAGACCAACCCATTCGACATCGCTCATTCCCAGACGAGCATCGGCGCGTGGCCACATCTGGCCCATCGTGAGCAGCACTGCCCCACGGTTTCTCAGCCGGGCCATCACACGACTCGCGTCGTGCTCGCCCACTGACGTCGGCGGCACCACCGCAACGACACCGAGTACGTCAATCAGCGCAGCGGTGACGTCAAGCCAGGCGTCCTGCGGTTCGGGCACCAGCACACACCGGTCGAGGCGAACTCCGGTAGCGGCAAGAGCTTCAAGCCCTAATCGGGAAGTACCAACCACTCCACACCACGCGCCGTCGGCCGAAGGCCCGGCCATCAGCAGACCCAACATGCTGGCCGATGCGGCCGAATAAACCCCACCTGTCTGTAGTTGCAACAGCCCTTCTAATGCTGGATGCGTAGCAACTGGCTGTGACCCCGGTCGACCCTCCAACCGGCGCATCCGCTCCCGCAGATCTTCGATCGTGGGGGCAGTCGTCATTGCTCCATGTTCGAACATCTGTTCGAACTAGTCAAGTGCGGGCGTTTCTGCTCGACGCGTTGACCTGCGCAAACGTACTTCGCGAGAAAAAGTTCAAAAAAGTTTCTTCGAAAAGTGTGAGGAATCGACCGCCCGATGCTCCTACCTACGAGCAAACCGCTCCACAGAACTTCAAAACCGCACCAACACTCAGGAGAACATCATGAAGCGCACGTTGACCCACCTGCTGATCGCCGTTCCGATGGCCACCGCGGCCCTGACGATCGGCGCCGGCGCCACCGCCCACGCCGAGATCCCACCCGGCCCGAAGGACATCGCCATCGCTCCGAAGCCCAAGGGCCCCAAGGACATCGCCGATGCCCCCAAGCCGCAGAAGCCGCAGGGCCCCAAGGACCTTGCACAGCCCAAGGCTCAGCCGAAGCCTCAACCGAAGCCCCAGCCCAAGCCGGCTCAGCCGCAGGAGAAGATCGCTCCGAAGGCTCAGAGCGACGACGCTGTGGTCGCAATGCAGATGCGCCCGATCGACTTCGGATCGGCTTTCCACACGATCGACCATCCAGTCGAGATCAAGGCATCCTCCAGCGGAGACGCCGATCTGACCTGGTACCTGCTCGGTGGCGCGCTGGTCGCTGCAACTAGCGTTGCCGCAGCCAGCCGGATGGTCCAGCGCCGTAACTGAGTCCGACAAGCAGAACGCCCCGCACCACTCGGTGCGGGGCGTTCTCTGTGCGTCAAACGATCAGGTGTTGGCCAGCGGAATGGAACCGCCCGGGATCGCGTCAAGCAACCTGCGGGTGTACATCTCGCGAGGGTTGTCGAACACTTCGGCCACTGAAGCTTGCTCGACGACCTTGCCGTCCTGCATCACCACAACGTTGTCCGCGATCGGGCGAACCACGGCAAGATCGTGGGTGATGAACAAGTAGCTCAGGCCCAGTTCAGCCTGCAGATCATTCAGCAACTCCAAGATCTGCGCCTGCACCAAAACGTCGAGCGCCGAAACCGCCTCATCACAGATGACGACCTCGGGATCGAGCGCCAGCGCGCGCGCAATTGCCACGCGTTGACGTTGACCACCCGAGAGCTCTCCGGGGTACCGCGACATCACCGTGGTTGGCAACGACACTTTGTCGAGCAGATCACGAACGCGCGCTTCACGCTCGGACTTCGTGCCCACATCGTGCGTAATGAGCGGTTCAGCAATTGACTGATAGATCGTGTACAGC
>JBEBVW010000046.1:0-13439 GCA_040392565.1 Aeromicrobium sp. | reverse complement strand
GGATCCTCAGAAACATTGCGGCCCTTGCGAGCGTCGCGATCCTGCTTGGCCTTGAAGGCAGGGGTCCCCGGCGCAGGGTTGTTGCGGATCACGTAGAACTGCTGGCCCATGGTCCACAGGTTCGAGGTGACCCAGTAGAAGAGCACACCCAGCGGGAAGATCACGCCGCTGATCGCGAACACGAAAGGCAGGATGTACAGAAGCATTTTCTGCTGCTGCGCGTACGGGCCCGAAAGCGCATCTGCCGGCATGTTCTTGGCCATCAACTGGCGCTGCGTAATGAACTGAGTCGCACACATCGCGACAACCAAGATCGCCGCCAGGATGCGGGTCTCGACGTGATCGGCCTTCGTGAACGTATCGGCGATCTGTGCACCGAGGAACTTCGCATGCGACAACTGCGAAGCGTGCTCTTCGGTGATGAAGCCCTTCTTGAAGTTGCCGCTGGTGTACTTCGACGAATGGTCGATCACTCGGAACAAGGCAAAGAAGATCGGCATCTGCAACAGCAGTGGCATACAGGAGGCCAGCGGGTTGGTGCCTGTCTCCTGGAACAGTTTCATCTGCTCCTGCTGCAACTTCTGACGATCGTGCTTGTACTTCTGCTGCAGCGCCTTCAACTGTGGCTGCAGCAACTGCATATTGCGGCTCGACTTGATCTGCTTGACGAAAAGCGGAATCAGCAGAGTACGGATGGTCACCGTCAGACCGATGATCGCCAGCACCCATGTCCAGCCCGATGCAGGATCAAGCACCAGAGAAAACAGTTTGTGCCAGACCAACAAGATGCCGGACACCAGGTAATAGAGCGGCGTCATGATGGCCGATCCGATGTCGCCTAGGAAGCCCACGAGTGTTCTCCTCGAGAAGGTGTTGTGTCAGACGTTGCCGCGTGACGATGTGGTGGAACGGGATCGAGCCCTCCCCGGGCCCAGGGGTGGCAGCGCAATAGACGCCGGCCAGCCAGCCACGACCCGCGGATCGAACCGTGCACCTGCACAGCTTCGAGCGCATAGGCCGAACAACTGGGGTAGTAGCGACACACGTCGCCATACAACGGACTGATGGCAAACCGGTACACCTTGAGAATGCCGATCAGTAGGTACTTCATGGGTGGCTACCTGGCACCGCAACGACGCAGGGCTGCATCGAGCTGGTCGGCAAGAGACGACGACGGTGCTGCGGCCGCGCTCGGCAGAGCGCGCACAACAACGCGCGAACCGGCAGGCAAGGCCGCCACGCGATCGCGCATCAAATGACGCAGTCGACGCTTGACTCTGTTGCGGTCGGCCGCAGTGCCAACAGCCTTGCTGACGACGAAACCGACGCGGGTCGGCCCCGGCGTTGTCCCTAGGACAACGTGGGCGACCAGCGCCGGTTGAGCGGCTCGTGCACCAGCACGAACGGCGGAGCGAAACTCTTCGCCGTGAGTCATCCGCTGCTCACGTGGAAGCACCGGACAGGAGACTCAGGCCGACAGCTTCGCGCGGCCCTTGCTCCGGCGGTTCGCCAAGATGGCGCGGCCGGCGCGGGTGCGCATGCGGAGACGGAAGCCGTGCTTCTTGGCACGACGACGATTGTTGGGCTGGTAAGTGCGCTTGCTCATGGGTAAAGATCCTTATAACTACGGGCTGTCGAGTCGACCGCCACCGGGAACCCACGATCAGATCATGGGCACGCGGCAGGTGTCGTCCACAGACGGACACTCCACGGTACGGGTGCCTGAGGACAGGGTCAAACTCACCCACCCTCAATGAGATGACATTTTTGGTCAAGGCGACACGCCGCCCATATCGGATCGAATTGCGAAACGGGTTGTGACACGCCGATGAACGCTGCTAACGTCACCGCGTTAGCCTAGATTTCCACAGGTGAACCGTTCTGACCGAGCCGTCGTTCACATCTTGTGGAAAACTCTGTGGACCAACTTCAAGTCTTTCTCGGAGGATTGCACTTATGACCGACGCCAGCACCTCCACACCAACGGACTCAGAGCTGACGGTGATCTGGCAGGCGGCGGTTGACACGCTTTCTCCAGGAGCGAAGGCATGGGTCCACACGGCTGTGCCGTTGTCATTGCACAACGACCTATTCCTCATCGCTGTACCCGACGACTTAAGCCGCGGCCAGCTCGAAGCCCGAGTATCGCCGGCGCTCGCTCAGGCGCTCAGTCAGCAACTGGGATCAGAGATCAAAGTTGTCGTGACTATTGATGCCTCGATCAGCGACCGACTCGAAGACGAACTTGCCGATCTCGACAGCGACTTCGATGACGAAGAAGACGAAGATCACGATCAATTTGTCCCCACCTGGGATTCGGCTAATTCGACCCAAGGGCCGACTCCTCAGAACAACGCTTCTCACGCCAGCAACGTCGCTGATGCACGACTGAACCCACGCTACGTTTTTGAGAACTTCGTCATCGGGTCGTCCAACCGGTTCGCCCACGCAGCAGCGGTTGCTGTCGCCGAAGCTCCCGGCAAGGCCTACAACCCGCTGGTGATTCACGGCGACTCCGGCCTGGGCAAGACTCACCTGCTCCACGCCATCGGTCACTACGTGCTGCGTTTCTACCCGTCGTCGCGGGTGCGTTACGTCAGCAGCGAAGAGTTCACCAACGACGTCATTAACGCGATTCGCAACAACCAGCAGCCGGCACTGAAGCGCAAATACCGCGAGATCGATGTGTTGCTGGTCGACGATATTCAGTTCTTGGAAGGCAAAGAGTCCACTCAGACCGAGTTCTTCCACACCTTCAACGCACTGCACAACGAGAACAAGCAGATCGTTCTGACGTCAGATCGCTCACCGAAGAATCTCACCGAACTCGAGGATCGTCTCCGCAATCGATTCGAGTGGGGCCTGACCACCAACGTTGAGCCGCCGGATCTGGAAACGCGTATTGCCATCCTTCGAAAGAAGGCCGCTAGCGAGAAGCTCACAGTGCCGGCCGATGTGTTGGAATTCATCGCCAGCAAGGTGCAGACCAATATCCGCGAACTCGAAGGTGCCCTCATTCGCGCGACCGCCTTCGCCAATTTGCAGAACACCACAGTCGACCTAGCGTTGGCCCAGTTGGTGCTGAAAGATCTGATCGCCGAAGGTGGTGACCCTGAGATCACCGGCGGCCTGATCATGGCGCAGACGTCGGCTTACTCCGGCTTCTCCATCGATGAGCTCTGCAGCAAGAACAAGACTCGTGACCTCGCCCAAGCCCGTCAGATTGCGATGTACCTGTGCCGAGAACTCACCGAAATGTCGTTGCCTGACGTGGGTGCTGCGTTCGGTGGACGTGATCACACCACGGTGATGCACGCAGTCAAAGTGATCCGCGAACGCATGGCCAGCAAGCACGCGGTCTACAACCAGGTCACTGAACTCACGGCTCGAATCAAGCAGCAAGCACGACAGAGTTGACCAGGAAAAATCGAATGATTTGTGTTCCGGAATCGTTTGTGCACACCTGGGGAGCAACATGTGGACAACATCGGTTTCATAGTGGACAGAGTCGCCTGTCATGTGAAGTGACCGAGAACCGATTCAGAACATCAACAGGGTCTTGTAAGACGTCCCGATGAACAACACATAGTTGTCCACCAACAGATCAACGGCAATCGCAACAAGAAACCGCGAATTCCACACAATCCACAACCCCTACCACTACTACGACAACTATTAATCACACAAAGTTCGTTGTAATTCGCACACCGGCAGTTCTGTGGATTGGGTGTGGCAGGATTCAGAAGCACGACCATCACAGCAAGTTCCAGACGAGAGGCAGTTTCGAGTGAAGTTCCGCATCGAACGTGACGCGTTCGCCGACGCCGTTGCCTGGACCGCCCGCAGCCTGCCCAGTCGACCTAGCGTTCCGGTTCTCGCTGGATTGCTGATTGAAACTTCTGCCGATGGTCTGACGCTCAGCGGATTTGATTACGAAACCTCAACCCGCGCGACTCTCCCGGCCGAAGTCAGCGCCGACGGTCGCGTTCTCGTTTCCGGCCGTTTGCTGTCCGAGATCGTCAAATCGCTGCCGGCCAAGCCGATTGATGTCAGCCAAGACGGCACCAAAGTTGAGGTCCGTTGCGGCAGCGCTCGCTTTAGCTTGCAGACCATGCCGGTCGAGGAATACCCGCAGTTGCCGTCGATGCCCACGGCGTCGGGAACGGTGAAGGCCGAAGAATTCGCCACCGCGGTTGCCCAGGCTGGTGCGGCTGCAGGACGCGACGACATGCTGCCGCTGCTCACCGGGCTGCGGTTGGAGCTTGAGGGCTCCACCATTTCGATGATGGCCACCGACCGATTCCGTGCCAGCTTGCGCGATCTCAACTGGTTCCCCGAGCGCAGCGATTTGGCTGCTCACGCGTTGGTTCCGGCCAAGGTTCTCAGCGACACCGCCCGCTCACTGACCGGCGGCGGCGATATCACGATCGCTGTTTCCGCAGGTGAATCCGGCGATGGCCTGATCGGATTTGAAGGCACAGTCGGCAACGGCACTCGCCGCACCACCACCCGCTTGCTGGAAGGTGACTTCCCGCGCGTTCGCCAGTTGTTCGAGGCCACTCCCGAAACCACCGCGTACGTCGCAACGCAGGATCTGGTCGATTCAGTGCGTCGCGTTTCGCTGGTCGCCGAGCGCAATACGCCGGTTCGACTGTCCTTCTCCGAGGGCATGGTGCAGTTGGAAGCTGGCAGCGGTGATGAGGCCCAGGCGTCTGAATCAGTCGAGGCCACAGTTGACGGACCCGATATTTCGATCGGCTTCAACCCCACGTATCTGCTTGAGGGTCTGGGCGTCATGTCCGAGCCGGTCGTTCAGTTGACCTTCACCCAGCAGACCAAGCCCGCAGCCATTTCGGGAGTTTCTGAAATTGGCGCTGCTCCAGACGGAGCGTTCCGGTACCTGATCATGCCGGTCCGCCTCAGCCAATGAGCACCATCGGCCTGGTCGGCCTGGGCAAAATGGGTGGCAATATGCGCACCCGGATGCGCAACGCCGGAATCACGGTCGTCGGCTACGACCGAAATCCCGACGTCTCCGACGTCGACTCCTTGCAGGCCATGGTCGATGCGCTCCCGTCGCCGAAGATCGTGTGGGTCATGGTTCCGGCCGGTGACATCACTCGACAGACGGTCGAAGAACTTGGCCACCTGTTGTCCGACGGCGACGTCGTCGTTGACGGTGGCAATTCGCGGTGGACCGATGATGCAGTTCACGCCGAACTACTGGCGGCCGAAGGCGTCGGATATGTCGACTGCGGTGTCAGTGGCGGAGTGTGGGGTCTAGAAAACGGCTATGCACTCATGGCCGGCGGCGCCGAATCCGATATTGCCAAAGTGCAGTTCGCCTTCGATGCGCTCAAGCCCGAAGGAGATTCGGGATTTGTGCGAGCTGGTGGAGTCGGCGCAGGTCACTTCTCCAAGATGGTTCACAACGGCATCGAGTACGCCATGATGCAGGCCTACGCCGAGGGCTATGAACTTCTCGAGAAGGTCGACCTCGTAGAGAACGTCACTGACGTCTTCAACTCCTGGCGCGAAGGAACGGTCGTCCGCTCCTGGTTGCTTGATCTGTTGGTCAAGGCACTCCAAGACGATCCAGGCTTGAGTCAGATCCGTGGCTATGCCGAAGATTCCGGCGAAGGCCGTTGGACCGTCGAGGCCGCCATCGACAACGCAGTTCCGATGCACACCATCGCCGCGTCGCTATTCGCCCGGTTCACCTCGCGCCAGGATGAGTCGCCGGCCATGCAGGCCATCGCCGCGATGCGCCAACAGTTCGGTGGGCACGCTGTGCAGTCCAACACCGACAAACCCAGTTCTGCTTGACCTGCTGTGCACGTCAAGAGTCTGAGCTTGGTGGACTTCCGCTCCTACCCCGACGTTGATGTTGAGGTCGGCCCGGGCGCCATCGCCTTCGTCGGCGCGAACGGCCAGGGCAAAACCAATCTGGTCGAAGCGATCGACTATTTAGCTCGACTCGATTCGCATCGAGTCTCCAGCGACACCCCCCTCGTTCGTGCGGGCGCCGACCGCGCGATCGTGCGCGCTGAAGTCGTGCGTGGAGACCGCACCGCACTTCTTGAACTCGAGATCGTTCCGGGGAAGTCCAACCGGGCGCGCGTCAATCGAGGTGATCTTCCGCGAGTCCGCGACCTCATCGGCATCTTGCGCACTGTCATGTTTTCGCCCGAAGATCTCGCGCTCGTGAAAGGCGATCCATCCGACAGACGTCGTTTTGTCGACTCGTTGATAAATCTACATTCACCACGTTTCGCCGGAGTCCGCAGCGATTTGGACCGGGTCCTCAAACAACGCAATACGTTGTTGAAGACCGCAGGTCGACGTCGTGATGTTGAGATCGCCACCCTAGACATCTGGGATGAGAACCTCGCCAAGCTCGGTGGCGAACTGGTCGCCCGCCGATTGACGTTGCTCGACGACCTCGCGCCCCACCTGACCGAGGCCTATCTGCGGGTGGCCGCTGACGCGGCCGAACACCGCCGAGATGTCACCGCCGAATATCGCGCTTCGCTCGAACTACCCGCGGATGAACGCGACCCCGATACGATTGCTGGGCTACTCCTAGACGAGATGAAGCGACGCCGCGGTGACGAACTGAATCGTGGCATCAGTTTGGTCGGTCCTCATCGAGACGACATCGCACTGTCAATCGGATCGCTTCCCGCCAAGGGATACGCCAGCCATGGCGAGTCGTGGTCGCTGGCACTCGCGCTGCGGCTGGCGTCATTTGAATTGCTGCGCGACGATGGCGATGACCCGGTGCTGATCCTTGACGACGTATTCGCCGAACTGGATCAAGGTCGTCGTCAACAACTCGCTGAACTCGTCGCCGACGCTGAACAAGTTTTGGTGACGGCAGCGGTTGAAGCCGACGTTCCAAGTGAACTCACCGGGCGACTATTTCGCGTCGCGTCGGGAGTGGTGACTAGTGGCTGAGGACGATCGACAAGATCTCGCTCGCGACATCGCGAATCGGTATCGCAAGAATTCCGGTGCCGCGCCGGTGCCGGGCCGGCGCCGTCGACCAGCCACGCCACCCAGTAATTCGCGCACCTCACGCGACGAACCCATCTTGATGTCCGACGCCGTCGGTGAGTTGATTCGTCAGCAGGGCTGGGGTGCTCAACTCGACGCGCAGAAGGTGTTCTCTGACTGGGCGTCGATCGTGGGCCCAAACATCGCCGACCACTCCGAAGTCGTCGGGTATTCAGAATCGGTCGTTCATGTGCGCACGTCGTCGACGGCCTGGGCCAAAGAGTTGAAACTCCTCGCGCCACAGATCGTGGCGAAACTCAATGACGTGATGGGCGACGGCAGCGTGCTTCGGATTGATGTGCGCGGCCCGGAAGCTCCGAGCTGGAAAAGTGGTCCGTGGTCAGTCAAGGGTCGCGGACCCCGCGACACCTACGGCTGATCGCGCGGCGCGACGAGACAGGTCGCTGCCACATAGCCAGCTGTACCGGCGGCCAACGCCCCGAGCACAGCGGCCGCATCGAACAAGCCATCCCACCCGGTGATAGGCCGAACACCCACGGCCACCAAAGCGGTGCCAGCAAGACCTGCGCCGATCAACGCCGCAATTGAGTCGCCTTGGGTCAGAGCACGGCGACCGTCAATCGCGACGGTGACGACACTGAGCCAGATGAGTGCGACCAGGAGCGCCGCAATGACATCGGCTGGCCGGTGCCACCCAGCGACCACTGTTGAGGCGCCGGTCATGGTGACAGCCGCAGCACCGGCGAGCGCAAGAACAGAACGAAGTAACTCTGGGGCGACGAGGATGATCGCAGCCACCGCGCTCGCCACCACAGTGGTGTGCCCGCTCGGCAAACTGTTGTTGGCCAGGCCCAATCCGAAATCGGAGCGGTCGAGAATCTGATGCTTAAGAAGTTGCGTCGTCACATTGGCACCGGTCACGAGCACCACCGCTCCCAGGGCCAGATCGACTCGTCCCCGAAGAAGCGCCCCGACAGCGCAGACAATCAGGACCGCGCCGATCATGCCGATCGACACTCGACCCAACACGCTCAGCAGCGTCAGATGAGCTTCGCGACTTGCGCCGACCGTCGTCATCGCCGACTGATCCCAGATTTGACCGCGCTGCGACCACAACGCAAATTGCACGAGCAGCAGCAAGCTCGCGACGCCGGCAAACAGTGCGGCGATCGGAACAACGGAGGCGCGGCGGCGGATCATCGTGGACATCGCATCTAGAGTGCCCGATGGCTCCGAATATGTACCTGCGATCAACTCACGGCCTGAACGTACGTTGAATCGGCCTTTTTGTGTCTCTGGCGGGATGTTTTATCGCCCGACACGTTATCCACAGAAGTGACGTCATCCGTGAGAGCCACATAAATGGCCCGTATACTGATTTAGTGAGCCAAACTCCAGATCCCGACGTGAGCTACGACGCGAGCAATATCCAGGTGCTGGAGGGCCTCGAAGCGGTCCGCAAGCGCCCCGGCATGTACATCGGTTCCACCGGTGAACGCGGCTTGCATCACCTGGTCTACGAAGTCGTCGACAACTCCGTCGATGAAGCTCTTGCTGGCTATGCCACTCACATCGAAGTGATTTTGCAGGCCGACGGTGGCGTCAAGGTCGTCGACAACGGTCGCGGTATTCCCGTCGGTGAGCACCCTATTGAGAAGATCCCGGCCGCCACCTTGGTCATGACTTCTCTGCACGCCGGCGGCAAGTTCGGCGGTGGTGGCTACAAGGTTTCCGGTGGTCTGCACGGCGTCGGCATCTCGGTCGTCAACGCTCTGTCCACCCGACTGCTGATGGAAATCAAGACCGACGGATACGTCTGGACGCAGGAGTTCCATTACGGCGATCCAGTCACCGAACTCGTACGCGGTGAGAAGACCGACGAAACCGGCACCTCGCAGACGTTCTACGCCAGCGCCGACATTTTCGAAACCACCGAGTACAGCTACCAGACTTTGAAGACGCGCTTCCGTGAGATGGCGTTCCTCAACAAGGGCCTGGAAATTCATCTGACCGATGAACGCAATCTCGAGTCAGTCGATACCGACGAGGGTGCCACTGATGAGATCGAACGCGAGGTCAAGTTCCGTTACGACGGCGGACTAGTCGACTACGTCAATTTCATCAACAGCACTGCGTCCAAGACTCCAATTCACAGCGACATCATTTCGATTGAGCGCGAAGACGAAGAGTCTGGTCTCTCTCTCGAACTGGCCATGCAGTGGAATGCCAGCTTCAGCGAATCGGTGCACACGTTCGCTAACACGATCAACACCCACGAAGGTGGAACGCACGAAGAGGGCTTCCGGGCGGCGTTGACCAGCACCGTCAATAACTTCGCAGAAGCGCAGAACTTGGTGAAGAAGAAGGAAGACCGTCTCACCGGCGATGACATTCGCGAAGGCTTGACCGCCATCATTTCGGTCAAGTTGGCCGAGCCGCAGTTTGAGGGTCAGACCAAGACCAAACTCGGCAACACCGAGGCTCGCTCGTTCGTGCAGAAGATGCTGAACGATGAACTTGGCGCCTGGCTGGAACAGAACCCCAATGAAGGCAAGACCATCGTGCGCAAATCGATGGATGCTGCCGCAGCCCGCATGGCCGCCCGCAAGGCACGCGACTTGGCGCGCAACCGCAAGGGCTTCTTGGGCAGTGGCGGATTGCCCGGCAAATTGGCCGATTGCTCCAGCCGCAATCCCGATGAGTGCGAAGTTTTCATCGTGGAGGGCAACTCCGCCGGTGGTTCGGCCAAGGGCGGTCGCGATCCGCGCACCCAGGCCATCCTTCCGCTGCGCGGCAAGATCTTGAATGTCGAAAAGGCACGCATCGACAAGATCCTGCAGAACACCGAAGTGCAAGCCATCATCAGCGCACTCGGCACTGGCGTGCATGAAGAGTTCGACATCGCCAAACTGCGCTATCACAAGATCGTGTTGATGGCCGACGCTGACGTCGACGGCCAGCACATCACCACGCTGCTGCTCACCTTGTTGTTCCGTTTCATGAAGCCGCTGATCGATGCCGGTCACGTCTACTTGGCCCAGCCGCCGCTGTACAAAATCAAGTGGACCAACACGGCCCATCAGTTGGCGTACTCCGATCGTGAGCGCGATGCGCTGATGAAGGCCGGCGAAGCAGCCGGTCACCGACTTCCCAAGGAAGCACCGGTCCAGCGCTACAAGGGTCTGGGCGAAATGAACGATTCGGAACTGTGGGAAACCACCATGGATCCCGATGCCCGCATTTTGCGTCAGGTGACCCTTGAAGAAGGCGCCGCTGCCGACGAAATCTTCACCATCTTGATGGGCGAAGAAGTCGAACCGCGCCGCGCCTTCATCCAGCAGAACGCCAAAGACGTCCGTTTCCTCGATATCTAAATCCCTCGGTGGTTGAGGTGCGAGCTTGCGAGCCTCGAAACCACTTCGAATCCACTTCGAATCCACTTCCTCTCCGAGAGAAGGAATGACCCACAGTGACTGACACCCCCATCGAGCGCGACCGCATCGAACCGGTCGAACTGCAGGACGAAATGCAGCGCTCCTACATCGACTACGCGATGAGCGTCATCGTGTCGCGAGCGCTGCCTGATGTGCGCGACGGACTCAAGCCCGTGCACCGCCGCGTTCTCTACGCGATGTTCGACGGCGGCTACCGCCCGGACCGCGGCTTCTCCAAGTGTTCGCGCATCGTCGGTGACGTGATGGGTCAGTACCACCCGCACGGCGACACCGCGATCTACGACACCTTGGTCCGACTCGCACAGCCGTGGGTCATGCGCGCGCCGATGATCACCGGCCAGGGCAACTTCGGTTCGCCGGGCGACGATATGGCCGCCGCCATGCGATACACCGAGTGCAAGCTCGCGCCCATCGCGATGGAGATGGTGCGCGATATCGACGAAGAAACCGTCGACTTCAAGCCCAACTACGACGGCCGTTCAGAAGAACCCACGGTTCTGCCTTCGCGCATACCGAATCTGTTGGTCAATGGTTCGGCCGGCATTGCGGTCGGCATGGCCACCAACATTCCGCCGCACAACTTGCGTGAAGTTGCCGAGGGTGCACTGTGGTCGCTGGCGAACCCGACCGCTTCGCGCGAAGAGTTGCTTGAAGCGCTCATGCAGCGCATCAAGGGCCCCGACTTCCCGACCAACGGCTTGATCGTTGGCACCGCCGGCATCCACGACATGTACCGCACTGGTCGCGGTTCGGTCACGATGCGCGCTGTCGTCTCCATCGAAGAAGACGCCAAGGGTCGCATCCAGTTGGTCGTCACCGAACTGCCGTACCAGGTCAACCCCGATGCGCTGATGCGCAAGATCGCCGATCTGGTCAACTCCGGTCGCGTTCAGGGCATCAGCGATCTGCGTGACGAGTCGTCCTCGCGGGTCGGTCGGCGCATCGTCGTCGAACTCAGGCGCGACGCTGTTGCTCGGGTGGTGCTTAACAATCTGTACAAGCACACCGAGTTGCAGTCCAACTTCAGCGCCAACATGCTGGCGCTGGTCGACAACGTTCCGCGCACGCTGAGCCTTGATGGATTCATCTCGAACTGGATCACCCACCAAATCGAAGTCATCCGCCGCCGCACCACCTACCGTCTGCGCAAGGCCGAAGAAGAAGCGCACATTTACCGCGGCCTGGCCCTGGCGCTCGATCAACTCGATGCCGTTATTGCATTGATCCGCAGCAGCCCGGCCGTCGACGAAGCCCGCCAGGGACTCATCAACTTGCTCGACATCGATGAGTTGCAGGCCAACGCCATTCTCGACATGCAGTTGCGTCGCCTGGCAGCTCTCGAGCGCCAGAAGATCATGGATCGCTTGGCCGATCTGGAAGTCAAGATCGCCGACTTCAAGGCCATCTTGGCCAGCGACGAACGCCAGCGTCAGATCGTCAGTGACGAACTGACCGAGATTGTCGACAAGTACGGCGATGATCGTCGTACTCCGATCATTCCGGCCGACGGCGATCTGTCGATGGAAGACCTCATCCCCGACGAAGAGGTCGTTGTCACTATCACCAAGGGCGGATACGCCAAGCGCACCCGCACCGATCAGTACCGCGTACAGAACCGCGGCGGTCAGGGCGTTCGCGGTGCAACATTGCGCGGGGAAGATGTCATCGAACACGTCTTCTCCACCACCAGCCACCACTGGATCTTGTTCTTCACCACAGCTGGCCGCGTCTACCGCTCGAAGGTGTACCACCTGCCTGAGGCCGCGCGCGATGCCAAGGGTGGTCACGTCGCTGGACTGTTGTCCTTCCAGCCCGATGAACAAATCGCTCAGGTGTTGACCATTCGCGACTACGAGCAGGCCCCGTACCTGGTGCTCGCCACCCGCAAGGGCCTGGTCAAGAAGACCAAGCTCGCTGATTACGACAGCCCGCGTCAGGCCGGCGTCATTGCGATCAACTTCCGCGATGATGACGATGAGCTCATCGGCGCTGAACTGGTCAACGCTACTGACGATCTGATCTTGATTTCGCGTCGTGCCCAGGCCATCCGATTCCGCGCGGACGATGAGCAGTTGCGGCCGATGGGTCGCGCGACCTCGGGTGTCACGGGCATGAAGTTCCGTGGCGACGACTCGTTGTTGTCGATGAGCGTCATCCGACGTCCGGATTCAGAAGACGAAGACGCGGTCGACAGCGCTGACCAGTTGTATGTCTTCACCGTCACCGATGGCGGCTTCGCCAAGAAGTCGGTTATCGAGGACTACCGCCTGCAGGGCCGTGGTGGTCTGGGCATTAAGGCTATGCAAATCACCGAGAATCGTGGTGAACTCGTGGGCGGTCTGGTGCTTGTTGAGACCGACGACGTCATCTCAGTGACCAGCACGGGCAAGGTTGTTCGCAGCCTCGTTTCCGAGGTTCGGTCGACTGGGCGTGGCACGATGGGCGTCAAGTTCGTGGAGTTGAAGGGCAGCGACCACGTGGTCACCATCGCTCGCAACACCGATCTGACCAACGACGACGCTGAACCGACCGAGACCGACGATGAGGACGGGCAGAGCGAGTGACCAACGATTCCGCCAAGCCGAAGCAGGCTGAAAAGCCCACCGTGAAGAAGCCCGCGACGAAGTCCGTCACGTCCGATGAGTACAAGCGCACTACGAATGAACGCCCGGACTCCACCTCGGTGATCCCCGCGGTTCCTCCGGCCCCGGTGGTCGAGGCGCCAGAGGTTCGGCGGGACGCGAAGTTGCGACTAACCCACATCGAGCCGTGGTCAGTGACCCGCATGGCCTTCATCGTGTCGGTCGCGATGATGATCGTCGGCGTCGTGGCCACAGTGGTTTTCTGGGTCGCGCTGAACATTTTGGGCGTCTGGGACCAGATCAGCAGCAGCGTCACCGCAGTCCTTAGCGACACCGATGACGCTTTCGACATTACCGACTATCTCGGCCTCGGTCGCCTGGTCGG
>JBEBVW010000045.1:0-13468 GCA_040392565.1 Aeromicrobium sp. | reverse complement strand
CACGCTCGAGCATGTTCTTGAAGTCCATGTTGCCGCCGACGTTGAGCTGGTAGGTACGGTCCAGCACGACGCCACGATCTTCGAACAGTTTGGCCATCACGCGGTGCGTGATGGTGGCGCCAACCTGGCTCTTGATGTCGTCGCCGATGATCGGGACGCCAGCGTCTTCAAACTTCTTGGCCCACTCGGGGTCCGAAGCGATGAAGACCGGCAGGGCGTTGACGAAGGCCACGCCCGCGTCGATGGCGCACTGCGCGTAGAACTTGTCGGCCTCTTCAGAACCAACGGGCAGGTAGGAAACCAGGACGTCAGCCTGAGTGTCCTTGAGCACCTGCACGACATCGACCGGAGCCGCGTCGGACTCGTCGATGGTCTGCAGGTAGTACTTGCCGAGGCCGTCGAGCGTGTGGCCGCGCTGCACGATGACACCCGTCGGCGGGACATCGATGATCTTGATGGTGTTGTTCTCGCTGGCCTGCGTTGCTTCAGCCAGGTCGAAGCCGACCTTCTTGGCGTCAACGTCGAACGCGGCGACGAATTCGACGTCGCTGACGTGGTAATCGCCGAACGTTACGTGCATGAGACCCGGAACGGTTCCTGCCGGATCAGCATCCTTGTAGTACTCAACGCCCTGGATCAGGGAAGTGGCGCAGTTGCCGACGCCGACGATGGCCACGCGGACCGGATTGTTGGCCGAACCCATGGGTTCTCCTGTCGTTTTCGTTTGGATAGTTGTTATTTCACTGTTGGTGCGGGGGATTGATCAGCCCTGCTCGCTCACGATCGATCAAGTCGGTGAGCCAACTGATCTCGCGTTCAACTGACTCCAGACCGTGCCGTTGCAGCTCGGCGGTATAGGCGTCAGCTCGTTCACGACCCCGCTGCGCAGACCGACGCACATTGTCGAGCCGTTCCTCAAGGCGACTACGTCGACCTTCAAGAATCCGTACCCGCGCAGCGCTATCGGTACGCGCGAAGAACGCGAACCGCACACCGAACGCTTCGTCGTCCCAGGCCGAGGGCCCAGATTCCTCAAGAGCTTGAGCAAAGTGTTCTTTGCCTTCGGCCGTGAGGCGGTAGACGATCTTATTGCGTCGGCCCCGTCCTTCTGGTGCTGCTTGGTCGTCAGCGACGATGTCGCCGGCGGCGGTCAGCGCCTTGAGGCACGGATACAACGTGCCGTAGGACAGGACACGTCCCCATCCGAGAAGCGCATTCACCTGCTTGCGCAGTTCATAGCCGTGCATAGGTGCGTCGTGCAGCAGTCCGAGGACCGCCATCTCCAACGCCGCGCCACGCCGTGCCATGAGTGAATGGTGCCTTTCAGATCGGGAGTATGTGTCGTGCATTTATATCGAAACGATACATCGGACATCTCTATCGGTCCACATCCTGCAGGCGGTGACCTGGCTCACCCTGAAGGGAAATCTCAGGTGAATCCGGCACACTAGGACAGATCCCTGGCACTGAACGAAGGAATTGAACCCGTGGCACAGGCCCGAAATCGCGCCAAGAAGAAGTCCGCCTCGTCGCCGAGCCGTCTGCGCTCGATGGCGCGCGGCATCAGTGGCCGCGGGCCGTTGTGGTCCAAGCTCGTGCGGTGGGTGGCGTTCCTTGGTGTCTCGGGCATTTTGGCCGGAGCGCTGCTGTTCTTCATTTTGTACCGCGCGATTGCTATCCCCGATGCCAACGCTGACTTCCTGACGCAAACCACCACCGTTTACTACGCCGACGGCAAGCACAAGCTCGGTACCTTCGCCAACCAAGACCGCGAAAGTATTCCGCTCGACAAAGTCCCAGCTTCAATGCAGGCGGCTGCGATTGCCGCTGAAGATCGATCGTTCTACAGCAACCGCGGCCTGGACTTTAAGGGCATTCTGCGTGCCGTCCGAGACAACACCACGTCGGGTGAGATTCGTGGCGGCGGTTCCACCATCACTCAGCAGTACGTCAAAATCCTGTATCTGACGCAGGAGCAGTCCTACACCCGAAAGGTGAAGGAAGCGGTCTTGTCGATCAAGATCCACAACCAGCTGAGCAAGAAGGAAATCCTCGAGGGTTACCTCAACACGATCTACTTCGGCAATGGCGCGTACGGCGTCCAGGTGGCTGCCCGCACGTACTTCGGCAAGCCGGCCTCAGAACTCAACTACGCCGAGTCGGCAGTTCTGGCCACCGTGATCAACAGCCCGAACTACTACGACCCCTACCTCGACGGTGCCTCCGAACGCATTTTGCCGCGCTTCAACTACGTGCTCGACGGCATGGAGAAGTCCGGCGCCATCACGTCGGCGGAGCGCGAGAAGTACCGCGACAAGTTGCCCAAGTTCGCCAAGAAGAAGATCAGCAACCGATACGGCGGCACCAAGGGTTATTTGCTCGACATGGTGCGCAAGGAAATGGTCAACAAGCTGGACTTCACCGAGGGCCAACTCAATGGTGGCGGCTACAAGATCGTCACGTCCTTCGATTACGACCGGCAGCGTGATGCAGTCGCCGCAGTCAAGGCCAACCGCCCCCCGCGCGATGAACTCAACACCGCCCTAGTTTCTGTTGAGCCCGGCACGGGTGCGGTGCAGGCGCTGTACGGCGGCCCCGACTTCGTTGAGAAGCCGTTCAACTGGGCCACTCAGGGAACTCAGCCCGGATCAACCTTCAAGGTGTTCGCCGTCATTGCCGCGCTGGAAGACGGCTACGGGTTGAAGACCAAACTCAATGGCTCGCCGTTCATGGTCAGCAACTTCCGCGTTCAGAACCAGGGCGACTCCGGCGGTGCGGCGTTTGGCCCGGTGTCGCTGGAGCGCGCCACGCAGAAGTCGATCAACACCGCGTTCGTCGACATGACATTGCAAATGGGCAACGACAACATTGAAGTTGGTGCCCGCAAAATTCTCGACGCTGCCGTCGAAGCCGGTATTCCGCAGCGGGTTGCCGACAAGATTTCGCCAGTTGCGGTCACCCCGCTGGGCTATGCACCGGTTCCGCCGATCGACATGGCCAACGCCTACGCCACGATTGCCGCGGGCGGAAAACGCGCCGAATGGTTCGTCGTCGATTCGGTCGAACGTTCAGGTTCGAAGGTGTACCAGCACAAGGTCGAGACCGAGCAGACCATCGAAAAGGACGTTGCTGGCGACACCATCAAGGCCATGCGCAGCGTGGTTTCTGGTGCCGGAACCGGATCCAACGGCCGCACGATCTGCCCGACTGCGGGCAAGACCGGAACCGCCACCGCTGGCAGTGAAACCCGTCAGCACGTGTCGTCGTCCTGGTTCGCCGGGTTTACGCCGAAGCTCGCGACGGCTGTCATGTACAACCGCGGTGTCGGTAATGAAAACCTCGAGGGCTACATGATCCCGTTCTTCGGTGGTCAGATCCCAGCGCGCACCTTTGCCGCCTACATGAACCCGGCCCTGCAAGGTACTGACTGCGGAACTTTCGTCAGCCCGGGCAATATCAAGGCCGATAAGGGCACCATCGTCAAGCCGCCGCCGCCTAAGTGTGGAGCCGACGAGATGCTGAACCCGAAGAAGACGTCGTGCATCCCCAAGCCCACGCCCACTCCGACACCCACTCCCACGCCGACACCGACACCGACGACGCCGCCAGCCTCGTCTTATACATCCAAGGCGAGTTGTGAAGGCGCTGGATTTAATTGGGTAGGGCCAGTCGTTGGCGGCCACTGCGAGGAGTAGTCGCCTTAGGGGCTTTGGACGTGAGCCGGGGGACGGGTAGTTCTCTGGCTTGCGGGTTGCTTCACTAGGAAAACCGTCACTGCACTGGGCAAATTTGCCTTGGGAAGTGACGGTTTACCTAGTTAACTGGGCAATTTTCGTCGAGAACTGGTGCCGGCAAGCAGACGTAACGCCGCTGCCAGTCCACGCCGTGGTCCATGCCAAAAAACGTGACCACCAGCTGACTAAACCTGAACGACGAGGGGTCTACTCCCACACCACGTCATCAAATGTGGCCGTCGTAAACCGGACAGCGACGTCGACGCTGTCGCCGATGGCTGGAGCAACGACATCGGCGGGTAGGAACACCAGGCTGACTTGCATGTGCGGCGGTTCGGCGAACCAGCGCTGTTTGCCGGCGATCGTGAACGGCGACAGGGACAGACCGGCTGCTTCGAGTCCGCCTTTGGCGAAGGTTTTGCCGCGCTGGACGACACCGCCACCTGCGCGGGGTGCCTCGAGTCCGACGCCGTGGCTGGTGCCGCCGGCGACGACCAGCAGCGAGCCGTCGCGAGGCATGGTGCGCTGGCGATAACCCACGCGTTCACCGCGGCCGATCGTGTGTCGGTCGAGCACTTGGGCGCGAGCTGACAGGGCACCGAGATCGCCGAGCCACAGCGCGGTGCCGATGCGCCGCCGGATAGTCAGCTGCGGGCGGGACTGCGCCAGTTCCGCTGATTCGGCGGTCGTGAGGTGAGAAAGGAACAGCGTCGTGGTGTCCAACTGAGAGGTCATCAGGGCCCCGGCCCAACTCTGCGCCTCGGCAAGATTGCCACCTGGCGCCGGGTTGTTCAGCGGCAGATGGATAGCGAATCCTTCGACCTTCAGATCGCCAAGCGCGGCCACGGCCGCCGCCAGTTCGTGGCGGTCAAGGCCATGACGAGACATCGACGTCTCACCTTCGAGCACCACGCGCGCAGTGGGCGCCAATGCGGCCAGGGCCGCCACATCGTCAACTCGACCGACAGTGTGAATCACTCGGTGGTCAAGCGACGGCTGTGCGGCGTGCGCATCTGTAAGGAATGGCCGCCACGGCGACAACACCATGACATCGCCGGCAAAGTCTTCGAGCGCCTGTGGCACCTCGGCATAGGTGCCAACTGCGATGAGGTCGACACCCATCCTGGTGGCTTCGGCACACAGAACATCGCGGCCGAATCCGTAGCCATTGCCCTTGATGACTGGCACCAGGCCGGGGGTGCTGTCGTGCATCTGGTCCAGGTGGGAGCGCCAGCGTTGGGCAGCGACGTGCAGCGAGAACATTCGGTGATCACCGACGCTTCATATATTGAGTGAAGCCCACATAAAGGGCACGGTTCAGCGGAAGGTCCCATTCGCCGAGGTACTCCACAGCTTCACCGCCGGTGCCCACCTTGAACTGAATGAGTCCCAGATGCGGATCGCCTTCGGTCAGTGTGTCGGTAATGCCACGAAGGTCGTAGACCGTCGCGCCGGCCGCCATCGAGTCCTGCATCATCTGCCATTGGATGGCGTTGGATCCGCGCACATCACGCTTGGCTGTGGTCGACGCTCCGTAGGAGTACCAGGCGTGAGTGCCGACGCGAACCAGTGTGGTGGCGGCGACCAGATCACCTTCGTGGTGCGCCAAGTACAGCGCCATCCGGTCCGGTTCCTCGCCAGTGAGGGCATCCCACATGCGCTCAAAGTAGGAGAGCGGGCGTGGTGTGAAGTGATCGCGCTCGGCAGTTTCGGTGTAGATGCGATGGAAATCGGCGAGTTGTTCGCGTCCGCCGAGACCCACTTCGACTCCGGCCTTTGCTGCCTTGCGGATATTGCGTCGCCACAGTTGATTCATCCCGGCCATGACGTCGTCGGCAGTTCGGTCGGCCAGCGGCAGTTGGAAGTTGTACTTGGGTTGACCAGCCGAGAACCCGCCCTCGGTGGCAACCTCGCGCCAACCCAATTTCGTTAGTGCGCCGGCGACTGCGACGGCATCGGTATCGACCTGATCAGCAGGAGCTTCGATCAGCGAGTTGAGCGCCGGATCGGCAATGGCCGCCTTGATGGTGGGTGCATGCCAGCGGCGGGTGATGACCGGAGGTCCCATGCGGATACCGAACGCTCCTGACTTCTTCAGATGGGCAACCATCGGAGTCAGCCAGGCCTGCAGATCACCAGTCCAGTCGATGCTGGGTCCCTCAGGTAGATAGGCCAGGTAGCGCTTGAGCTTGGGCAACTGGCGGTACAGCACGAGCCCGGCACCGACGAGTTCAGTTCCAGTGAACCAACCGATCGACTCGCCGCGCCATTCGTTCTTGACCGTCGCCCACGCGGGCGTCTGCAAAAAACTGACCGTGTGGCGAGAACGAATGAAGTCCAGATGTTCGTCACTAGAGATCGTCCGAACCGTCAGCGCCTGAGTCACGCCGCCACGCTATCAACGACGTCACGCCACGAAGGCGTGCGCGGGGCGCGCCGGGACGACGCGCAGCACCATGCCCGCTTCTTCGGGAGTTCGATCTGCCTTGCGGTGATTGCATCGCTGGCAGGCCGCGACGGCGTTATCCCACGTCAAAGTGCCACCGCGACTGCGCGGAATGATGTGGTCGACGGTCTCGGCGTGCCCGCCGCAGTAGGCGCACACTTTGTCACGGGCCTTGATCGCACTTTTGGTGCAGAGCTGAGACCGGCGGTGCAGCCAGCGGGTCACGACATACCGAACGAGGCGCAACACCTTGGGAACCGGGAAGGGCCCGAACGTTCCGCCGGCTTCTTCTTCAATGACGGCGACTTCGCGGACCAGCATCTTGATGGCGTGGCGCAGGGAGACGCGTTGCAGCGGCTCATAGCTCGCGTTGAGCACCAGTACTGATCCGTCCATGGCAGCACCTTCCTGACCGAAGACTAACCGCCGTTGACCTACGGTGGGGGATATGGACACACCGGAGTTGCTGGACGGATATGGCCCCGTCACGGGCTTCGATGAGATGTATTCGGGGTCGGGCGTCCGTGAAACTTATGCCGGGGTATCGGCTGCATTCGCTGCGATGGGTGCCGAGGAGGTGCGTTCGCGCGCTGAATCGTTGGCCTCGTCCTATCTCGATCAGGGCGTGACCTTTGGCGTTGAGGGCGAAGAACGACCATTCCCGCTCGACATCGTTCCGCGCCTAATTGAGGCCGCCGATTGGATGCAAGTGGAGACCGGCGTCCGCCAACGTGTGTTGGCTTTGGAAGCCTTCCTCGCTGATGTCTACGGCAGCGGCGAAGTCTTTGCCGACGGCGTCGTGCCACGCGAGACCGTGATGACGTCGCCGCACTTTCACCGCGTCGTGGCCGGACTTGAACCGGCGAACGGTGTGCGGGTGCACGTGTCGGGAGTCGACCTAATCCGCGATGGCGATGGGCATTTTCGGGTTCTTGAAGACAACGTTCGGGTGCCGTCGGGCGTTTCCTACGTGATGACCAACCGACGTGCGCTGTCGGCGTCTTTGCCTGAACTGTTCGCCGACCATCGCATCCGACCGGTCGCTCAGTATTCGCAACACCTACTCGCCGCTTTGCGCGCGGCCGCGCCGGCTGGCGTTGCTGATCCGACTGTCGTCGTGCTGACGCCAGGCATCTACAACTCGGCGTACTTCGAGCACGCACTGTTGGCGCGCACGATGGGCGTTGAGTTGGTCGAGGGCCGCGATCTGGTGTGTCGGTCCGGCCGCGTCTTCATGCGAACCACGCACGGCCTGCAGCCGGTCCACGTCATCTATCGCCGAATCGATGACGACTGGCTTGACCCGCAACTGTTCCGCCCCGATTCGATGCTGGGAGTGCCCGGCATCATTACTGCCGCGCGCGCTGGCCACGTCACGATTGCCAACGCCGTCGGTAATGGGGTTGCTGACGACAAGTTGCTCTACACCTACCTGCCTGACTTGGTGCGCTACTACCTTTCCGAAGAGCCCATCCTCAGCAATGTCGACACCTGGCGGCTGCGTGATCGTGAACAACGCGAAGAAGTGCTTGATCGGTTGGATGAACTGGTGCTCAAGCCGGTCGACGGTTCAGGCGGCAAGGGCATTGTGATCGGCCCGGCTGCAACGTCAGCCGAACTGGACGAACTGCGCACCAAGATCGAATCGGATCCGCGCGCCTGGATTGCCCAGCCAGTCGTTTCGTTGTCGACGGTGCCGACGTTGGTCGACAACGGCATTCGACCGCGGCACGTCGACCTGCGGCCGTTCGCGGTCAACAAGGGCGACGGTGACGTCTGGGTGCTGCCCGGCGGCCTCACCCGTGTGGCCTTGCCGGAAGGCGAGTTGATCGTGAACTCCAGTCGCGGTGGCGGCTCCAAGGACACCTGGGTGCTCGCTGACCAAGAGGTAGAAGAGGACGAACTCGACGAGGTCATGGGAGGTGACATCTGATGTTGAGCCGCATTGCGCAGTCGCTGTTCTGGATCGGTCGTTACCTGGAGCGGGCCGACGACACCGCACGCATTTTGGATGTCCAGACCCAGGTCCTGGTCGAAGACCCCGGAATGGATGAGCGCACGTCGTGTGAGCAACTGCTGGAGGTGATGGGCGTCGAGCAGTACGAAGGCGTTCCCAACCACCGACTCATTTTGCGCATGCTCGCGCACGACCCCGACTCGCATAACTCGATTGCGTATGCGCTGAACGGTTGTCGCGAGAGTGCCCGCGGCGCCCGTGAAACGCTCTCCACCGAAATCTGGACCGCGATCAACACCACCTGGCGTGGTCTTGGTGCTGCCCGCGCCATGCGCCCGCCAGCGATGTTCGACTGGGTCCGCACCCGCACGGCGATGATTTCGGGAATCGTCGACTCAACGATGTCGCGCGATGAGGGCTGGCAGTTTCTGCAGTTGGGCCGCAGCATCGAGCGCGTCGACATGACCGCTCGACTGCTGTCGACTGCTGCCTTGGCGTCGGGCCCACAGGTTGCCTGGACCACCGCGCTGCGGGCCTGCGGCGCCTACGAATCCTTCATTCGGACCTACCGCGGAATCGAAGCGGACCGGCAGGCCGCGGAGTTCCTCCTGCTTGACCGACTCTTCCCGCGGTCGATCGTGTGGTCGTTGAACGAAGCCGAGAAGGCACTCAACCGGCTAGAAGTCGGTGGACGTCGTGCCGGCTTCAGTGATGAAGCGCAGCGACTGCTCGGTCGCGCACGAACCGAATTGGAGTACCGGCCGCTCGCCGACATCGTCTTTGATCTGCCGGTCGAAATGGAGCGACTGCAGCGCAGTTGCGCCGCAGCAAGCGACGCCATCACGACGCGTTACTTCGCCGTCGCCGATGGAGCACAAGCATGGAAAGGCGGTGTCGTGCTGTGAACGAGACAGAGATGCAGTTGCGAGTCCGACACACCACCGGATATCACTACGGTGCCGGTGCCGCAGCGTCGTTCAACGAAGCACGCATGACTCCGCAGAACACGTCGGATCAGTACGTGCTGCGATCACGGTTGGACGTCAAGCCGACGCCATGGTCACTTGAGTACACCGACTACTGGGGCACCACGGTCACGTCATTCCAGGTTCAGGAACCGCATACGGATTTGTCGGTCGTCGCGATGTCGACGGTCGAGACGCGGGTGCCCACGGCGACCGGAACCACCATCGATTGGGTCGATCTGGATGCCGTCCGCGATGAGCACTGTGAGTTCTTGACCATCAGCGACTGGGTGCGCCCGGCGCCTGAACTTGTCGCCGAGCTTGAGCCCATCCGTACCGCGTCAGCGACGCCGAGCGCCTTCGTCGAGGCAGTCTTTGCGTTGGTCTACCAGCGCATCAAGTACCAGCCGGGATCGACCGAAGTCACGACACGTGCTGCCGATGCCTGGCAGGACGGCAACGGCGTATGTCAGGACATTGCGCATATTGCAATCGGCGCACTTCGCTCGGTGGGTATCCCGGCGCGCTATGTGTCGGGCTACCTCCACCCATCGCGCGAACCACAGATCGGCGAAACCGTCGAAGGTGAATCTCACGCCTGGATCGAGTACTGGGACGGCGAATGGGTCGGCTTCGATCCCACCAACGACGTGCCGCAGGGATTGCGCCATGTGGTGGTCGCTAAGGGCCGCGACTATGACGACTGTCCGCCGCTGCGCGGCATCTTCTCGGCCGCCGGAGGATCTGACTTGTTCGTTGGCGTGGAGATCACCCGTATTCAGTGATCGGGTGCCGTCGTGTAAACAAGCACTATGGCTACTACTGCGCTGGGCGGCACGCCCGTTTCACTCGTCGGCGATCTCCCCGAGGTCGGAACGTCCGCACCAGAGTTCACTTTGGTGGACGCCGGGATGGCCGATCTCACTCGGACCGCGGGCACTCGCACCGTGCTGAACATCTTCCCGAGCGTCGACACCGGAGTGTGCGCCGCCAGCGTCCGTCGCTTCAATGAACTGGCCGCCGGGCTGCCGAACACTGAAGTGGTCAATGTGTCGCAGGATCTGCCGTTCGCCATGGGTCGCTTCTGTGGCGCCGAAGGGATTGAGAACGTCAAGGTCGGTTCGGCCTTCCGCTCAAGCTTCGGCACGGACTACGGCGTGACGTTGGCTGACAGCGGATTCGCTGGCCTGTTTGCGCGTGCTGTGGTTGTTCTCGACGAGGACGGCACCGTCCTGCACAGCCAACTCGTTCCCGAGATCGCTCAGGAACCCGACTACGACGCAGCTGTCGCTTCGTTGGGCTGACCCATGGCCACCGTGCATCCAGGGGCAACGATCAGCCCGACCAAGCTGGAGATCGTGCAGGGCTGGTTGGGTGACCAAGACTGGTTCGACGGCGACGCTGCTTCGGTGAAGGCCGGCACGCGATTCTCCTACCGATTTGACGATCCAGCCGGTGAGGTGGGAGTCGAATCGGTGCTGGCGACCCTGGACGGCAAGGTCTTTCAGTTGCCGCTGACGTACCGCAACAGCGAACTCGAAGGCGGCGAGCCGTTCTTCTTGACCCACATGGAGCACACCGCGCTGGGTCGCCGCTGGATTTACTTCGGTCTGGGCGATCCAGTGCTGGTCAATTCGTTCGTTTCAGCGATCATCGCCGGCGACCGTTCGGTGTCGATGGAGTTCGAAATGGACGGCCAACACCAGGTTGTCGACACTGCGGTCAAGGCGTGGGGCAACGGCTCGGGCGAATCCGTCACTGACGCGCGCATCAACGACGTCGACCGCGGCGGTCCAGTCACCACTGTGCACACGTCGTACGGCACGTTGTCGGTTCCGCACGTTCTGGACAACACCCTGCCCGACCGCGAGCGGCTACTTCAGGGCACCTGGGAAGGCCTGGACGACGACGTCGTCCTCGCCACGTTGAGCTAGCTAGACCAAATAGTTTTCAGTCCTGCGTGCCGGACCAGAATCTCGAAATCGGCGTCGGCGTGCAGGACGGGGATGTCTACCCGAAGAGCGTGTGCGGCGATGAGGCAATCGACCATGCGGCGGACCGTCTCACCCCGACGTCGGCAGGTGCGAAAGAGTTGCGCCGCAGTGTCGTAGTCCGTTGGTTCGGTCGCCACCAGCGTCGCTCGCGCCAACAGCCCGCGCAGTTGCTGCAGGTGGATGTCATCGCGCGCACCCGCAAGGAGTTCCATGCGCACCGGAGCACAGGTCGCAATCTCGGCGGACAACAGATCATCGACGCGCTGGCAGATTGGTGAGCCGGTATCGCGCAAGTACTCGATCCACGCCGATGAGTCGATGAGAATCATGACGTTCGGTTGGCTCGCATCTGCTCAAGATCGGCGTCCCAGCCTGAACCGCGCAGGGCTCGGGCATCTTCGAGGCTGAGTGCTTCAGCGGCGACGGCGCGTAGTGCGAAGTTCACAGCGTCGCGCTTGGTGGCCAGATGGTAGCGCTGCATCACCGCACCGCAGGCCTCGTCGTCGATATCGATATTGGTACGAGACATACACCAAAGATACACCAATGTGTCGTCATGACACGACGATGTCATCGCTCACCACGACTTCAAAGCACGCCTTCCACAGCAGTCCTCGTCTAGGTTGGTCGCCATGGCAGAGCAGTACGTGATGGCGATCGATCAAGGCACGACGTCGACGCGGGCGATGATCTTCGACCGTTCGGGGTCAGTCGTTGCAGTTGATCAGGTTGAACACGAGCAGATCTTCCCGCGCGCTGGCTGGGTCGAACACGATCCTCGTGAGATCTGGGAGAACACCCGCAAGGTACTGGGCGGGGCGCTGGCGAAAGCGAACTTCAATAGCGGGCACATCGCTGCGATCGGCATCACCAATCAGCGCGAGACGACGGTTGTCTGGGATCGCCACACCGGTGAACCGATCCACAACGCGATCGTCTGGCAAGACACCCGGACGCAAGACATCGTCGAGCGATTGTCCGCAGAGGGCGGAACCGACCGCTTCAAACAAACAGTCGGACTACCGCTTGCCACCTATTTCTCGGGTCCGAAGATCGCCTGGATTCTGGAGAATGTCGACGGTGCCCGCGAACGCGCCGAGGCTGGCGACTTGCTGTTCGGCACCACCGATACCTGGGTTTTGTGGAATCTCACCGGCGGAGCCGAACACGGTGGCGTGCACGTCACTGATGTGACCAACGCAAGCCGGACGATGCTGATGGATCTGGGCACGCTGCAATGGGATGGTGACATCGCGGCCGCCATGGGTGTGCCTCTTTCGATGCTGCCGCAGATCAAGTCCAGCTCTGAGGTCTACGGCGAATGCCACCCGGGAATCCTCAATGGGACACCCGTCGCCGGAATCTTGGGCGATCAGCAGGCGGCCACATTCGGGCAGGCGTGTCTGGAGCGCGGCGAAGCCAAGAACACCTACGGCACCGGCAACTTCATGCTGCTCAACACCGGCACCGAACCCGTGCAGTCAGCCAACGGCTTGCTCACCACCGTTTGCTACAAAATCGGTGACGCTCCCACGGTGTACGCATTGGAGGGCTCGATCGCTGTGTCCGGCTCACTGGTGCAATGGGTGCGCGACAACCTCGGACTCATCAAATCGGCACCCGAGATCGAGGAGCTGGCCAAGCAGGTCGACGACAACGGCGGCGCCTACTTCGTGCCCGCCTTCTCCGGACTGTTCGCCCCGCACTGGCGTCCCGACGCACGTGGCGCTCTAGTGGGCCTGACCCGCTTCGTCAACAAAGGCCATATCGCCCGTGCGGTGTTGGAATCCACGGCCTTCCAAACACGTGAAGTGCTCGACGCGATGAATGCCGACTCCGGCGTTCCGTTAACCGAACTGCGCGTCGACGGCGGCATGGTCGGCAACGAAACGCTGATGCAGTTCCAGGCCGACATCCTCGGCGTCGATGTCGTGCGACCCAAAATCGCCGAAACTACGGCCCTCGGCGCGGCTTACGCCGCTGGTCTGGCGGTTGACTATTGGGCTGACACTGATGAGATCCGTGCCAACTGGGCTGAATCCAAGCGCTGGGTTCCGCAGATGGATGTTGCCGAGCGAGAGCGGTTGTTTAGGAATTGGAAGAAGGCAGTGTCCAAGACGCTCGACTGGGTTGATGAGGACGTCGTTTGATTCTTGCTAGGGAGTGGCGACAGTTCTCTGAGCTGATCCACTCCTAGCCGCTTGCCTCTTGCTGGTGGTCGGCGTAGGGGCTTTGGACGAAGGCGTGGCCCGGGTCAGTCTTTTCGCGCACTTCACTAGGGAAGCTGTCACTTCGCTGGGCAAATTTGCCCTGGTAAGTGACGGTTTGCCACGTGAAGTAGTCACCAATGTGACAACTGTGGCCGGCGAGAC
>JBEBVW010000044.1:0-13531 GCA_040392565.1 Aeromicrobium sp. | reverse complement strand
TGGAAGCGGTCCTCGACGATCCGTACATCTTGGTCAACCAGGGCAAGATCAGCTCCATTTCCGAGCTGCTCCCGATCCTGGAGAAGGTCGTCCAGACCGGCAAGTCGTTGTTCATCATTGCTGAGGACGTCGACGGTGAAGCGCTGTCGACACTGGTCGTCAACAAGATGAAGGGCGCCTTCACCTCCGTGGCCGTCAAGGCTCCGGCGTTCGGCGATCGCCGCAAGGCGATGCTGCAGGACATCGCGACCCTCACGGGCGCTGAGGTCATCACGCCTGATGTCGGACTCAAGCTCGACACCATCGGCTTGGAAGAGCTCGGCACGGCGCGCCGTGTCGTGGTCACCAAGGACAACACGACCATCATCGACGGTGCCGGCGATGCTGCCGCAGTCGAAGGCCGCGTTGAGCAGATCAAGGCCGAAATCGAGAACACCGATTCGGACTGGGACCGCGAGAAGCTGCAGGAGCGTCTGGCCAAGTTGGCCGGTGGCGTCTGCGTCATCAAGGTCGGCGCTGCAACTGAGGTTGAGCTCAAGGAGAAGAAGCACCGTATTGAGGACGCCGTTTCGGCTACTCGCGCGGCCATCGAAGAGGGCATCGTCCCCGGCGGTGGATCGGCTCTGGTTCATGCCGTGAGCGTGCTTGACGACAATCTCGGCCTTACTGGCGACGAAGCCACGGGTGTGCGCATCGTTCGCCTTGGCGCCGACGCTCCGCTGGAGTGGATCGCCCGCAACGGCGGCATCTCCGGTGAAGTCGTGGTCAACAAGGTCCGTGAGTCCGGCGATGGCTACAACGCTGCGACCGATACCTACGGCGATCTGATCGCCCAGGGCATCCTCGACCCGGTCAAGGTCACGCGTACTGCGTTGGCCAACGCCGCGTCGATCGCCGCGATGCTGCTCACCACCGAGACGCTCGTCGTGGAAAAGCCGGCCGAAGAAGCCGACGACGCCCACGCGGGTCACGGGCACTGATCAGTAGCACCGAGCACCGCAAGCCGGCCCGTCCCCATGTGGGGCGGGCCGGTTTGCTTTGTGGTCGTTAGTGTCAAGGCGTGACTTCTGAAGATCTCACGACCGCAGACTTCGCTCAGTTGCGTGCTGAGTTCGAGTTGCCACCAGCGGCGGAGTCTGACCGATTTCCTGCCGATGTGATGGCCGAAGCGCTGGCGATCACGCAACTGACCCCAATCGCGCCCCGCGATCTGACTGAGGTCGCGTTTGTCACGATCGATCCGCCTGGATCTATGGATCTGGATCAAGCGATGCATCTTGAGCGCACGGGGGATGGCTTCCGTGTGAGGTATGCGATTGCCGACCTGGGCGGAGTGTTCGAGATGGGTGGTGCGATCGATACGGAAGCACGTCGCCGTGGTCAGACGATTTATCTGCCCGACGGTCGGGTTCCGCTGCATCCGGTGGAGTTGTCCGAAGGCGCACTCAGCCTGCTGCCCGATCAGCTCCGTCGCGCTGTCGTCTGGACGCTCGACGTCAATCCTGATGGTGCAGTCGACAACATTGCCGTCGAACGGGCGCTTGTTCGTTCCGTTGCGCGGCTTGACTACGCGGGTGTGCAGGCTGATGCGGACGAGGGCCGACTGCACCCTTCAATTGAGGTGCTGCCGGACTTTGGGCGTCTGAGGCGGCAGGCCAGGCTCGCATGCGGGGCTATCGACTTGGCATTACCTTCGCAGCAGGTGGTGCGCGCCGGTGATGCGTGGACAATTCGGATCGAACCGCGTACGGAAGTTGACCGCTGGAACGCCGAAGTGTCGTTGCTGGCGGGCATGGCGGCCGCCCAAGTGATGCTTCGCGGCAACGTTGGTTTGCTGAGGAATCTGCCATCTCCGTCTCAGGACGAAGTTGACCGGTTCATGGACTTGGCGCAGCGGCTGGGCCACCAGGGTGCCGACGGCTCGACGCCGGGCCAGGTGCTGGCTGGCCTAGACATGATGCGGCCGACGTCGTTGGCGTTGAATGCAGGGGCCACCCGACTACTTCGCGGTGCGGGTTATGTGGCTTTCGACGGTGAGACACCCGACGTAGTCGACCATGCGGGCATCGGTGGGCCGTATGCCCATGTCACGGCGCCGTTGCGGAGATTGGCAGACAGATTCGGGACCGAGGTGTGCTTGGCGCTGTGTGCAGGCGAACCAGTCGCCGACGAACTGCGTAACGCATTGCCCGAGATCGCCGACGCGATGCGCGACAGCGACCGCTGTGCCTCCGCTATCGATCGCGGATCGATCGATCAGGTTGAGGTGTGGTTGGCCGAACAGCACCGTGACGTCACGCGCGAAGCGGTCGTGTTGCGCGATGGCACCGCGGATCGGCCGGCCGAAATCATGATGCTAGACCCGGCGGTTGTGTCGGAGTGCAAAGGCTCAGGCCTCAAGGCTGGAGCCACGGTCGGCGTGAAAGTCAGCACGATTGACGCCGATCGGCGGAAAGTGACCTACCAGACCGTTTGAGTCTGAGTCGTTGAGATTGGGCTCAACTCCTCATGGACTTCTGTCACTCCTCATGGCATGCATGCCGTGGTGAGTGCATGAACACCATGACCTCATGGTGTTCATGTGACGGGAGGTGGGGTTTAGCTGACCCGAAGAGTGTCGGCGCCGGCGAGAACGATGTCCAGCCGTGCTTCGTGCGCACGCTGCCCCGGCTCGTCGGCGCGTTCGTGGGAACTGATCAGCGCGACGCGGACGACTAGGCCCACCACGGTTGCCGCATCGTCGGGACTGAAGCCCTGGCGAACGAGCTCGGCGACGTAGGTTTCCAGATGTCGGGTCCACGTTGCCGTGGCGCGCGAACTGTCGATGGTGGCGCGGTCGAGGCCCACGAATTTCTCGCAGGTTGACCAGACCACGTCAGCAACGCGACGCATCAGGTCTTGCCACGGCTGGTCGACCACTGGCCACTCCGCAGAGTCCAATGCATGGTCAATCGCGGCGATCAGCAGACCCTCGCGGTTCTCGACGTACCGATACAAAGCCGAGTGAGCGACGCCCACACGGCGGGCCACAGAGGGCATGCTGAAAGTAGTCAGTCCATCGGCGAGAGTCGCTTGAACGATCTGGTCGACGGTGATGGTGCGGGGACGCCCCGGCTTACCTGTCATGCGCGAAGCGTAGCGCCAGAACCCCAAGTAGCGACGGGTATTATCAGAATATGGAGTTGCCAGATGTTTTCGCCCCGCTCGGTCTGACTTACGACGACGTTCTGCTTCTCCCCGGTGAGACAGACGTGATCCCCAGCGATGTCGACACGACAGCGCGGCTGACGCGTGATCTGAGCCTGCGAATTCCATTGCTTTCCAGCGCGATGGACACCGTCACCGAATCGCGGATGGCCATCGCCATGGCACGCGAGGGCGGTATCGGCATCCTGCACCGCAATCTGTCCATTGAGGACCAGGCGTACCAGGTAGATCTGGTGAAGCGCACCCAGACCGGCATCATTCCCAATCCGGTCACCATTGGGCCGAAGGCATCTCTGGAGGACCTCGACGAACTGTGTGGTGAGTACCGAGTCTCCGGTTTGCCGGTCGTCGATGAAGACAACACCTTGCTAGGCATCATCACCAACCGCGATCTGCGATTCACCCCGGTCGCTGAGTGGGGCTCCACCTACGTCGGTGACGTCATGACGCCCATGCCGCTCGTCACCGGGCCGGTCGGCATCAGCCGCGAGGATGCGTCGGCGCTGCTGCGCCAGCACAAGCGCGAGCGTCTTCCCATCGTCGACGAGCAGGGACATTTGTCCGGCCTCATCACGGTCAAGGACTTCGTGAAGTCCGAGCAACACCCATTGGCCAGCAAGGACGCCGAGGGACGGCTTCTCGTCGGTGCCGCCGTTGGCTTCTTCGGCGACTCCTGGGACCGCGCTAACCGCCTGCGGGAAGCAGGGGTTGACGTGCTCGTGGTCGATACCGCCCACGGTCATGCGCGTTTGCTACTCGACATGATCCGCCGACTCAAGGCCGATTCGAACTTCGACGGAGTGCAGATCATCGGCGGCAACGTCGCCACCCGCGACGGTGCAACTGCACTGGTCGACGCGGGTGTCGACGCCGTCAAGGTGGGCGTGGGCCCCGGTTCCATCTGCACCACTCGGGTGGTCGCTGGTGTTGGCGTTCCGCAGATCACCGCGGTGTACGAAGCGGCTCAGGCTTGCAAGCCGGCTGGCATTCCGGTCATCGCTGATGGCGGACTGCAGTACTCCGGCGATATCGCCAAGGCGTTGGTCGCCGGTGCAGACACCGTGATGGTCGGCTCGCTGCTGGCCGGCTGTGAGGAAAGCCCCGGCGAACTCATTTTCATGAACGGCAAGCAGTACAAGAGCTACCGCGGCATGGGGTCCATCGGCGCCATGGCATCGCGCGGCAAGAAGTCCTACTCCAAGGACCGTTACTTCCAGGCCGACGTCGTCAGCGACGACAAGATCGTGCCGGAAGGTATTGAGGGTCAGGTCGCCTACCGCGGCCCGCTGTCGGCCGTTGCACACCAGCTCGTGGGTGGTTTGCACCAGTCGATGTTCTATGTCGGCTCACCGAATATTCCTGAACTCCAGCGTCGCGGCAGGTTCGTCCGCATTACGGCAGCGGGACTTAAGGAAAGCCACCCGCACGATATTCAGATGACGGTCGAAGCCCCCAACTACGCGGGCCGCTGAGATGAAGGATTCGGCGACTGTCCACATGAACGCCACCCCGCAACAGGTGTGGGACGTCGTCTCCGATGTCACCCGCACAGGGGAGTGGAGCCCAGAAACGTTCGAAGCGAAGTGGACGCGCGGCTCAACTGGCCCCGAGGTAGGGGCCTATTTCAAAGGCCACGTTCGGCGCAGTGGCAAAGGTCCACTGGTCTATTGGTCGTTGTGTCAGGTCACGGCATGCGAACCGGGGCGTGAATTTGGATTCACCGTGCTCGGCCCAGGGGATCGCCGCATCAATAACTGGCACTACCTCATCGAATCGGCCGCTAACGGTGGTTCGGACGTTACCGAGTCGTTCTTCCTCGAACCATCGCTGGCGACGCGGACCTATTGGCTTTTCGCTGGCTGGCTCCGCGGCCGCTACAACCGCAAGAATCTGCGCGAGTCGTTGGAGCGCATAAAGGCGATTGTCGAAAGAACGCAGTGACTCCTGAGTTGTACCAAGTGACTCCTCACTTGGTACGCAGTGACTCCTCAGCGGGTACGGAGTGACTCCTCAGCGGCCGATAGGGTGCAGACATGGTTGATATCGAGATCGGAGCCGCCAAGCGGGGCCGTCGAGCCTATTCGTTCGACGACATTGCGATCGTGCCGAGCCGAAGGACGCGCGACCCCGAGGAGGTGTCGACCGCCTGGCAGATCGACGCCTATCGCTTCGATCTGCCCATCGTGGCAGCGCCGATGGATTCGGTCATGAGCCCCGACACGGCAATTGCCCTAGGCAAGTTCGGTGGGCTGGGGGTCCTTGACCTCGAAGGACTCTGGACTCGCTACGACGATCCCACCTCGCTGTTGGAAGAAATCGCCACGGTCGATCCGGCCCGCGCGACCCAGCGTTTGCAGGAGATCTACGCCGAACCCATTAAGCCTGAACTCATCACTGAACGGCTGCAGCAAATGCGTGCGGCCGGTGTCACTGTCGCCGGAGCGCTTTCGCCGCAGCGCACCAAGCAGTTTGCTGACGTGGTGGTTGCTGCTGGCGTCGACTTGTTCGTCATCCGGGGCACCACGGTTTCGGCTGAGCACGTTTCGGGCCAAATGGAGCCGCTGAACCTCAAGGAGTTCATCTACGAACTCGATGTTCCGGTCATCGTGGGTGGCTGCGCTACTCACCAAGCCGCCCTGCACCTGATGCGCACCGGTGCCGCCGGAGTTCTCGTCGGTTTCGGTGGCGGTGCAGCACACACCACTCGCTCGGTTCTGGGCGTCGCGGTCCCCATGGCTAGCGCTGTGGCTGATGTTGCTGCGGCTCGCCGCGATTACCTCGACGAGTCCGGCGGACGTTACGTACACGTCATCGCGGACGGTTCGATTGGCCGCAGTGGAGACGTAGCCAAGGCTGTTGCTTGCGGCGCCGACGCCGTCATGATCGGCTCGCCCTTCGCACGGGCAGTTGAAGCGCCCGGGCGCGGCTTCCACTGGGGTGCCGAGGCCTGGCACGCCGATCTGCCGCGTGGTGAACGTGTCGACATCGGAACGGTCGGCGACCTCGAAGCGGTGCTGTTCGGCCCCTCGTCGGTCTCGGACGGCACGATGAACCTGATCGGCGCGTTGCGTCGCGCGATGGCCACCACCGGATACACCGACCTCAAGGAATTCCAGCGGGTCGAGGTCGTCGTTGGATGAACCTCGTTGAGGTCTCATTCGACGATCCGCGTGTGGTCGAGTTGCGCGAACAGCAGGCGGCCGAGATGGCTGACTTGTACGGGCAGCCGCGTCACGCTGCTGGAGCAGAAGACGTCGACGGCCAGTCGGTGGTCGCCTGCCTGCTGGCTCTCGACGGCGATCGACCGGTCGGCACGGTGTCGTTGCGGCGGCTGCGCGACCTCGTCGAGATCAAGCGCATGTTCATCTCACCGGACACCCGAGGAACGGGCCTGTCGCGGCAGCTGCTTGCCGCGATCGAGGAACGAGCAGCGCAGCTGACCGACCGTGTCGTCTTGCACACGGGGGAGCGGCAGACGTCGGCCATCGCGCTCTACCAGCGCTCGGGTTATACGCCGATCGATATTTTCGAGCCTTATCTTGAGGTCCCAGAGTCGCTGTGCTTTGAGAAATTACTGCTCAGCGGACCCCGTCTCGGTCCCCGCTGAGTGGCACGTTTTTGCGGGTTTTGTCCCCTGAAACTGGTAAAAACGTGTCACTCAGCGAGATAGGGTTACCGGCTGGTAGTGGTGAGACTCGGGCCGGTGGCATACTCGCGGTATGACAGCTCTTGAGGATGCGCCTGTGCGGGCTGCGCTCGTTGACCCTGTTCGGGTTGCGCAGTTGACCGGCCTGATCCGGACGACGACGACTGAGTCCCGCACGACCATTTCGCCGCTGACCGGTGCGGCGGTTGCTGAGGTCCCGGTGTCGAGCGTTGACGACGTCGATGCAGCATTTGAGGCCGCCCGTGCGGCGCAGTCGACGTGGGGGCAGACCTCGTACCGCAGTCGCAGCAAGGCGCTGTTGAAACTGCACGACCTGGTGCTGGCACGCCAGGACGAGTTGATGGATCTCATCCAGATTGAGTCCGGCAAGTCGCGTGCGCATGCGTACGACGAAGTTGCCCACGTCGCGCTCACCGCTCGCTACTACGCCCGCCGCCTGCGCAGTCAACTCAAATCTCAGCGCCGCAACGGTGCTCTTCCCGGGCTCACTCGAATCAAGGTCAACCAGGTGCCTAAGGGCGTCGTCGGCATCATCAGCCCCTGGAACTACCCGCTGACCATGGCAATTTCTGATGGCATCCCCGCGCTCGCCGCTGGCAACGCGGTCGTGCACAAGCCCGATAGTCAGACGCCGTTGACAGCCTTGATGGGCGTCGAGTTGCTCCGCGAGGCTGGTTTCCCGGCCGATCTGTGGCAGGTCGTCAGCGGAGCCGGTGGAGTCGTGGGGACGGCGATCATCGACCGCGCCGACTATGTCTGCTTCACCGGATCAACAGCAACTGGCATCACAGTTGCTGAACGTGCGGCCAAGCGATTGATCAGTTGTTCACTCGAACTGGGCGGCAAGAACCCGATGATCGTGCTGCCGGGCGCCGACATCGAGAAGACCGTTGAAGGTGCCACCACGGCCGCTTTCGCATCGGCTGGCCAGCTGTGTGTCTCGATTGAGCGGCTCTACGTCCACGATTCGATCTTTGATCAATTCCGCGATGCATTCACTGAGCGCGTGAAACATCTGTCGCTCGGGGTTGCCTTGGACTGGGACGCCGAGATCGGTTCATTGGTGTCACAAGCCCAACTCGACACCGTGACGCGGCACGTCGAGGATGCGGTCTCCAAGGGAGCAGTGGTGCTGGCTGGCGGCAAGCATCGTCCCGATATTGGCCCGTTGATGTTCGAGCCCACCGTCCTGGACGGTGTTCCTGCCGAAGCCGAGTGCTTTGCAGGCGAGACGTTCGGTCCGTTGGTTTCGCTGTACCGCTACTCCGATGTCGACGAAGCGGTGCGCTTGGCCAATTCCGGCGACTACGGACTCAACGCCAGCGTGTGGGGTTCGCCGCGTGAAGCGCGCCGGGTTGCCGACCGCATTAAGGCTGGAACCGTCAATGTCAACGAAGGATTCGCCGCCACGTTCGGCAGCGTGGACGCGCCCATGGGCGGCATGAAGTCGTCCGGCCTCGGTCGCCGCCAAGGCCCCGAAGGAATTCTGCGCTACACCGAACCGCAGTCCGTCGGTGTGCAGCGGCTCATCCCGATGGCTGGCCCCGCATTCCTTGCCAAGAAGACCTATGCGCGTCTGTTGAGCTTGGGGCTCGCAGTGCTGAGGAGGACACCCCGTGCCTGATTCAACCTTCGATCACGACGTCATTGTCATTGGCTCCGGATTCGGTGGCAGCGTTTCTGCGCTGCGGCTGACCGAAAAGGGCTACAAGGTCGCCGTTCTGGAGGCTGGCAAGCGTTACCGCGATGAGGATTTCGCCAAGAACTCCTGGCGGCTGCGCAAGTTCTTGTGGGCACCTCAGATCGGTTGCTATGGAATCCAGCGCATCGACAAACTCAAGGACGTGCTGATCCTGTCGGGCGCAGGCGTCGGTGGTGGGTCGCTGGTTTACGCCAACACGCTGTACGAACCGCTTGATCCGTTCTATCGCGATCCGGCGTGGGGTCACATCACGGACTGGAAGACCGAGCTCGCGCCGTACTACAACCAGGCCAAGCGCATGTTGGGCGTCAACATCTACCCATTCGAGACGGCAGCCGACCGCGTCATCAAGAAGGTCGCCGCTGACATGGGTGTTGAGGGCACGTTCCACCACACGCCGGTCGGTGTGTTGTTCGGTGACGAGCCTGGAGCCGAGATCGCCGATCCATATTTCGGCGGTGCCGGTCCCACCCGCAACGCTTGCACCAACTGTGGCGAGTGCATGACCGGATGCCGACACAACGCCAAGAACACGCTGGTGAAGAACTACCTGTACCTTGCGGAGAACGCTGGTGCTGAAGTTCATCCGCTGACGACCGTCGTGGCCGTACGTCCGCTGCCCGGCGGTGGTTATGAAGTCGAAACTCGGCGCACCAACCGCCGGTTCCGTCCGCACAAGAAGATGACGGCCCAGCAAGTGGTATTCGCGGCCAGCACGATGGGCACGCAGAAACTGCTACACAAGATGCGCGACAAGGGCAATCTGCCCCATGTGTCGCAGCGACTAGGGCTGCTGACGCGCACCAATTCTGAGGCGCTGCTGGGATCGATCTCTGACGGTAAGGACATCGACTACAGCCACGGTGTGGCGATCACGTCGTCGTTCCATCCCGATGAGCACACGCACATTGAGCCGGTGCGTTACGGCAAGGGCTCGAACGCGATGTCGCTGATGCAGACGGTGCTCACTGACGGCAGCCTGCCCACCGCGCGTTGGAAGACCTGGCTCAAGGAAATGTGGCGGCAGAAGCGCAATCTGTTCAAGCTCTACGATCTGCGTCACTGGTCAGAGCGCACCGTCATCGCTTTGGTCATGCAGACGCACGACAACTCCATCACCACCTTTACCAAGCGTGGCATTACGGGTCGTCGCAAACTGACGTCTAAGCAGGGGCACGGCGCACCGAACCCGGCGTTCATCGAACCGGGTCACGTGGCGGTGCAGAAGATGGCTGAGCACATGGGTGGCACCGCCGGCGGAACTATTGGTGAGCCATTCAATGTCCCGCTGACAGCGCACTTCATGGGCGGCGCATGTATCGGTGAGGGGCCGGAATCAGGCGTGATCGACCCGTACCATCGGCTTTTCGGACATGACGGACTGCACGTTGTCGATGGCTCGGCCATCAGCGCGAACCTGGGTGTGAACCCATCGCTAACCATCACGGCGCAAGCTGAGCGGGCGATGTCGTACTGGCCTAACAAGGGCGAGAACGATCAGCGGCCTGAAGTTGGTGCCGGATTCGTCAAGATGGCGCCGATTGCGCCGAAGAGCCCCGTCGTCCCCGACGACGCCCCCGCCGCCCTGCGCCTGCCCATCGTCAACTGACCGCACCCCGGTGATTGAGGTGCGAGGAACGAGCCTCGAAATCACCGTGTAGATCGCCCGGTGGTTTCGAGGCTCGCTGGCGCTCGCACCTCAACCAGCGGGTGGTTTCGAGGCTCGCTGGCGCTCGCTCCTCAACCACCGGACAGGTGATCTTGGTCGTGAAATGCACAGAGCCCGAGCGGGAGGGAGTTCACGGCTCGGGCTCTGTCGTGCTACGAGGAGCAGCACCTGAGATCTAACGGGAGGGAGTGTTGTTAGATCCACCCTGAATAACGTCCCTGGGCGCCTTGGGTTACGAAAGTTCCCAACTTTTTTCTGTGAGCCATCGCATATCGCGGTTTTTGCCGTAATTTCAGGCGATAGGGGCGATCGGGCAGCCCTGAACGATCGCCCCTAGGATAGTCCTGTGACTGCCGAACACGACCTAGTTCTCGTCGTCGACTTTGGCGCCCAATATGCGCAACTCATTGCGCGACGGGTGCGCGAAGCTCGGGTGTACTCCGAAATCGTCCCGCACACCATGCCGGTGGCCGACATGTTGGCCAAGAATCCGGCCGCAATCATCTTGTCGGGCGGTCCCTCGTCGGTTTATGAAGAGGGCGCCCCGCAGCTCGATTCGGCCCTCTTTGACGCAGGAAAGCCCGTCTTCGGCATTTGCTATGGCTTTATGGCGATGGCGCAGGCGCTCGGCGGCCAGGTCGCCCACACGGGCCAACGCGAATACGGCCGCACGACTGTCACGGTTACCGAACCGGGCGTCTTGCTGGCTGATCTGCCCGGCACGCTGACCTCGTGGATGTCACACGGCGATGAAGTCGTTGCACCGCCGAGCGGATTCACCACAGTCGCGACCTCTCCTCGGGCCACCGTTGCGGCCTTCGAGAATGTCGAACAGCGTTGCGCCGGCGTGCAGTGGCACCCCGAAGTGATGCACAGCGAGCACGGGCAGGCTGTGCTTGAGCGCTTCCTCGTCGATATCGCCGGCTGCCGGCAGACGTGGACCAGCGCCAACATCGTTGAAGAACAGGTCGAACTGATCCGCCAGCAGGTCGGTGATTCGCGAGTCATCTCGGCGCTGTCTGGCGGCGTGGACTCAGCCGTTTCCACGGCGTTGGTGCAGCGCGCCATTGGTGATCAGTTGACCGCAGTTTTCGTTGACCACGGTCTGCTGCGTCAAGGTGAAGCCGAGCAGGTCGAAAAGGACTATGTGGCGGCGACCGGCGTTGATCTGAAGGTTGTCGATGCAGCCGATCAATTCCTCGGCTTCCTTGACGGTGTGACCGATCCCGAAGAGAAGCGCAAGATCATCGGTCGCGAGTTCATTCGGGTCTTTGAGGCTGCTGAGCGCGAAGTGCTCGCAACGCCTGGGGCTCCAGTGAAGTTCCTCGTGCAGGGCACGCTATATCCCGATGTCGTGGAGTCTGGTGGCGGCGAAGGTGCCGCCAACATCAAGAGCCATCACAATGTTGGTGGATTGCCGGAAGACTTGGAATTTGAGCTGATCGAGCCGCTGCGCACGCTGTTCAAGGACGAAGTGCGCGATGTCGGTCGCCAGCTGGGCATCCCAGAAGCCATCGTGGCGCGCCACCCGTTCCCGGGCCCGGGTTTGGCTATCCGCATCGTCGGTGCAGTCAACCGCGATCGCCTCGAAATCCTGCGTGCCGCAGACGCCATTGTCCGTGAAGAAACCTCGGCTGCCGGTCTTGACGGCGAGATCTGGCAGTTCCCCGTCGTGCTGCTCGCCGATGTCCGTTCCGTCGGCGTGCAGGGCGATGGTCGCACGTACGGTCACCCCATTGTGCTGCGCCCAGTGTCCAGCGAGGACGCCATGACAGCCGATTGGAGCCGGCTGCCTTACGAGGTGCTGGAGCGCATCTCGACGCGCATCACCAATGAAGTTCCCGACGTCAACAGAGTCGTTCTCGACGTCACGAGCAAGCCGCCAGGCACCATCGAGTGGGAGTAGGAACTCAGGCGTCAGGCTCTTGGTAGACGTCCGGGATCCCGTCCCAATCCAGGTCTACGCTCTCGCGGTCGGTGATCTGCCGGTAGTGTCGGTTCCTTGACCGCAGCACGATTGCGGCCAGGATCGCTGACACCAGAGAACCGAGCAGCACCCCGACCTTGACGTGTTCATCGGCTGCCGAGCCAGCTCCGAAGGCGAGTTCGCCAATCAGCAGGGAAACGGTGAAGCCCACGCCGGCCAACATCGCCAGCCCGATAACGTCGATCCAGGCCAAATCGTCATCAAGGTCAGCACGAGTGAATCGCGCCATGAGCCACGTCGAGATCGTGATGCCGACCGTCTTGCCGACATAAAGCCCGACGATGATGCCGAGCGTGACGCGATCCTGCAGCGCCGAGGTCAATCCGGACCAGCCGCCAAGAGCAACGCCGGCTGAGAAGAACGCGAACACCGGTACAGCAACGGCGGCCGAAAGTGGCCGGATGCGGTGCTCAAGGAACGAGGCGTAGCCCGGACCGTCGCCGCCATCGCGGCGCATGACCGGCACCGTGAACGCCAGCAGCACGCCAGCAACCGTGGCGTGGACCCCAGACGCGTGCACCAACGCCCAGGCGACGGCAGCCAGTGGAATCAGGAGGTACCACGCACGTTTGCGGGCTTGGACGATCGCGCCAAACACGGCGATCGGCACCAGCGCCGCGAGTAGATACGCGACCTTCAACTCAGACGTGTAGAAGATCGCGATGATCGTGATCGCCAGCAGGTCGTCGACGACGGCAAGGGTCAGCAGGAAGGTGCGCAGCGCGCCCGGCAGATGTGAACTGATGACGGCCAGCACAGCCAGCGCGAAGGCGATATCGGTGGCTGTCGGGATAGCCCAGCCGCGTAGGTGATCGGTGCCGGCGTTGATTGCGACGAACACCAAGGCTGGAGCAACCATGCCGCCCACCGCGGCGACCACGGGCAGTGCTGCTCGACGAGGATCGCGTAGATCGCCGGCCACAAACTCACGCTTGAGTTCAAGCCCGGCGACAAAGAAGAAGATTGCGAGCAGACCGTCGGCAGCCCAGGCGCCGATCGTCAGATCTAGATGCAGTGAACTCGGTCCGACGACGGTGTCGCGAACTTTGGCGTAGAGGCCACCGGTGTTCGCGGCGATCAACGCGGCGATTGTGGCGATCAGCAGCAGGACGCCGCCAACAGTCTCTTGACGGAGTGCCTCAGCGATGCGGGACGCTTCGGGCCATGATCCGCGAGCCAGCAGACGAGTGCGAGGGCGGGAGTTCACGTGATGGTCCCCTTCAGGGGTCGACGGCGCTGATCCGAATTTCTTCGGGCCGACCAGACTTCCCGGCTCACCGCCATCATTCTATCGCGTCC
>JBEBVW010000043.1:0-13619 GCA_040392565.1 Aeromicrobium sp. | reverse complement strand
GTGCGCTCGGGCGAGCCGTCAGTCGCCGGGTAGAGGCGCACAGACAACTTCAGCGTCTCGCCGTCCGGCTTGTCGTAATCGACCGGAACTTCAACTCGGGTGCATCGAGCGCGGCCACATTCGCGCCAACTGAGTGACTGGTCGTAGAACTTCGCCAGCGAATCATCGACCTTTTCGCCGGTGGGCTTGGGCTTGCTGAAGTCATCGTCGGGCTTCAAGGCGCGCCAGCCGAAATAGCCAAGACCGGCGATGATGAGCGCCACGACGATGGCGAGAACCACCATGGTGCGACCGGGTCGGGTAGGCGTTGCGTTGGGCGGGATCTGAGTCATCGGTGGAACTCCAGCATCATGCGTTCGAGGGTCAGCGGCAGGGCTGCGTTGGCGGCCAGGTCTTCACGGCATCTGACGATGGCATCGATCGTGTGGATGGTCGATTCACTTGTCCACAGCTGGGCTAAACGTGCGATTTCAGCGGCAGCATCAGCATTGATCAGCGGTGCGCCGGTGCCCATTTGTACCGCGACGATGTCACGGCACAGCGCAAGTAGGTCGAGCAACACAGCATCAATAGCGTCTCGCACCAGGCGGGTACGGCGTCGCTTCTGCTCTTTGTCTAGCGCAGACAACGCACCGGCATACCCTGCGGGACGGCGGCCACGATCCTCTACGCCCCAGCCCTGCTTGAGGTCGTCGAGCTCGCGTTGCTCCAACGACTCAGCCCGATGGTTGGCACTGGCCGTGGCGTCGTCGACGATCTGCTGGGCTGCCTGCAGACAATCGGCGACACTGCGCAACGACGACGGGATGCGCAGAACCGACTGGCGTCGTTCGCGTGCAGCGGGGTCGCGCGCCAAGCCCCTGGCCCGGCCGATGTGGCCCTGGGATGCGGCGGCAGCGGCGGCAGCAAGTTCGGGTTCGACACCATCGCGAGTGACCAACAATTCGGCAATGTCCGCGATGGGCGGCGTGCGCAGCAGCACGGCGCGGCAACGCGACCGAATCGTGATGACGACATCCTCAACCGACGGCGCACACAGCATCCAGATGGCTCGGGCGGCCGGTTCTTCGATGGCTTTCAGCAGCGCGTTAGCAGCTTGATCGGTGAGCCGGTCGGCGTCTTCGACAATCATGATCTGCCAACGCCCCAGCGCTGGTCGGAGTGCAGCCGTGCGCACATACTCACGCACTGCGTCGACACCGATCGACAGACCGGCGGTGTTGATGAGCGTGACGTCGGGGTGGCTACCTGCTGACACCGTGGTGCAGGAGTGACAATGCCCGCAGCCAGCGTCTTCGCACTGCAGAGCGGCCGCGAAGGCTCGGGCGGCGTTAGACCGACCCGATCCGGGCGGACCAGTGAACAACCAGGCGTGCGTCATTGACCGACCTTCGCCGGACGCCGACGCAACCGCCGCCTGCAACGTCTCAACGACCGGCTGCTGGCCGACCAGTTCAGACCACACTGAGGCGTTCATTGCGCCTGCCCCAGCCACGGTTCCACAGCTTCGCGAATCGCAGCATGGATGGCCTCGGGCGTATCGGTGGCCGAGAGCACCAGATAGTGCTGCGGCTCGCGCGCAGCTAGATCGAGGAACCCTTGTCGGACGCGTTGATGGAACTCCAGCGGTTCGGCTTCGATGCGATCGGCGCCGTCGAAGCGGCTCAACCCGATTTGCGGGTCGAGGTCGAGCACGATGGTGAGGTGCGGGCGGAGATCTGCCGTAGCCCACCGGTTGACTTCTTCGACTTCAGCGACCTCAAGCGTGCGGCCCGCGCCTTGATAGGCCAATGCCGAATCGACGTAGCGGTCGGTGATGACGACCTTGCCGTCGGCGAGCGCCGGCAGGAGCAGCGAATCGACGTGCTCGGCCTTATCGGCGGCATAAAGCAACGCCTCGGTACGCGGCGACAAATCGCCGGTCTCATGCCCCAGCACGATGGAACGCAACTGCTGCCCCACGGCGGTACCGCCTGGTTCGCGCGTCAACAGCACCTGGTGGCCGCGCCCGGTAAGCCAGTCGGCCAACAACGTGGACTGGGTGGACTTTCCACCGCCTTCGCCGCCTTCGAACGCGATGAAGACGCCCGTGTCGGTGTAGCGAGGCTGCATGCGTGCGAGCCTAACGGCCACCACCCACGTCGGCTGCGACACGGTCGGCCAATCGCTTGGGCGCCTGCACGCAATAGCTGTCGGTGATGAGTTCGATGACCTCATCCCAGTCGGTGTCCACGTCAAGCAGCAGGCCCATGCCGTTGCGGCCCCACGAGGTTCGCCAGAACGGCGGGCCAGCGTGCTCGAGGGCGTACAGCTCTTCGTCGGTGGCGTGAAATGCCACAGCTGTTGCTCCCAACGCACGCCGGCCTGGCGGCATCAGCAGCGACTCATCGCCGGGTTCGAGCGTGAACAGATGCGCGAACGTGCTGGACCGAATGCGCCAGCGATATCCCACCCAAGCCTTCTGCTCGACGACTTCGGGCAGACCCATGCACAGCGACCTCATGCGATCGAGGAACTCAGGAGGATCTGCCGAAGCCATGCGGTCAGCCTAAATAGACCAACTGACAGGCGACAGTTACGACTTCTTCGCAGCTGCTTTTTTGGCCGCTGTCTTCTTAGCGGTTGTCTTCTTGGCGGTCTTCTTTGCTGCAGTCTTCTTGGTCGACTTCTTGGCGGTCTTCTTGCCGCCCTTCTTCGCCGGGCCCTTGGCGCGACGTTCAGCCAGCAATTCGAAGGCGCGCTCGGGAGTGAGCGTCTCCAGCGAATCGTCCTTGCGCAGCGTGGCGTTGTATTCGCCGTCGGTGACGTACATGCCGAATCGGCCGTCCTTGGCCACCACGGGCTTGCCCGACACTGGGTCGTCGCCCAGTTCCTTCAGCGGCGCAGCGGCAGCACGGCGGCCATAGGTCTTGGGCTGGCTATAGATCTCGCGGACGCGCTCTTCGGTGATGGTGAGGAGTTCTTCCTCTTTCTCCAGCGACCGCGAATCTGTGCCCTTCTTCAAATACGGGCCATAACGACCGTTCTGCGCGGTGACCGCAGTGCCGTCTTCATCGACGTAGATGGTGCGCGGCAAGGTCAACAACTGCACGGCCTCATCCAACGTGATGAGATCGAGCGACATGGTCTTGAACAGGCTGGCCGTGCGTGGCTTATCGGCCTTCTTAGCGTCATCTGGCAGCGCTTCGGTGACGTAAGGACCAAAGCGTCCGTTGCGCGCGGTGATTAACAGGCCCGTTTCGGGGTGGACGCCCAGTTCGCGTTCCATTCCGGCCGGAGTGGCCAGCAGTTCCTTGGCCTTGTCCAAAGTCAATTCGTCCGGCGGCAGATCCTCAGGGATGTTGCCACGGGTGGGCACCGTCTTGCCGTCTTCACCCTCGGTGAACGGCGGGCCCTCGAGGTACGGGCCATAGCGGCCGACGCGCACCGCGATGTCTTCACCAAGGGGGAAAGTGGCCATTTCGCGAGCGTCGATCTCAGGCAAGTTCTCGATCAGTCGCTTGAGGCCAGTGTCATTGGCACCTTCGCCGGTCCAGAACGACTCAAGTACCGCAACGCGTTCGGCCTGGCCCTTGGAAACCTCATCGAGCACTGATTCGAGTTCGGCGGTGAAGCTGTAGTCGACCAGGCGACTGAAGTGGCGTTCGAGCAATCGCACCACGCTGAACGCGATCCACGCCGGCACCAGCGCGGTGCCCTTCTTGTACACGTAGCCGCGGTTCTGGATGGTCCCGATGATCGACGCATACGTCGACGGACGACCGATTTCGCGCTCTTCCAACTCTTTGATCAGCGTGGCTTCGGTGAAGCGCGCCGGCGGTTTGGTCTGATGGCCCGACTTGCCCAACTCGACCGGAATGACAGTTTCGCCTTCGGTCAGATTGGGCAACTTGGTCTGCTTGTCATCGCCCTCGGTGCCGTCATCGGTGGACTCCACGTAGGCCTTGAGGAAACCATGGAAAGTGATGGTGCGGCCCGATGCGCTGAACTCAGCACGCTGACCCGTGGTGGCTTGTGCGCCGATGCGGATCGAGACCTGATTGCCCTGCGCGTCCTTCATCTGCGAAGCGATAGTGCGCTTCCAGATGAGCTCGTAGAGCTTGAACTCATCGCCGGACAGACCCGACGCCTGCGGAGTCGTGAAACGCTCGCCAGCGGGACGGATCGCTTCGTGGGCTTCCTGGGCGTTCTTGACCTTGCCTGCGTAAGTACGCGGTGAATCCGGAACGTATTCGGCGCCATACAGCTCGGCCACCTGCGTGCGGGCCGCCTTCAACGCAGTGTCCGACAGCGTGGTGGAGTCGGTACGCATATAAGTAATGTGGCCGCCCTCGTACAGGCGCTGGGCGACCTGCATCGTGCGGGCCGCGCCGAAGCCGAACTTGCGCGAAGCTTCCTGCTGCATCGTGGTGGTGCGGAACGGCGCGTAGGGCTTGCGCGAGTAGGGCTTAGATTCGACCGACGTGACCGTGAACGACTGCTCGCGCAGGCCATCAGCCAATGCGCCAGCTGCAGCTTCGTCGAGGTGAACGACGTCGGTCTTCTTCAGATTGCCTTCGTTATCGAAGTTCTGACCTGATGCGACACGCTTGCCGTCGACGCTCGTCAGTTTCGCCGGGAAGGTGCGCGGGTCGTGCTTCTCGCCAGCGTCGAAGAATGCTTCGAGGTCCCAGTACGACGCGGCCTTGAACGCCATGCGCACGCGCTCGCGCTCCACCACTAGGCGAGTGGCGACCGACTGCACACGGCCAGCCGACAGTCCACTCATGACCTTCTTCCACAACACCGGCGAGACTTCATAGCCGTAGATGCGGTCCAGAATGCGGCGGGTTTCTTGTGCGTCGACCAGGTCCATGTCGACGTCGCGCGGATTGGCGATGGCGCGCTGGATGGCGTCTTTGGTGATCTCGTTGAAGACGATGCGCTTGACCGGGACCTTCGGCTTCAGCTCATCAAGCAGATGCCACGCGATGGCTTCACCTTCGCGGTCCTCATCGGTTGCCAGGACGAGTTCGTCCGCGTCCTTGAGTAGCTTCTTCAGCTTGCTCATCTGGCTCTTCTTGTCGGCAGAGACGACATAGACCGGCTCAAAGTCGTTCTCGATGTCGACGCCCAGTCGCGCCCACCCCAGGCCCTTGTACTGCGCAGGGATCTCATCGGCGCTGCGCGGCAGATCACGAATGTGGCCCACGGAGGAGTCGACGACGTAGCCGTCACCGAGGTAGCCCGCGATGCTACGGACTTTGTTCGGTGACTCGACGATGACGAGGCTGGTCACGAGTTGCTCTCCTGGGGGAAGTGACGACGACGCATACGCTAGACCCTGCTGTCAAGCAGTTGGCACAGTGCCGTCCTGTCGGTGCCTGGTGTGAGAATAAGTCAGTGAACCTGTCCGGCTACCTTGAACTGCTTCGAGACAGCCGTATCCGGCAGTTGTTCATCGTCGCTTTCTTCGCGCGAATGCCACCTATGGCGGCACCGCTGGCGTTCACTCTCTTGGTCGTCAAAGAGCTCGACGGCAGCTATGCCCAGGCCGGCATTGTCGCCGCCTCCACCACGATTGGCGCCGCCATCGGTAGCCCGTGGCGCGGCCGCCGCATTGACCAAGTGGGGTTGAAGCGCGCCGTCCTTCCGTCCATCGTGGCGGTCGGTTTGCTGTACCCGGTCGCCGTCTTCGCGCCCTACTGGCTACTGGTGCCCACCACCTTCCTGATGGGCTTGTTCCTGATCCCGATCTTCTCGGTCATGCGCCAGTCGTTGAGTGTCATGGTCGAAGAAAACCAGCGTCGCACCGCGTTTTCGGCCGACAGCGTTGTCACCGAAGGCAGTTTCATCATTGGCCCTGCAGTTGGGGTCTTGGTGGTAACTCAGTTTGGTGCGGCAGCGGCCATCGGCTTCATCGGAGCCTGCGAGGTCATCGCAGGATTGGTGTTGTTGCGCCTCAACCCACCCACCCGCTCGGCCGAACCCACTGACGAGACAAGTTCCGCCAATGAGACGGTGACCTGGATGTCGGTGCCAATCGGCTTCCTGTTCCTGATCGCCGCCGGCTCAGTCTTCGGTCTCTACGCCACCGACCTTGGCATCGTGGCTGAACTTGAAGATCTGGGCACCACCGGAGCCATCGCTGGCGTGTACGCGTTGTGGGGAGGCGCCAGCTTGTTCGGTGGGCTGCTCTACGGTGCGCTGCACACCTCGATCCGGCCCACCTATCTCCTGCTTGGACTAGGTGTGGCGACCATTCCCATCGGCCTTGCCGATTCGGTACTCGGTTTGGCGATTGCCGTGATCCCCGCCGGCTTCCTGTGCGCACCCACGCTGACCGCCGCGTCGGAATGGTTGGCGAAGTTGACGCCAGAATCACGCCGCGGCGAAGCCATGGGCTGGTTCGGCACCGCCCACACCGTCGGCGCCGCCATCGCCGGCCCCTCCATCGGTGTAGCCATCGACGAAATCGCGCCCTGGGGCGGTTTCGTCCTCGGCGGCGCCGTTGCCGTCGCCATCGCCCTGATCAGTTGGGGCGGCCAACTCATCCCCGCCTTCCGCCCAACCCCGGTCCCCGCTGAGTGACACGTTTTTACAGGTTTTTCGGCCTCTGAACGGTAAAAACGTGACACTCAGCGGGAGAGGAAGCCTTCGGCTATCAGGTCGCGGACAGCTGGCAGGGCCGTTTCGGGTAGGTGGGGTTCGTCGAGGATGCTGGCGAGGGCGTTGAGGATTTGGCCCACGGTCAGTTCGCCGTCGCATGCACCAACGATGGCCGCCTCGACCGTGTCGACTTGGCGGGTGCGCTGCACTCCGTGGGCGAGTCGCAGAACGATGCGCTCCGGATCTTCCTGACCAGGGCGGCCAGTCGATTCCTGTTGCGCTGGCCGAGCCCACAGGGTGGTATCGAGCAACGCCTCGTCTGTCGTATCTCGCAGTAGGTCAACGGCGCGGCCCCACTGCGCCACAGCGTCGCCGACCGGCGGAGCAATAGCACCTACCCACTCTTCAAAGCGAGTGGTTGCGGGCGCATCGGTACGGCGCATCGACAACCAGCCGAATCCGACGCCGGTGATGTTCTCCGAGGCGAACCAGTCCAGCCAGGCGTCGTAGCGGCGAGTGTGTTCGGGGCCAGGAGTCAATCCCGCGTCAGCCAGCCACATTTCGACGTACTCGGCCGGATCAACATGTTCACGTTGCAGGACCCAGGTGTCGAGTCCGCGGCCGTCAACCCACGAGGCCAGATCGTCCTGCCACTCTCGATCACCGTGGATGGCCCAGTTCGCCAGCACCTGGCACCAGCCGCCGGGATGAAGATGGTCCGCAGCATTCTCAACTACATGGCGCACCACAGCGTCGCCCGGCATTCCAGAATCTCGGTAAACCAGCACCGGGCTGCCAGGTGGCGAAATGACGAACGGCGGATTGGTGGCGATGAGATCAAAACGTTCTCCAGCAACTGGCTCATAGAAGCTGCCATTGCGGACGTCGAAATTCACGCCATTGAGCCGGGCGTTGAGATCAGCCATTGCCAACGCTCGCGGATTGACGTCGGTCGCGACCACGTTTTCGCTGTGCTGCGCCAAGTGGAGAGCTTGAACGCCACATCCGGTCCCTAGGTCGAGCGCTGAACCGATGCGATCGCGAATTACGAGCTGCGCCAGGCTGTTGGAGGCCTCGCTGATGCCCAGGACATGTTGGGGATCCATCGGCTCAAGCGGCCGGCCCAGCCCTGGCGTTGAATCGCAGACAACCCACCAGTCGTGGTCTTCATCGCCGTACGGGCGCACATCGACGAGTGCGACGATCTCACCCCCAGACTCGGCGAGCAGGCCAGCAGCCGTCATCGGTTCGATGAGTTGTGGGAGTGCGGCCTGGACTTGGTCGCGCGCCACCGGCACCTGCAACGAGAACAGTCTCAGCAGCGTCTCCGTCGGACTGCCGCCTCGGGATGCCCGCAGCGCGGGGACGACCTGATTGCGCGCGAGTGCCCGGTGACCTTCTTCGCCGATTAGTTCGTACACCCGAGTCGCCGTGAAGTCAGCGGATCGGAGCGCTTCGGCCAATTTCGCTGTGGTCAGATCATCCAGCACTCCGACACCCTCTCATTGCGGACCGCCCAAGTCGCACTTCACCAGGCAACACGTCACTTCACCAGGCAAATTTGCCTTGCTGAGTGACGGTTTACCACGTTCACGTGGTAAACCGTCAGACCCGCAGAACGCACAACGGCCCCCATTCGCCGAAGCGAGCGGGGGCCGTTGGGGTGATGCGGTTAGGCGTCGACGAGTTCCTCAGCGCCAGCCTCGTCATCGCTGATGGCGATGGGGCGACGCTTGGAGATGTACACCGCGACCACGATGATCAACGCGGCCACACCGGCCACGCTGTAGCGCAGCGCATCGTTGGTGTCGTCTCCGTACGAGTACTTGACGATCAGCGGAACGATCAGCAGCGCCACCAGGTTCATCACCTTCAGCAGCGGGTTGATCGCCGGACCAGCGGTGTCCTTGAACGGGTCGCCGACGGTGTCACCAATGATGGTGGCCTCGTGGGCTTCCGATCCCTTGCCGCCGTGGTTGCCGTCTTCAACCAGCTTCTTGGCGTTGTCCCACGCACCACCGGCGTTGGCCAAGAAGACCGCCATCAGCGTGCCTGTGGCAATCGCGCCAGCGAGGTAAGCGCCGAGCGGGGCGATGCCCAAGCCGAAGCCGACCGCGATGGGAGCGAAGATCGCCAAGATGCCCGGCGTCGCCAATTCGCGCAGCGAATCGCGCGTGCAGATATCGACGACCTTGCCGTACTCAGGACGGCCAGTGCCCTCCATGATTCCGGGGATCTCCCTGAACTGGCGACGCACCTCGAACACGACCGCGCCAGCGGCGCGACCGACGGCGCTAATGGCCAAGCCCGAGAACAAGAACACGACAGCCGCACCGATCAGCAAACCGACCAGGATGCTCGGATCGCCGACGTTCAAGATGCCGCGCAGTGCGTTGATGTCGGCTTCCTTCAGGCCAGCAGCAAACTCCTGGATTCCGTCTGCATCGGCCGGATCGAAGCCTGACAGGATCGCCGAGAACTCCTTCTTGATGCCGTCAGCGAACGAACCGAACAGCGCGGTTGCGGCGAGCACAGCCGTCGCGATTGCGATGCCCTTAGTGATGGCCTTCGTCGTGTTACCCACGGCGTCCAGTTCGGTGAGGATCTGAGCGCCTTCTTCGTCGACGTCACCGGACATTTCAGCGATGCCCTGAGCGTTGTCGCTGACCGGACCGAATGTGTCCATCGCGACGATGACGCCAACCGTGGTCAACAGACCACAGCCCGCCAACGCGACCGCGAACAGCGAGACAACGATCGAGCCAGAGCCCAACAGGAACGCACCGAATACGGCGCTGCCGATAACCAATGCCGTGTAGACGGCAGATTCGAAGCCGACCGAAAGACCGGACAGAATCACGGTGGCCGGGCCGGTGAGCGAGGTCTTGCCGACATCCTTGACCGGGCGGGTTTCAGTACCCGTGAAGTAGCCGGTCAAAGCCAGAATCAGGCCCGCCAACACGATGCCGATGACCACAGCGGCGATCGCGATGAAGCGCGGGTCCTTGTCGATGACTTCGGCTTCACCGAAGAACGCCTGCACCAGCGCATTCGTGGTGCCACCGTCAGCGAACGTCAATTCATCGAACGACGACGGCAGGTAGAACCAGCACACCGCAGCCGAGGCAATGGCTGAAATTGCCGCCGAGATATAGAACGAGCGGTTGATCGTGGTCAGACCGTTCTCGCCCTCGACCGGACGCGTGATGTAGACACCGAGGATCGCGGTCAGCGCACCGATCGCAGGAATCAACAGCGGGAGCACGAGGCCCTCTTCACCGAAGGCCACCGAGCCGAGGATCAGCGCGGCCACCAAGGTGACGGCGTAGGACTCGAAGAGGTCGGCGGCCATACCGGCGCAGTCACCCACGTTGTCGCCCACGTTGTCAGCGATGGTCGCTGCGTTGCGGGGATCGTCCTCGGGGATGTTGTTCTCCACCTTGCCCACCAAGTCGGCGCCAACGTCAGCCGCCTTGGTGAAGATGCCGCCACCGACACGCATGAACATCGCGAGCAATGCCGCGCCGAAACCGAAGCCCTCTAGCACCGAGGGGGCGTCACCTTCGTAGATCAAGACGACAGCGGCTGCGCCCAGCAGACCCAGGCCGACCGTCGACATGCCAACCGTGCCGCCGGTGCGGAACGCGATACGCATCGCAGCGCTGCGGCCTTCGTTCTGAGCTGCTGCGGCGACTCGGACGTTGGCGCGCACTGCGAGCCACATGCCGAAGTAGCCGATAGCTGCAGAGAACACGGCGCCGGCCAAGAACGCTACCGAGCGGCCGACCTTGACGTCGGTTTCACCGGGCAGCAAGAACAGCAGGCCGAAGGCGATGACAGCGAAGACGCCGAGCGTCTTGAACTGTCGGGTCAGGTAGGCCGAAGCGCCTTCCTGGACCGCGCGTCCGATCTCCTGCATCCGCTCGGTGCCTTCGCTTGCGCGAAGAACCTCGGACCGGAACAGGACCGCGAAGAGCAGAGCCAGGACACCCACACCGAGAACGCCGTACACCAGATAGGTGTTGGAGTCGTCCAGCGTGAGGCCCGAGGCAGCTGCGACCAATGTCGCATTCGCCATGGAATCCTCCAAGAATCAGGGCATAGAGACACAGCCCCAGGGAAGGACTGTGTGACGTACGCTACACAGCCGCGCCCGATTTTTCCGGGAGGGGTCCAGAGTCTGGTCAGTCGTGAGCCGCGCGGGCGGCGTCAACTGACTGATGCAGACCGAACACCTTGTCCAGTCCGGTGATCTCAAAAATCTTGGCGATGCGTTCCTGAGTGCACACGATGTCGAGCGATCCGCCCTCGCTACGCACCCGCTTCAACGCCCCGACGAGAACGCCTAACCCCGTGGAATCGAGGAATGCCACCTGCTGGACGTCGATAATCAACCGGGTTCGCCCGGCATCAATCGACGCAGCGATTGCTTCTCGCAGTTTCGGAGCGGTGTACACATCGACTTCGCCCCCAACCTCGATGAGCTCAAAGGGCTCAATAGCGCTGGTGCTGACTGTCATCGGATCCATCACTCCACCTCCCTGGCAGGCATTCAACCACGGTTGACGGCGCATTGACGGTCGACTGATCGAACCGTCCTTGGCGGGTGGGAGACTTTCGCGGTGAACCCGGTGAATGATCTGCTCGCACGGCACGCCGATCGGGTCACTCACGTCGAACACCTCCCCGAGCGAGCAGCAACGGTTGAACCGTGGCCTGCCTGGATCAGAGACGAGGTGCGAGACCTCTTTATCGCCGAAGGAGCGCAGGTGTTGTGGGCCCATCAGGCTCAAGCCCTCGGTCACCTGGCGGACCGCCGCGACGTCGTCGTCGCGACCGGTACGGCGTCAGGCAAGTCGCTGATCTTCCAGGCGTCCGCGTTCGAATCCATCGCCAGCGGCTTCGTCGGCGAAGGCATTCACGCCGGCCGACGACCCACAGTTCTGTACCTCGCTCCCACGAAGGCCCTAGCTGCCGATCAACTGCGCCGGCTCCCCCAATGGCCGCCGTTGCGCGCAGCAGCAGTTGACGGCGACAACGCCCGCGAGGAACGCGACTGGGCTCGCGAGCATGCCAACTACGTTCTGACCAATCCCGACACGCTTCACCATTCGATACTTCCGGCCCATCCGCGCTGGGCTCGGCTGCTCGGCGGACTGACACACATCGTGGTCGATGAGTGCCACCACTACCGCGGAGTGTTTGGCGCTCACGTCGCACATGTCATTCGCCGACTGCTGCGCATTTGCGAGCACTACGGCGTCAGCCCACAGATCATCCTCACCTCGGCCACGGTGGCTGAGCCAGGCTCGGTCGCTGAACGGCTCACCGGCCGGCCAGCAGCAGCGGTAGTCGACGACGCATCACCTCACGGCGAACGCACCATCGCACTATGGGAGCCACCACTCATTGGCGGCGAGGACGGCATCAGGCAGTCCGCCACACGCGAGGCCGCTGAGCTGATGACCGATCTGGTGTCGGCAGGAGTCCGCACTCTCACTTTCGTCCGTTCCCGCCGTACTGCTGAAGCGGTTGCCGCCATCGCCCAACGCCGACTCCATGAGGTCGATCCAGACCTCCCGCGACATGTCGCCACCTATCGCGGCGGCTACCTGCCTGAAGAACGCCGCGAACTAGAAGCGCGACTACGGTCTGGCGATCTGTTGGGGCTGGCCACCACGAACGCGCTCGAACTAGGTATTGATATTTCGGGGCTTGATGCGGTGCTGTCGGTGGGATTCCCCGGAACTCGCGCGGCCCTGACACAGCAACTGGGGCGCGCGGGGCGCGAAGGCAATCACTCACTCGGCATTCTCATCGCCCGAGATGAACCCATCGACGCCTACCTCGTGCACCACCCCGAGGCACTCTTCCAAGCGCCCGTCGAGTCGACCGTGTTCGACCCCAATAATCCCTATGTCCTCGGCCCACATCTGGCGGCCGCAGCCCACGAGTTGCCACTCACTGCCGGGGCCGATCTTGACCGGTTTGGCCCGAATGCGACCGCCGGCGTTGCTGCGTTGGAGCAGGCCGGCTGGCTCCGCAAGCGCGATGCTGGCTGGTTCTGGACGCGCCGCGATCGGGCCGCGGGCTTGGCTGATCTGCGGTCTTCAGGTGGGGCACCCGTGCAGATCGTGGACGGCCCCACTGGCCGCCTTATCGGAACCGTCGACGCGGGCAGCGCTGACGCCGCGGTCCATTCCAGCGCTGTTTATGTGCACCAAGGCGATGAGTACGTAATCGATGAATACGACGTTGAAAGCAGTGTCGCCGTCGCTCATCGCGCCGATCCGCACTATTCGACACAGGCCAGGTCGGTCACCGAAGTGGCGATCACTGGCGTCGAGCAGAGCACCTCCTGGAGCGATGCAACGCTGAATTTCGGGTCGGTCGACGTTTCAACGCAAGTCATCAGCTACCTCAAGCGAAGCACCGATGACCACCGCGTCCTCGGCGAAGAACTATTAGACCTTCCGGTGCGCACGCTATCGACCAAAGCAGTGTGGTGGACGCTGCCAGCCGAAACCGTCGAATCGGTCCTCGACGTCACCGACGTGCCTGGCGCCGCACACGCGGCCGAACACGCATCCATCGGCCTGCTCCCACTTCTTGCCACCTGCGATCGCTGGGACCTCGGCGGACTTTCCACCGCACTTCATCCAGACACCGGCCGACTGACCGTCTTTGTCCACGATGGGCATCCGGGAGGCGCTGGCTTTGCCGAACGCGGCTACGACGTCGCCATAACTTGGCTCACCATGACCCGTGACGCCATTGCATCCTGCCCATGCCTCAACGGCTGTCCCGCCTGCGTGGTCTCCCCTAAATGCGGCAATGGCAATGAACCACTGCATAAACAAGGCGCGGTCCTGCTGCTCAATGCACTTCTTCACGGCGCCTTGGCTTGATGATTCGCAATCGGAGCACGTACGGCGGTTTCGAGGCTCGTTCCTCGCACCTCAACCACCGAACTCTGTGACTCCTCAGCGGGAACTAAGTGACTCCTCAGCGGGAACTAAGTGACTCCTCAG
>JBEBVW010000042.1:0-13691 GCA_040392565.1 Aeromicrobium sp. | reverse complement strand
TGGACCCCCGACCCCGCAGAGTGACACGTTTTTACCGATTTTGGGGTTGGAAAACTGCAAAAACGTGTCACTCAGCGGGGATTAGGCGTCGCGTCGGTCAACGTCAATGCGTTCGGGGGTGTGCAGGCGGACCATGGTGCGGGCGACGTTGCGGGGGATTGCGTCGCGGGTCAGCAGCGACACCGAGACCATGAGTCCGAACGCCAGCGGGACTGACCACAGCGCTGGCTGAGCCATCAGCGTTCCGAACCAGCCGCCGGGGTGTCCGACGATCGTCACGATCGGTCCGAGTCCAGCGGCGATGCCGCCGACGATGAGGCCGGCGATGGCGCCTGGTGCGGTGAGTCCGCGCCACCAAATTCCCAGAACGAGCAGCGGGCAAAACGTGGAAGCCGCGAGAGCGAACGCGAAGGTCACCGAGTTGGCCACCGCGATACGTTCGGCCGAAAGCGCCAGCAGGAGCGGGACGAGCACCGATCCCGCAGCCGCGATGCGTAAGGCGGCGATGCCGGACAGTCGGCGACTGATCGCTGGTCGGCGCGTCAGACTCTGGCCGACCACGCCCGCAATGGCCATCGTCAGACCAGACGACGTCGACAAGAACGCGGCGAATGCTCCTGCCGTGAGCAGCGCCGCCAGCAGTTCGCCGGTGGTTCCGCCCAGCATCCGCGAAGGCAACTCCAGCACGACCGCATCGGCACGGCCGGCATCAACGAGGTCACTGGCGTAGATGCGCCCGAGGACGCCGTAAAGCGTTGGCAGCAGATAGAACGTGCCCACCAGCATCAGCACGATCAGCGTGGTGCGGCGAGCCGCGTGGCCGTCGGGGTTCGTATAGAACCGCACCACCACATGCGGCAGACCCATAGTGCCCAAGAACGTCGCGGCCATGACGGAGTACGTCATATAGAGACCGGGGCCGTCGGTGGTGGTGAACGGTTCGATCCAGGCGCTGGACGCCACCGGGCGGGGGCGACCGTCGTCGGTCCAGGCGCTGACGAGGAAGAACAGCGGCACCAGCAGGGCCGTCAGTTTGAGCCAGTACTGGAAGGCTTGTACGAAGGTGATGCTGCGCATTCCGCCGGAGATCACGTTGACCACCACGATGGCGGCGACCACGACCGATCCGACCCAACCTGGCGCGCCCGTCACGGTGCGAACGGTCAGCCCAGCGCCTTGGAACTGCGGCATCAAGTAGAACCAACCAACGACGACGATCAGAATCGTGGCAGCTCGTCGCACCGCCTCAGACTGCAGACGGACCTGGGCGAAGTCGGGCACCGTGTAGGCGCCGGATCGACGCAGCGGAGCGGCGACGAACACCAAGAGAAGTAGATATCCGGTGGTCCAGCCAATCGGGAACCACAACATATCGGCGCCCGACGCGAGAACGAGACCAGCAACGCCGAGGAACGACGCTGCGGAGAGGTACTCGCCGCCGATGGCCGAACTGTTGAGCCATGGGCGCACTGAACGAGACGCAACATAGAAGTCGCTGGTGGTGCGGCTGACGCGCAGTCCGAATGCTCCGATGCCGATTGTTGCTAAGGCAACCAGCGAGATGGCGATGATGCCGTAGGTGCTGTTCATTGTGATCCCGGCCCACTTGAACTGTCGGACTCGTTCTCGACCAAGTCGATGAAGTCGCGTTCCGCGCGTTCGGCCTGCCGCACGTACAGCCACCCGATCAGCACGATGCACGGATAAACCGCGAAACCCAAGATGATCCACGGCAGTGGGACGCCCCATAGCGATGTCGTCGTCGATGCGTCGATCGTGATGAAGACGAGGGGCAGAACGCCGAGGGACAAGATCAACGTGGATACGACAGTGAGCGCCGCACGAAACTGCGATCGGATCAGTGAGCGCATGTAGACCTCGCCGACGCCGGTCGACTCGTCGATCTCTTGGCGCACGCTGCGCGAGACGTGTCGCGCCGCTGATCCCAGCGGGCTGGTGACCCGCACCCGTTCGGTGTAGATCTTCTCGCCGTCGCGATGGTCAGGTTCGGGAGGAGATGCGCTCACGGAGTTCCTTGGCGTGACGGCGTGCCACGTCCACCTCAACTGGTTCGCCGAGGTCGATCACGACGGTGGTTCGCCCAGAGCCCGACCGCACTTCACGCACGAGGTCAAGATTGACCAGGTGGCTTCGATGTACACGCACGAAGCCGGCATCCGCCCATGCCTCGGCGAGAGCGGTGAGCGGTGAACGGATCAGATGGCTGGTGCCTTCGGTGGTGTGCAGCCGTACGTAGTCGCCTTGGGCTTCGGCGAGCCCTACCGTCGACCGTCGCACGAATCGAGTGATTCCGCCCAGCTCGACGGCGATGCGTTCATCGGTCGATTCGCTGTCGTCGATCTCAGAAAGTCGTCGGATGGCTTCGGAGAGACGCTCCTCGCGCACAGGCTTGAGCAAATAGTCGACCGCTTTGACCTCAAAGGCATCGACTGCGTGCCGGTCGTGCGCCGTGACAAAAACGATGCGCGGCGGCTCACGAAATTTGTCGAGCAGACGCGCGATATCGAGGCCGGACAATCCAGGCATTGCGATATCTAGAAACACCGCATCAATGCCGCCACGCTCAATCATGCGCAACGCTTCGGCACCCGAGGAGGTGGAGCGGACGGTCGCAATGCGGTCATCGCGGTTGAGCAGATAGACCAACTCATCGAGGACCGGTTGCTCGTCGTCGACGACGAGAGCGTGCAACGGCTCGGCTGCGGGCATGGAGTGATCCTAGATTCGCTGCACCGTCTGGGTCGACAGACGCTCCGATGGCTGCCACCGTTAGGTCGGTTGGGATAGAGGCCAATTGGAGTCCTGCCCCGGCGTGAGATATCTTGACGTCAAGACAAATTGCTTTCCGAACGCGCGAAACGGAGTCCCCGTGGCTGAGTCGACCATCATCTACACCCACACTGACGAGGCGCCCGCGCTTGCGACGCACTCATTCCTGCCTATTGTCAGCGCGTTCGCAGGCAAGGCCGGAGTTCCGGTTGAAACGCGCGATATTTCGCTGGCGGGCCGCATCATCAGCCAGTTCCCGGACCGGCTGTCGGCCGAGCAGCAGTTGCCCGATGCCCTCGCCGAACTCGGTGCGCTTGCCAAGACGCCCGAAGCCAACATCATCAAGTTGCCGAATATTTCGGCGTCGGTTCCGCAGCTCAAGGCCGCGGTTGCCGAGCTGCAGCAGCAGGGCTATGCGCTTCCTGACTACCCCGAAGACCCGCAGACTGACGAAGAGCGCGACGTCCGCGCCCGCTACGACAAGGTCAAGGGATCGGCCGTCAACCCGGTGCTGCGTGAAGGTAACTCCGATCGCCGCGCACCGGCCTCGGTCAAGAACTACGCCAAATCGCACCCGCACTCGATGGGTGCATGGAGCAGCGATTCGAAGACCAACGTCGCCACGATGGGTCACGACGACTTCTTCAGCAATGAGAAGTCGGTTGTGCTGCCCGCCGATGACACCTTGACGATCGAGCACGTAGCCGCCGATGGCACCGTCACGACGCTGAAGTCCGATCTGAAGGTGCTCGCCGGCGAGGTCATCGACGGCACGTTCATGGACGGCGCCAAGTTGGACGCCTTCCTCACCGAGCAGATCGCTAAGGCCAAGGCCGACGACGTGCTGTTCAGCGTCCACCTGAAGGCCACCATGATGAAGGTGTCCGACCCGATCATCTTCGGTCACGTCGTTCGCGCATTCTTCGCAGACGTGTTCGCCCAGTACGGCGACGACCTTGCCGCTGCTGGCCTGAGCGCCAATGACGGTCTGGGTGCTGTGCTCGCCGGACTGGATGCGCTGCCCAATGGCGCTGAGATCAAGGCGGCTTTCGACGCCGGTCTGGCCAATGGCCCTCGCCTGGCGATGGTCGATTCCGACAAGGGCATCACCAACTTGCACGTCCCCAGCGACGTCATCGTGGATGCTTCGATGCCGGCGATGATCCGCACCTCCGGCCACATGTGGGGCCCGGACGGCCAGGAGGCCGACACGCTCGCCGTCATCCCCGACAGCAGCTACGCCGGTGTCTACCAGGCCGTGATCGACGACTGCCGCGCCAACGGTGCACTCGACCCGGCCACGATGGGCACGGTTCCCAATGTGGGTCTGATGGCTCAGGCGGCCGAGGAGTACGGCTCGCACGACAAGACGTTTGAGATCGCCACCGACGGTGCCGTGCGCGTCACCAACGCTGCCGGCGATGTGCTGATTGAGCACCAGGTCACCGCCGGTTCGATCTGGCGCGCCTGCCAGACCAAGGACATCCCGATCCAGGACTGGGTCAAGCTCACCGTGACCCGTGCTCGTGCGTCCCAGACGCCCGCGGTGTTCTGGCTGGACGAGAACCGCGCCCACGACGCCAACCTGATCGCGAAGGTCAACGCGTACCTCCCCGATCACGACACCGACGGCCTCGACATCCGCATCATGGCTCCGGCTGATGCTGCAGCCTTCAGCGTCGAGCGCATCCGCCGCGGCGAGGACACCATTAGCGTCACCGGCAACGTGTTGCGTGACTACAACACCGACCTGTTCCCGATTCTCGAACTCGGCACGTCAGCGAAGATGCTGTCGGTGGTGCCGCTGATCAACGGCGGCGGTCTGTTCGAGACCGGTGCCGGTGGTTCGGCGCCCAAGCACGTGCAGCAGTTGGTCAAGGAGAACTACTTGCGCTGGGACAGCCTGGGCGAGTTCTTCGCCCTGGTCCCGAGCCTGGAGCAGTACGCCAAGGTCGCGGGCAACGCCCAGGCGCAGGTGCTGGCCGACACGCTGGACCGCGCAACCGGCACCTTCCTGAACGAAGACCGCTCGCCGGGCCGCAAGTTGGGTACCACCGACAACCGCGGCAGCCATTTCTACCTGGCCATGTACTGGGCGCAGGAGCTGGCTAAGCAGACCGACGACGCCGCGCTGGCTGCAGCGTTTGCGCCGCTGGCCGAGTCGCTGGCTGCCAATGAGCAGACCATCGTCGACGAACTGCTTGCGGTGCAGGGAAGCCCGGCCGACATCGGTGGCTACTTCCAGCCCGACGTCGCCAAGGCCACTGCAGTCATGCGCCCCTCGGCGACGTTGAACGCAGCCATCGACAGCTTCTGATCTAACCCAACCCCGGTGGTTGAGGTGCGCGAGGAACGAGCGCCTCGAAACCATGGAACTGATCTCGAGGCTCGTTCCTCGCACCTCGATCACCGGTAAGTCGTCACCAGTAAGGTGTCGGCCGGGGCAGGACGTCAAGGACAGGGTGAGGCATGAAGCGGGCATTGATCACCGGCATCACCGGTCAGGACGGTTCGTACCTGGCTGAATTGTTGCTGGAGAAGGGCTATGACGTCCACGGCATTGTGCGGCGTTCGTCGTCGTTCAACCGCGGTCGCATCGACCCGATCTGGTTCACCTATCCGCAGGCAGCAGACCATCTGCACTTGCACTACGGAGATATGACCGACGGCGTCAGCCTCGATCGCATTGTCCGCGAAGTGCGGCCGGACGAGGTCTACAACTTGGCGGCGCAGAGCCATGTCGCCGTGTCTTTTGAGATGCCGGAATACACAGCGTCGGCCGATGCTGTTGGCGCGGTGCGGCTGCTTGAGGCGATCCGCAACGCCGGTCTGGTCAATACCCGCTTCTACCAGGCGTCGACGTCGGAGATGTTCGGATCGACGCCGCCTCCCCAGCGCGAAGATTCGGCCTTCCACCCTCGCTCGCCCTACGGCGCGGCTAAGTTGTACGCCCACTCGGTGACGGTCAACTACCGCGAGGCCTACGGCATGTATGCAGTGTCGGGCATCCTGTTCAACCATGAGTCCCCGCGCCGCGGTGAGTCGTTCGTGACTCGCAAGATCACTCGCGCCGCCGCCCAGATCAAGCTCGGCCCGCAGGATCGGCTCACGCTCGGCAACCTCGACGCGGTGCGCGATTGGGGCTATGCCAAGGAGTACGTCGAAGGCATGTGGCGCATGCTGCAGCAGGACGAGCCGTCTACGTTCGTTCTCGGCACTGGCGTCGGCACGACGGTCCGAGAGTTCTGCCAGGTGGCCTTCGAGCACGTCGGTCTGGACTGGCAGGAGTATGTCGACACCGACGCGATGTATGAGCGGCCCGCTGAGGTGGATGCGTTGATCGCCGACCCGACTCGGGCCACTGAACTGCTGGGCTGGAAAGCGACAACGGCGGTCGGCGACTTGGCTCGTCTCATGGTGGACGCGGACGTTGAAACGTGGTCGAAGCAGGCGTGAAGCGCACAGCGTTGGTCACCGGTGTCGGTGGCCAAGACGGCGTTCTGGCTGCTCGGCGTTTGGTCGCCGAGGGGTGGCGGGTCGTCGGCACCACGAAGCCAGGTGCGCCTGACTGGGCGGCTCCGTACCTGAATGGTGTCGAGCAGGTGCCGCTGGATCTGCGAGACCGCGAGACCATCGACCAGTTGGTGCGCGAGGTGCGGCCTGACGAGGTGTACCACTTCGCTGCCGTTTCGACGGTGCGCGGCGGTTGGGCTGATCCCGACGGCGTCGCGCAGATCAACACGACGGCAGTTGCTGATTTGCTGACGGCGACCGCGCGATGGTCGCCCGCCTGTCGGGTATTTCTGGCGTCATCTTCGGAAGTGTTTGGCCCGGAGGCGACTAATCCACAGACAGAATCAACACCGTTGGCCCCCGCCAATCCCTACGCCGAATCAAAGGCGGCTGTGCATCGGTTAGCTGCTGACGCGCGGGATGCTGGCCGCTTTGTCGCTGTCGGCATCCTCTATAACCACGAGAGCCCGATCCGGCCGACTGCGTTCGTGACCCGCAAGATCACTCGTGCAGCCGCCGAGATCGCGGCACGGCGTCAAGAGGTAATGACGCTGGGCAATATGCACACGTCGCGCGATTGGTCGGCCGCTAGCGATGTGATCGACGCTGCGGTGCGGATGGTGCGAGCCGATCAGCCACGTGACTACGTCGTGGCCTCTGGCCAGTTGCACACGATTGGCCAGTTGGTCGAAGCCGCCTTTGCTGCGGCGGGTGTCGATGATCCCTGGTCCCACATCGAGCAAGATCCAGCGCTCATCCGATCGGGCGATCCCGCAGGGCTCTGCGGAGACGCAACTGCCTTGCGTACCGACTTGGGATGGACCCCGACCACATCATTCGATGAACTCATCACCTCAATGGTTCGCGCCGACCAGCGCAGGCTGGAATCGGGTATCGAAGAGGATCCGGTCTACCTCACCTGACCGGTGAACACCATGAGGTCATGGTGTTCACGCACTCCTCATGGCATGCATGCCATGAGGAGTGTCAACAAACCATGGCCTCATGGTGTTCATGGGATCAGTCGTCGCCGAGGCCGCGGGCGTGTAGTGCGGCGCCGGTTTCGAGGGCGCCGGCGACTGAACGGATCGCGAATGGGACGAGGAGGGCTCGAGGGCTGCGTTCGAGGCCGCGCGCTTTGGCCGCGCTGCGGGTTTCTTTGGCGATCTCCAGAAGCCGTGGCAGCGAACTGAGCACTAGTGAGAAGGCGAGGGCGACGCGTTCTGGCTTGACTCCGATGGGTCGGAATGGTTGAAGTCCGCGCTCGATGGCAGTCAGCAGGCCGTCAACTGGCGTGGTCGCGGTGAACGCGAGAGCCACGACGAACAACGCCAGCAGATCACCGGTGACAGCGACCGCAACCTCCCACCCTCGTTGCCAGATCTGGAACACCGACACGATCGCGAGCATGATCAGCAGTCCGCGTGCTGCTTTCAACGTGCGCCGCAACCCCAGGCGAGCCCACGCGGCGATGAGCAACGCGACGACTAAGCACGCAGCTGCCGCTTGCCATCCCTTCGTGAGGACGACAAGCATCGACCATGCGGCGACTAGCGCCAGTTTGGGTCCGGCCGGGATTCGGTGCAGCAGGGTGGTGCCCGGCCGATACGCGCCGATGAGTTCGGTACTCACGATGTGACCAGGGCGCGGTAGTGAGCGATCGCATTGGCTGCCGGGCCGTCGAATACGACGGCTGCATCGTTGACGACCAGGACGCGGTCGCAGCGCTGGGCTAAGTCCAGATCGTGCGTCACCAACACCAGTTGTTGGGGCATGGCGAACAGTTGATTGGCGACCTCGGCCGTATTGCGCAGGTCAAGCAGAGTCGTCGGTTCGTCGGCCACGACGACGGCCGGATCGGTAGCCAGCACCCCGGCCAAGGCCAAGAGTTGCTTCTGCCCGCCTGACAACGCGTGCACACTCACGTCGGCGCGATCGGCGAGACCGATGCGCTCCAGCACCTTCTCGGCTTGCCGTCGCCGTTCTGCTTTGTCGCGAATCGTTCGTCGCAGCGACAGCGTGACGTCTTCAGCGACCGTTGGCATGACCAGCTGCGCATCGGGCTGACTGAACACGAAGCCGACTCGCCGCCGGACGGCACGTCCGTCTTCAGCAACGTCGACCCCGTCAACCAAGACCTGCCCGTCAGTGACGTCGGCCAGACCGTTGATCAACCGGGCCAAGGTGGACTTGCCCGAGCCGTTCGCGCCGATGATGCCGATCCGCTGCTCGGTGAGCGTGAGTGTCGTGGGCTCCAGCACGGTCAGCGGACCCTGTGGAGTGTCCACGACAACGCTCGCCGCGCGGAACTCAATCACTTGCGAAGACTACTTGCGCGCTGTGCGGAGCAACTGCGGGAAGGCGCGATGCACAGCCGAAGCGACGATGGCCGCGATGATGCCCTTGGTGATGTCGGCAATGAAGAACGGAGTCGCGTAGCCCCACGCGACGGACATGCTCACATCGAGCGCGCGAGCCATGCCGAGTGTGCCGAGCGATCCGACCACAGCAACGGTGACAATCGCGGCAGCCACCGACACAGCGCCGACAAATGCGGTGGGGCTGCGACGCGCGACGAGGAGCGCGACGAATCCGACCAGCAAGGCAGCGATCGGGAAGGCCACCAAGTAGCCACCAGTGGGGCCCGACCACACGCCAGGGCCGGCTGCGCCCTTGGCGAAGATCGGTACTCCGGCCGTGGCGACGGCGAGGTACAGCAGCACTGCGAGTGCGCCACGCTTCGGGCCCAGAACGGCCGCGGCCAAGAAGATGCCGAACATCTGCAAGGTGTACGGGACGTTGGCGACGCCGTTGATGGCCGGCAGGATCGCGCACACGCCGATCAGTGCGGCGAACGTGGCGACGAGGGCCAGATCGGTTGTTGTTGCGCGAGAAGTTGCAGTACTGCTCATCGGGGGAATCCTTCATCGGAGGTGACCTGAACGGTGTTCACCTGAACGGTGTTCAGGCTAACCGATAGGGTGGGGGTGTGGTCAACCGGTTAGATGATGTGGTGGCAGGGGCACTTGAGGTGCTCGGGTCGTACGGCTTGGAGTTTTGCTCAATGCGGCGGGTCGCTGGGCACCTTGGTGTGCAGCCCAGCGCGCTGTACCACCACGTGCCAGACAAGCAGACGCTGCTCGCCTTGATGGCCGACCGGATCGTGGCCGATGTCCGGCCGATGACCGACGGGAAGCCCGAAGAGCGAGCTAGTCAGCTCTGCCAGGACCTGCGCGACGCGATGCTCAGCATCCGTGATGGTTCAGAAGTCGTGGCCACCGCGTCGGCGTTCCGACTCGGCGCATCAGCAATCGAAGCTGATCTCACCGAGATCTTGGGCGACCGCGATGCCGCCCGCACGTTATTGCTGTTCGTGTTCGGCCACACCCAAGCAACCCAGATGCATCAACTAGCCAGCGCCGTCGGGGTCGTCGAACCCGACGCCGATCTCGATCGGTCGTTTGATCGAGGCCTGCAGATCGTCCTCGCAGGCCGTTGATCGCCTAGCGGCGGCCGCGGGCGATGAGTCCGAAGTCAGTCGGCAGATCGAATCGGTTGAACATACGCTGGAACACCGGGCTCTGGGTGGACCAGTAGGTGAACAGTTCAACGTCGTCATAGCGTGGCTTCAGGCCGTCGACGAGCGCTTGCTCATCGACGCCGTCGCGGACCACGTGATACTCCACAAGATCAGATGGCTCGTCCTCGGACCACACGCCGCGAAGTCGGCGCCAACGAGTGGCCAAGCCGCGGCGCACATCGCCTTGGCCAAGGCGCCACAGGAAGTAGGTGCCACGACCGGCCACATGCACCCGGCGCTTGCGGCGCGGGTAGTACGTGGGGTCTTGGACCGAGTAGAACCAACCGCCGGGCGCGACGAGATCGCTGAGACGATCGACGAAAGTCACGTAGTCGGGGACGTGGTGCAGCAGCGACACGCAGATGACGCCGTCGAAGCCACCTTCGTGCTCGAACACTTCCTCGCCGGTGGAGTCGAACAGCGCCGTGACGTCGTCGCGCGAACCGAAAGTGTCGACCAAGTATTGATAGCTGGCGTGGCTGGTCTCGGTGACCGTGACGCGTGCGCCTGCTTCGAGCAGGATCGACGTCAGCGGCCCGTGACCAGCGCCGATCTCCAACACATGGCAGCTGCCGTTGCGCGCGATGGTCTCGGAGACGACTGCACCGATCTGCGCAGCGATCCGATCGCGGAGCACGGCGTGGCGCAAATGCGGCGATCCGGCGACGTAGTCGTGACCTGCGCCGTGCGAGGCGTCCTGACTCTCACGAACGCGTGACCGGTGGTCGTCAGTCATGGGGCCCTTTCCGATGGCAAACGGCAGATCGCCCCGACGTTATGCTGAGGCGGTCCGGGACACGAACCTAGCCGCAGATCGTCGTTGACCTGTGGTCCGGGAGCGGGTCGCCCGCAGTCTATAGCGACTGGAGCTGTGCCGTTGAAGATCGTGGTCGACGCGATGGGTACCGAGTGGGGCGGCATTCGTACCTATATCGATCAGTTGCTGAACGCTTGGCCGCAGATTGCGCCAGATGACGAGTTGCACGTGGTCGCGCCCGCGGGCTCGGGGATTGGTGCCGGACACACCGTGCACGAGATCGCGGTCCGTCGGCCGGGATTCCTGGCGCGGCCGCTGCAACAGACCAGCCGCATCCGGCGCCTCGTGCGGGAGATTGGTGCTGATGCCGTGCTTGCGGCGATGCCAGCGACCTCGTTGCGTCGTACCGGTGCCCCGCTGACGATTGTGGTTCACGATCTGCGCCATGATCTGCGGCCACAGGAGTTTTCGCGAGGCCGGCGGCTGCTCCGTCGAGTGTCCTACCGCCGCAGTTACTCGATCGCAGACGGCTTCATCGCAGTGTCTGCTCGCACGATGAACGATCTCCACGCGTGCTATCCCGCAACGAGCGGCACCTTGTCGACTGTGGTTCATCACGGTGCCGATCACGTGCTGCGCTGGACGGCGGCGACTGATGCCGACCGCACTGGTGGAGCCTTGGCGTTTGCTCATCACACCAACAAGAGCCCCGAGTTGATCCTCGATGGATGGGCTGAACTTGCCGCACGCGGCGTCCGGCGCCCGCTCACTATCGTTGGCGTGGGTGGTGATCACCGGAGTGAACTGCAGGAACGCATTGATGCCCACGGCCTGACCGATCTGGTGCAGTTGGCGCCGTTCTTGGGTCAGGACGACTTTGCTGCGCTGTTCGTTCACGCGTCCGAAGTCATCTTCCCGTCGACGTTCGAGGGATTCGGCCTGCCCATTCTCGAAGCGATGATCCTGGGCAAGCCAGTTGTCGTGGGCACCGAGCCGGCCTCGATGGAAGTCGGCGGCGATCACGTTGTGATCATGGACGGCTGGGACGCCGCTGATCTTGCTGACGCCGCACAGCGTGCTTTCGACCTCGATGACGCAGCGGTCGCTGCGGGTCAGGAGTGGGCACGTGCCTTCACCTGGGCAGAAGCCGCGCGCAAGACCCGCGATGCGCTGCTTGCGTCAACTCACCAACTGGATGTGAGCGGTCGACCTTCGTCGTAGCCGGCGGCGCTTTGTAGTCCCACCACGGCGCGGTCGCTGAACTCAGCCAGAGTGCGCGCACCGGCGTAGGTGAAGCTAGAACGGACGCCAGCCACGATCTGATCGACCAAGTCCTCGACTCCAGGACGTTCCGGATCCAAGAACATGCGCGAGGTGCTGATGCCTTCCTCGAACAGTGCCATCCGGGCGCGGTCTAGACCTGCGGCGTCACGGGTGCGGTTGGAGACGGCGCGTGAGGACGCCATGCCGAACGACTCCTTGAACAGCCGACCATCGGCACCGGTCTTCAAGTCGCCAGGTGATTCGTGCGTTCCGGCGAACCAGGATCCGATCATGACGCTGGCGGCACCACCAGCCAATGCGAGGGCCACGTCGCGGGGGAATCGCACGCCGCCGTCGGCCCACACGTGCTTGCCTTCGGCGCTGGCTGCTGCCGCGCATTCCAGCACTGCGGAGAACTGCGGGCGTCCCACGCCGGTCATCATGCGCGTCGTGCACATTGCGCCGGGGCCCACGCCCACCTTGAGAATGTCGGCTCCAGCCGAGATGAGATCGCGGACGCCATCGGCAGACACCACATTGCCGGCTGCAATCGGCACTCGGCGACCGGTGGCCGCTTCATGTTCATCGCGTGCGGCGACAATGCCGGGGAGGATGTCGATCATCTTGGCCTGATGGCCATGCGCGGTGTCGACCACCAGCACGTCGACTCCCATCGCGAGGAGTTCCTTGGCCTTGTTGGCTGCATCGCCGTTGATGCCGATGGCCGCTCCAACGACGAGCGCTCCGGCTGGATCGACTGCCGGCGTGTAGATCGTCGAGCGCAGAGCGCCCTTGCGAGTCAGTATTCCGACGAGCTGATCGCCGTCGAGGACGGGTGCCAGCGAAACGTGATTCGCAGCCAGTGTGTCGAAGCCGACGTGAGGTTCGATCGCAGCGTCCAGAGTCAGCAGTTCGGTCGCCATGACTTCATGCACCTGTGCGAACCGATCGACTTCGACTCCATCGCGTTCGGCCACGATGCCTACTGGGCGCCCGCCGTCGACGACCACTACAGCCCCGTGCGAACGCTTCGGCAACAGGCTCATCGCCTCGCCGATCGTCGTGTCGGGAGCGACCGTGACGGGAGTGTCGAACACAGGGTGCGCGGACTTGACCTGGCTGACTGTGCGCTGCACGACGTCGAGCGGAATGTCCTGCGGGATCACCGCGATGCCACCACGGCGCGCAATTGTCTCGGCCATACGTCGGCCAGAAACCGCCGTCATATTGGCCACGACCAGAGGCAGCGTCGTGCCGGTTCCATCGGACGTCGACAGATCAACATCGAACCGACTCGTGACATCTGAGCGCCGCGGCACCATGAAGACGTCGTTGTACGTAAGGTCATGCGCCGGCTGCAAATCGTTGAGGAACTTCACCGAGCCAGTCTAGGCAGCACAGATTCGTCAGAGCCTTCCGAAGGATTAGTTTCCCGGGGCCAGCAAGTGCAACCGCACGCCCAGGAGCCCGGGAGCGACGCGCGTGCGTACGTTTGATCGCTTCTCGGCGGTGTTCTCCGGTGATCTGCTCCTATACGACGCAAACAATCTGTGAGCGATGTCCAAGGCTTTGGCTGAGACGGTCAGGTGGCGGGAATTCCCTCGACGCCGGGCGCGAACTTGGGGATACGGAGTGTGACTTTGGTGCCGAGGCCGGGGGCAGTTTCGACGACTAACCCGAAGTGCGGCCCGTAGACGGTGCGGAGGCGTTCATCGACGTTCGCTAGGCCCACCGAGTCGCTGTCGACGCGGCCCGCGAGACCTTGGCGAATGCGATCGGGTTCGGCGC
>JBEBVW010000041.1:0-13725 GCA_040392565.1 Aeromicrobium sp. | reverse complement strand
GAAAACCGCCCGAGGCTCTGGCCTCGGGCGGTTTTCGTATTGACGTTGTTTGTCAGTCCAACGAACGCGCGTAGGCGATAAACGCGTCGATGTCGTCTTGCGCAATCATCGGGACAGCCTCGCGCACCTTCTCCACTGGCCAATCCCACCACTTGATCTCAAGCAGGGCTTCGATCTGCTCAGGCGTGAAGCGGTACTTGACCACCTTCGCGGGATTGCCAGCCACAATCGCGTAAGGCGGAACGTCCTTGGTCACCACAGCACCCGCGGCAACGATCGCGCCATCGCCAATAGTGATACCGCTGAGCATGAACGAACCTGCACAGGTCCACACATCCGAACCGACGTGAGTGTCACCGCTGAACGTGGGGTAACCGTCCTCGCCAGCACCTTCCATGCCCCACAGGATGCGGTGCGGGTACGTGGTGACGTTAACCACCGAGTGCTTGCCACCGAGCAGGTAGGTGCCACCGAGCGACGAATAATTGCCGACGTACAACTTCTCTGTGCCGCGGATGAAGTGCAGGATTTCGGGAATCCCGTAGGTCTGCGGTCCGGCGACCACGCGGCCGGATTTCGTCAGCTTGTTCCAGGTGTATTCGTCCTTGCCAACGATCGTGGTCCACACGCGCAGCCACGCGTGCAAAATCGCACGCACCCAGTACTTCAGTCGTCCCATCGCGCGATCTCACTTCCTCGTTCTCGCTGGTGATTAATGTCGGCCACTGCCCCACATGCCTGAACCGCCCGCGAATCTCGAGCGCAGGCCGTTGATGACGCGGGGGAACTTGGCCCGCATCTTGTCGTATTCCTCGGGCAGTACGAGCCGCGCGCTCTTGGCGCTGTCGCTCAATGCGACGTTGGCCATGCCCTTCCATGCCCGGCGACGCCACTGTGCGAATGCTTCGGCTTCTGCAGCGACGAACGGCGAGGGGACCGCGATTCCGGCGTCGCGGTCACGGCGCCAGGCACGCCGCAGTTGACGGCCCAAGCGTTCTCCCGTGCGGTCGGAGGCGAACGGATACGCCCGCGGGGCAGGAAGCGCCTTCTCGTGGCGCAACACGATCTCGGCGTACTCATGGCACAGATCGCGGACTGCGACGGCGTCGCTGCGCGCGTCGATGCCCATGTCGATACGCGTGGTCAGGACATCTGGTGTCTTGGCATTGAAGGCGTGGAAATGGAACAGTCGCACCGGGAACTCCGGAGTGCCGGCGTAGATTCCATCGGCGTCGCGGCCGACCGGTCGCTCGAACAGATTCGCAACACCGATGTTGTAGCCGGGATGGCGCAGGACTCCCGCAGCGAACAGAACGCTGCCGATGTCCATCCACTTCTGGTCGACGAAAAGGCCGGCCAGCGGATCGTAGAGGCACTCAACCTTCAGGTGGCCCCACCACCAGTCCAACATCGGCAGTGCACGACGATCGACACCGCAGAAGCCCAGGTTGAAAACGCCGAACGTCAGCATGTGACCTTCGGTCAGTTCACCGTCGGCAGGCGCCGGCCACAGGAAGTGTGGCGTCAGCAGGATGCCGCCTTCGGAGCGGTCCAGTTCTGGACCCAACTCGACCATTGGCGTCATGACGTAGGTGTCGGGATCGAGATAGAAGGCATGCTCGGTGCGGCCGAGCAGCGCCTTCAACGCAAGTGGCTTGATCGCGGTCGCGAACTCTACGAGGTCGTAGGCGGTCGCAAGATCCAGCAGTTCTCGTTCTGTCAGCCCTAAGAAATCAAGGCCCAACGACTCAGCGAACTCCAACTTCGGCGCTTCATCTGTCGTCAACGCGTCGATGAACACCACCGACAGTTGCGCATCGGGATGGTGCTTGCGCAGGCTCTCATCAAGCGCCAGCGCCTTGGGTAGGTAGTTGCTCGACAGGATGGTCAGGTAACTCGTGGTGGTCATGCGTTCTCTCTGCGGTCGTCGATGGCTGCTGTTGAGTCGCGGGACGCGTTAGCGCTTCTGCACGAAGATCATGAGGGTTGCCGCCAGCCGTGGCGGGGTCAAAGCATCGAAGAACCCAGCGATCCGCCAGGCGATCGGTGAACGGCCGACGTACTGCGGTTCGCTGGTGTGTCCGTAGACGACCACATCATGCGGCGCGAAGCTGCGGCGGAGATCTCGTCGGGTGTTGAGCGCGTAACGGGTAGGAAATACGTCTTCTGCCTTGCGCCCCGGCTGCAAGAATTTCAGCAGCGCGACGTGAAGCCGGTTCGGGATCGCCCGAGCGCCCAATCCGATCAAGCCCCACTTATTCGGGGTGCGAGCGGCGAACCAACCGCCGGGCTTCAGGATGCGCATGACTTCGGCCGCGAAGTCTTTGGCGTCGGCGTGATCGACGTGTTCAAGGACGTAATCGGCGATAACGAGGTCGAACGACCCGTCCTCAAACGGCAGGGGATCGCCCGCCGGCACGACGTGAGCGACATCCAGCGACGGGTTGGTGGTCACGACTGGATCGACATCGACCCCAACCACTTCGGCCACACGACCGCGGAACCAACGCAGCCGCTTGGCCATCTCCGGCATCGGATCGACGGCCCAGTGTCCGCGGCCGGCTCCCAGGTCAAGCACACGGCTATCGGGGGACACCACCGCATTGGCTCGCGTGTAGAACTCGATCTGCCCGTCCTTGCGCGAATATCCGCCCGCTCGAACCTCTGGAAACAGCCGAGACATCGTCGCGTGCGGCGCGAAATCTTGCGCCTCTGCCGATGTATTGGGGAACGGTTCGTGGGTCGGGGTACTCATCACGCCTCCATCAGGTCATCGATCGCGGCGAGGACCTGCGCAGGGTCCACGTCGATGTCGGATTGGATGCTGTTCATCGCTGCGCCGCGAGGGTACTTCGCAACGTCGCCGGTGATCAGGTATCGGTAGGTCGAATCGGGAATGCACTGGGAGATCGCCCAAAAGCACGGGTTGACATAGGAAGCCGTGAAAATTTCCAGCACCCGAACTCCCGGCTTGGCAAACACCAGATTCGTTAATGCCGCGCCATGCGGCGCAACGATCACGTCTGCCGCAGCGAAATGGTCGATCTGCTCTTGCACCGACATGCCGCCAGGGTTCAGCCGGAAAAATCCACGTTCTTCCAGCAACGGCCAGAGTGCGTCTTCTTGAACGATGCGGCGAGTGTTGGGAGTGGTACCTCGAGTGACATACAGCAGCCGCGGCTTGCCGTCGGTGTTCTTGGCCGGAAGTCTGCTGCGCAGCCAGTCGACGCTGTCTGGCGGAGACACTTCCAACCGATTGGAGAAGCCCGGAACGACTAACCGCTCTGCCCGGATTGCCCCGTCGGACCGGGCATCGATCACCGGAAAGGCGTCGAGACCAGTCAGTTCCAACAGAGCCTTCTGCCACGCAGTCCCAGCTGGGGCGTACAGCGCATCGGGTTTAAGGTCCGGCAGCGACTGTTCGGCGATGCCAAATCGCGGTAAGACGTCAAGCAGGTAGTGGTAGTAGTTGATCGACCCGCCGCGACAGGCCAGTACCAAGACGTCACCCGCGACGTCTTCAATGACAGGAAGCCGGCGGCGCAAAAAAATCGGGTGTTCGCGCCAATCCTTGATGCCGAAGTACTCGCTCGTCTCATGGTCGAGGGTGCCGTTGCTGGTGATGACTGCGTTATCGCCCACAGCGACGCCGTTGTCCAAAACCAAGGCATACGGCGCAGCCACCGTAGCCTCACGCGCGTCTTCGAAAACCCAATGCGCCGCCGGAGTTCCGACAGCCAAGGAACGATCAAGAACCGTTGCTGAACCAACGCGCGTCAGCCTGCTGCTCTGCGGCTCCAGCGCCACGGTGTCGTCGACTGACGCTGTGGCACGGCGCGGCACGGCACGTGACCCCTGCACCCACACCGTGGCACGACCGATATAGCCGCTCAGCCGCGAAGCCAAGCGGTGTAGCCGTTTGACCAGAGGCCACGCAGGTTGCAGGCGACTGGGCAGTCTCGTCATGGTTGCGGAGTCAGCGGCTCACGCGAAAGCCACGCCATTCCCAGCCGCTCGGCGAACTTCTCGCGATGCTGGACGTGCAGACCGGCCTTGGCGAACGCCTCTTCCAGTTGCTCCCAGGAGTGGCCCGGCAGATCGTGGTACTCCAACACGACGCGCTGGACGCCAGCCCAGTCAGCCGGGTCTGAACCCAGCACCATGTCGTACTCGCCGCCCTCGGTGTCGATCTTGACGACATCGGGTGAGGCGCCGCGGATGGTGAGCGCTTCGCGCATTGAGACTGACCGCACCTTGACAGTGGCTCCACCTTCGCCGAGGTGAAGGACCCCGTTGTGGCCGCTGGCTGCACCGTTGTCGGCAAGTTCAAGTTCACCGGCGACTGCCTGGACTGCCAGCGGGTGCGCCGTCACGCGGTCGTTCAGCGAGTTGTCATCGACGTTGCGCTGCAAGTAGGCAGCAGTTGACGGCGACGCTTCATAGGAGTCGACCTTCGCCTGTGGATACTTCGCTGCGATGGCGACTGTGAAGCAACCGACGTGCGCACCGATATCGAGCACCGTCAGATCCGGGCCGAGGCCCTGAGTGAGCCAACCAATGCGGTACTCGTCTTCAACAAACACCTCGTACACCGGGACGCGAGCGCCTGGACGATTCGGCACTGTGATGCTTGACCCGCGCGACCGGAACGTCAACTCCGGCGGATTGCCTGAAACCGACTGACGGGCCATGGCGCCCAGCAGGCTGGCTCCGTTGTCGAACCCGCTCAAGGTCTGTCGCACACGGCGAGCTGCCAAGGGGAGGCTGCGGATCATGGTGTTCCTTTCATGGAGACGTCCAGGGATTCGGTCTCGTCAGTGTGGCGGTCATCTTCTGTTCGGCTCAGCGTGTACGCCGCGAAAGGCAGAGCAACCACCACCCAAATCAAACGCTCCCAGAGCGTATTGGTCACGGGTCCGATCACTGCATATGCAATGGCGGGGTAACTCAACCGGTGATCGATCCCCGAAGAAAGCACAGGCCGGATGAGTGAATACAGGATCAACAGATAACCCGAGAGGCCGAAAATGCCGAGCGCCACAAGGATTTGTAGATAGATGTTGTGCGAGCCGATGCCGCCGTCGAAACCGTTGCCGAGCAGCGGATGCTCGACGAATTGTTTCCACGCCTCGGCCATGATGGTGGTGCGCTCTTGATCTGATCCCGATGCCGAACCGCCACCCAGCAGTCGGCCGAGTGCGTTGTTGCCTGAGTCTGAGGTCAACCGCGACGAGAAGGCCAACATCCCCACGAAGCCCATCGCCAAGACCCACAGTCCTGCCAGTGAACGCTCCATCGCGAAGACCACAACGACCAGGATGGCGAGCGCGAGAAGGGCTGCTCGGCTGCCGCTGATCCAAATGCCGAAAACGCTGACGAACGTCGCGCCGCCCACAATCCAACGCCAGAACGGCGTGACTTGCGGCCACAGCCACGGCACCAGCGCCACAGCCAGCAGACACGCCATACCCAAGTAGTTGGGGTGGTAGGTCAAACCGACATGGCGGAACACACCGTCGGCTTCTGCGACCGGACCACGGACGAGACCCGCCATCACGCTGAACGCATTGCCAAACAGATAGGCACACGCCATCGCAATCAGGGTGGGTCGTTGCGGTCGCCAAATCGCATACAGGATCGGCAAGGTGAATGCCGTGATCACCAAACGCATCAACTGGCTGACGCTGACCGCCGGAATTTCTGAGGCAACGCTGGAGATCACGCCCATCACGAAGACGGTCAAGGCGCCGAAAGCGAAGGTGGCTGGAAGCTGAAGGGTTCGAGTGATGACCGGCGGCGCCAGCACCACGATCGCGAGGAACAGCGTGATGTCTGAAGCGGTGACGTAGGACTCGCCTAGTCGCAGATCGTTCATCGGCGCGAGGAACAAAGTGATGATCATCAGCACCGCACCGGCACGCACCAAGCCCAGCAAGGCGATGCCTACGATCCCGGTCGCGATAAGTAGACCGGCGACGCCAACGAGCGGCGATGTGCGAGAGCCAACCAGCAACAGAGCCAAGAAACCGTAGAGCACGGTCATGCCGCCAATCACGGGCCATTGGACCGTGAATCGGCGCGGTCGGGCTGGTGCTGCCACCTTGCTGGGACCTACTCGCGGCCTGGCGACGTGTCGCGCGCGTCGTCGGCAGTAGCGATGCGACGACCCTGGCCGCGGCGCTGATCGATCAGGCTCACGTCGATCTCGCCGTAGCCGTAGCCATAGCCGTAGCCATAGGAAGCGATAGCTGCGCGGGGCGCCATGTTGAGTACCGCACCAACAAGTCGTCCGCCGACGGCCGACAAGCGATGGGCCGTCTGTCGCACGGCTTCACGCTTGGTTGCGCCGTAACGGGTGATCAACAGAACGCCGTCAGTCATGGGCGCGATGATCGCCGCGTCGGCCACGGGTAGAGCGGGCGGGCCGTCGACGATCACTGCGTCGTACTCGACACGCAGTTGCGCGAGCAGATCGCGCATGGCCTGCGTTTCGAGAACCTCGGTGGGGTTCGGCGGAGTGGGGCCGGTGCCGATGAAGTCCAGACCGCTGTGATGGGACTGCGTGACATCGGCCAGTGTGCCGCGACCGATCAGGACCGTGAGCAAACCAACTGAGTTCTCAAGCCCGAGGAGTCGGCCCACGCGCGGTTTACGGAAGTCGCAGTCAAGCAGCAGCACGCGGCGACCAGTCTGCGCCAGCGCAATGGCGAGGTTGGTGGCAGTCACCGTCTTGCCTTCATCAGGTGCGGCACTGCTGACCATGAGCATCTGATGCTTCGCGTCAAGGTCGACGTATTGGAGGTTGGTGCGGAGCACACGGAACGCTTCAACACGCTCGCGCGAGCCACCCGGATCGCTGATAAGCGGATGCTTGGGGACTGTTCCATCGAAAGGAACTACTGCCATCAGCGACGTTCCGGATGCCTCAATGAGGTCTTCTGGAGTCTTGGTGGACGTGTCGAGCAGATCGCGCAGGACGGCACCCGCAACACCGAGCAGGAAGCCCAACATCAGGCCGATGATGACGTTCAGTGTGGGCCGCGGAGCGATCTGAGCGGGCTCGAAGGACGCATCGCCAGAGAGTCGCGCGACGATCGGGGTTTCGACGTCTTTGTTGGACGGAGCCTCGAGCTTGGCAATAAGCCGAACGATTTCGTTGGCTTCGGCGCGAGCCAGTTCCTGCGCCTGCTGCGGCGAGGTGTACGTGGCACGAATGCCCAGAATGACCGTGTTGGGGACGACGTCGGCCGACACCTTGCCGGACAGAGTCTTCCAATCGTCGGGAACACCCGTGGTGGCGATGACCCGTTCCAACAACTCTGGGTCGTGGGCCAGATCGGCGTAGGACGCTGCTCGCTGCGAAGCGTAAATGGCTGCGGTGTAGGCATCGAGTCCACCCGACGGCGGAGCAGCGATGTAGACGCGGGCCTCGGACTGGTAGGTCGGCGACACCGTGAACAGCAACGCGAACGCTCCACCCACGCCAAGCAGAGTCGTTACTGCAACGAACTTCCACCGCCGACGCAACGTACGGAGCAACTGCCGTAGGTCCACCTGTACCGCTCCTCGTCGTTGATGTCCCAAACGGGACACTGCAGTGTAAGCGAGAGCACGTTCCAGTTCTTGCATCCAGGTCGGCTGCTGCTGACCTGATTTCGGTCGTCGGTTCACAGCCAAACTGCCCATAGTGATGCGCGCTTCGCTGGCGTAACGTACCGTGATCGCGCGGAGGGCAACGACAGAGAGGTAGGACCGTGGTCATTCTGGTCACCGGAGCAGGCGGCTTCATCGGGGGTCACCTGGTCGGCGAGTTGCTGGCACAAGGCAAGTCCGTTCGCGGAGCCGACGTCAAACCGCTTAGCGAGTGGTACCAGGTCCACGAAGGTGCCGAGAACCTCGTCGCAGACTGCGCCGACCCGGTGCAGGCGCACAAGATGTCCGAAGGCACCGAGGAGATCTACAACCTCGCAGCCGACATGGGCGGCATGGGCTTCATCGAAAACAACAAGGCCGAGTGCATGTTGTCGGTGCTGACCAGCACCAACATGCTGGTGGCGGCGCGCGACGCTGGCACCAAGCGGTTCTTCTACAGCAGCTCGGCCTGCGTGTACGCGGGCGACAAGCAGACCGACCCCAACGTCACTGCCCTCAAGGAAGCTGACGCCTACCCCGCCGATCCCGAAGATGGCTACGGCTGGGAGAAGCTGTTCAGCGAGCGCATGGCCCGCCACTTCCGTGAGGACTACGGCTTGGAGACCCGCGTCGCCCGCTACCACAACGTCTACGGCCCCGACGGCACCTTCGAAGGCGGCCGCGAGAAGGCTCCCGCGGCGTTGAGCCGCAAGATCGCCGAGGCCAAACTCAGCGGCAAGCACACGATCGACGTGTGGGGCGACGGCGAGCAGAGCCGCAGCTTTATGTACATCGACGACTGTGTGCGCGGATCGCAGGAGATCCTGCACGGCGAGAACATCGAGCCGGTCAACCTGGGCTCGTCCGAACTAGTGACGATCAACCAGATGATCGGAATTCTCGAAGAGATCGCCGGCATCAAGGTCGAGAAGGAACACGATCTCACCGCACCGCAGGGCGTTCGTGGCCGCAACAGCGACAACACGATGTTCCACTCGATCTACGGCTGGGAGCCGTCGATCACGCTGCACGACGGCCTTGAGCGTACGTACGGCTGGATCTACGACCAGATCAAGTCGCGATACTGAGCCGCATGCGGATCGCCCTTCACGACTTTTCCGGCCACCCGTTCCAAGCTGAACTGTCCCGCCACCTAGCGGCGCGGGGTCACGACGTTGAGCACGTGTCGTCCTCCCAATACGTCAGCGGGAAGGGCGATCTGGAGCGCCAAGACGGCGATGCGCCGACCCTGACGTTCACCGGCATCGACCTGGACATGGAGTTCGACAAGTACTCCCCCGTCGCCCGGTTCCGGTTCGAGTGGGCGTATGGCAAGGAGTGGGTCCGCCGACTCCGCAGTCAGAACGTTGACGCGATCGTCGCGTGCAATCTGCCGCTACTGGCGATGTTCCTGTTCACTCGCTACGCCGTGCGGAACAAGGTTCCGTACGTCATGTGGCACCAGGACATCTACAGCAGCGCGCTGTCTGACGAACTGCACCGGCGCTTGCCCAAGCCGCTGGCGAAACTGGGCTCGTGGGTGTTCACCCGCATTGAGGCGTACTGCACCCGCAAGGCCGCCCACGTTGTCGCGATTGGCGATGCGTTCACCACGGTGTACCCGGACTGGAAGGTTGATCTGGATCGCGTCACAGTGATCCCCAACTGGGCGCCGCTCAGCAAGATCTTCCCGGTCGAACGCAACAACGCGAAGTCGGACGAGTTGTTCGATACCGACGCCGATTCGCTGCGGCTGGTCTACGCCGGAACGATCGGCCGCAAGCACAATCCCGACCTCCTGGTCGAGCTGATGCGTCTCCTTCAGGCCGAAGGTGTTGCAGCCCAGTTGGCCGTGGTTTCCCAGGGTGAGGCAGCAGAAAGCATCGGCGAAGCCGGCGCCAAAGAATCACTTCCGATCCGGCTCCTGCCGTTCCAGCCGGCCGATCAGTTGCCTCAGGTGCTGAGCTCGGCCGACGTGCTGGTGGGACTGCTTGAGCCGGACGCCACGATGTTCTCGATCCCCAGCAAGGTGCTGTCGTACATGGCCGCCGGGCGCCCGATTCTGGGCCTCATGCCAGCCGACAACCCGGCCGCGGTCGACATCGTCGAGTCCGGTGGCTTTGTGGCTGACCCCGACAGCGCCGGAGTCCAGGCCTCATTGCCGTGGCTGGCCGAGCTGTCCAAGGACTCACCGCGCATCAACGCAATCGGCACCCGTACCCGCGCGACAGCTGAACGTAAATTCGACGTCGAAAAGGTCGCCTCGCAGTTCGAACAGATCCTCAGCGACGCTTCACGCCGCTAAGCCACCGCTGAGGAGTCACGGAGTCCGGTGGTTGAGGTGTGAGGAACGAGCCTCGAAACCACCCGAACATGGCGCTTGATCTCGAGGCTCGCAAGCTCGCACCTCGATCAGCGTTGCAAGCCATTGGGTGGAGCGTCTTTCAATAGGAAGCCGCAAGGCGGTCAATTGAGGTAATCGATGTGTTCGTCGATGCCGGACGCCAGCCGTAACGTGTCGACGCGGACCATCTCGGTGATCAGGTCCTCAAATGAGGTCGAGGCCTGCCAGCCCAACTTTTCGGCAGCTCGGCTGGGGTCACCCATCAGCGCGGGTGCTTGAGTGGCGCTCCACATATGCGACGACATCTGCACGTGACCATCAGTGTCATCGACACCGGCGGCTTCGAAGGCGACCTTGATCATGTCGCGCAGCGTATGAGTCTCCCCGGTCGCGACGACATAGTCGTGAGCCGTGTCGTGCCGGAGTGAAGCGGCCATGCAGTTGACATAGTCGACAGCCGCGCCCCAGTCACGCTGAACGTCAAGGTCACCCAATGTGACGGGTGCCGATTCACCCCTCGCGGCTGCGACTGCAGCGCGGACGATCTTGCCTGCCACGAACTGCTGTCCGCGGAATGGGCTCTCGTGATTGAACAGGATGCCGTTGCTGGCGAACAGATCGTGCTTCTCGCGATACGCCACGACCGTGTGGTGAGCGGCGCTCTTGGCAACGGCATACGGCGTGCGCGGACGATGCGGGGTGTCTTCGTCCAGTGCACCCTCGACCTCGCTGCCGAACACCTCGGCCGTCGAAGCCTGGAAGAAGCGGACATCACGGGAGTTCTTGTCCCGGTGCCGAAGTAGGTGCTCGAGCATCTCCACAACGGCCAGCACATTGGTGCGGGTTGCCAATGAGGCGTCGGCCCAGCTGCGGCCCACCGAACTAAAGCCCGCCAGGTTGTACACCTCATCAGGCGAGTACCGGCTGATCAATTCGGCGAAGGTGTCGGTGTCGGTCAGATCGTGTTCGACGATCTCGACACCGGTCAGATATGGCGCCATGCGAGCGAGCGATGAAATGCCTGGGCGCACCGTGCCGACGACTCGATCTCCATCAGCCAGCAATCGACGCGCCAAAAACATGCCGTCTTGACCGGACACACCGGTGATCAATGCGGTGCGCGTCATGGCGCCACTCTAGCCATCGACACCGTCGGCTACCTGCGGTTTGTCGCTACCGCTAAGGAATCGCGCGGCTGCGATCCACCAGACCACTGCGACGATGGCCTGCGCAGTCACCACGGCCCAGTAGGCACCCAGGGCGCCGCCCATCGACGCGCCGATCAGCATGAACACCATGATGGGCGCCATGCTGCTGACGTCAATGCGGGTGGTGGTTCGCACTTGGCGGCGGCCCAGCAGCAACGCCCGGGGGCCACACGCGACACACATCAAGATGGCTTGGATACCTGCCGGCAACAGCAGCGGTTCGGTAACTTCCCAGGTCGTGTCGAGAACTGCGCGCCCAACCGCGTCGGGGAGCGCGAGAAGCACGGCGATATTGCCCAGCCCGGCGATCGTGGCCACCAGGGTTGTCCGCGCCAGATGTCGACGCAGTTCGGACCGCTCTCCGTTGGTGCGCGAAATCTCAGCGACACCCGCGGCTGTGGCCGCAGCCTGCACCAAGCCCGCCGGACGAAGCAGCAGTAGGACGCCCCGCACGGCGCCGAGGTCTTTGGCGCCAGCGATCGCAGCGATGCCGATCGATGTGCTCAGCGCTGCGCCCTGAGTTGCGCCGAACGTCAGCAGATAGCGCCACGAATAGAACCATGTGGTCTTGATCCAGGCGAGCGACGGACGCCCCGAGAATCCGCGATACGACCACGGCGCCAACATGCCAACGACTGCTCCCGATCCAGCCCACACCCCGACGAACCACGCGAGCGATTCCCGGTCGGTGAGCACCACAGCTGCCAATCCGATCAAGGTGGCGACGAGCCAGATGGTGTCGATAACCAGTGCGCGGTACGGCCGGTGCAAGGCGATGGCGAGATAGCGACATGCATCCTGCACAACCAGACCCGGCATGCAGGCTGCGAGAACCGCCAAGGACCCGGCGAGTTCAGCCGACCAGGACCAACAAGCCGCGGCAGCCACCAACACCACCAGCCCAGTGATGATGCCGAGCGCACGAGCTGAACCGACAGCCGCGCCCGGATTCTCATTCACTTCATCGGGGTGAACCAGCAACGGATCGCACACCAACGCACGACTGATGCCCTGTGCGGTCGCGTAGATGATGAAGACGACGCCGAACCAGCCGAAGGATGCAACGCCCAAGACGTGGGCGGCCAGGATCGAAACCAGGACATTGGACGCACCGACGACCGCTTGATCGATCGTGATGACGCCGAGACGGCGGCCCGCCTGGTCACCTGACACGGGCGTCACGCTAACACCACGGTCAGGCGACAAGCGGTGACGCGGCGGCACCTGCCCCGTAGGCGTCGAAGGCGAACACATGCCATTCGAGCCGGCCGACGTCGCCGCCGTCACGGAATCCATGGAGCAGGCGGTCGTAAGCCTGTCGGGGAGCCATCGCATGTCCGGCCTCGGGAACCGTCACCGCAGCGGGGTCGATGCCTCTGGACACCAGAACCAATCGTTCGGCGGCCCGAGCCACCACGCCATCGTGATCGCCGAAGGCTCCCGATGTCCCGATGGTGGCGTGGACGCAGGACGCGACCAAGACCGCCGGCGCTTCGGTCGGGGCCACCAAGTACCGCGCGAGACCGGCCAACAGTTGTGCGGCTTCAGGCGTCGCGGGTCGACCAGCTGCGTCGGCCTCCACGACGCCGGAGGTCGCCAGTACGTGCAATCGGGCGATGGCTTGCAGCGGCGAAGTCGTCCAGGTGGGGATCAGCCCCACGAGTTCGCCGTACAGCCGCACCGCTGCCCGGTCCAGCGGATCTCCTTCGCCTGCCGCTAACTCGTCGGCCGTGATCTGCGAGCCTTCGATCGCGCGGGTCGCGGCGGCGCCCAGCAGAAGCGAACGGGCAGTCTGCTCGGGTGTCGATCGACGCAGCCCGCGATCGCGCAGCACACTGTCGATGCTGTCGCGCGTCGATGCGCACGTCGAGGGAATTCCTTCAAGATCAAGGTCAGCGGCAAAGGGATCGGATGACACGCGCGCATCGTATCCGGGCCCAGGCGTGGGGGCGGTAACCTCCCAGGTATGGAGGCGGACGCAAACCACGAAGCGGCAAAGTGGCTGGTCGGCGGACGTCTGGCCTCCGTACTGCACCTCGGCGACCGAACGCTGGCCTATCTTTTGGCCGAACAGGGTCACGACGTCACCGTCGCAGCACCCGATCTCACTCGTCGCCGCCACGAAAACATCAGCTACGTGCGCGCCAGCGCCGACCACCTGCCGTTCTGCCCGCGCGCGTTCAATGTCGTGGCAGTCGCCGATCTCGGCCGACTGTCCTCTTCGTCGTTGGCAGACATCGCCCGCATCCTGACAGTCGACGGTCTCCTCACCACCGCAGCCACGCACTACGACAGCAGCGTCCCGTGGATGGCACGGGTGCACGAGATCGTCGGATATGACGATGCTGCCCCAGCGCAGCTCAACCGGATTGCCGCATCGGGGCTGTTCCATCCGGCCGAAGAACGCGACTTCACCCACTGGGACAAGGTCGATCTGCCCGGCCTGTTGGCCTTCGCGGAGCGCCTCGCGGGTGCCGACCTCTCGCTCGATGCACGCGAGCGACTCACGGCACTGTTCTCCAGCTACGGTGCTCAGACCGG
>JBEBVW010000040.1:0-14423 GCA_040392565.1 Aeromicrobium sp. | reverse complement strand
GGCGTTCAACCGCTGCTGGAGACCAAGGATCCTGAACTCGCCAAGGCGCTGACCGCTCGCTTTGACGCGCTACAGAAACTACTCGACGAGCACCGCGATGGCGACGGGTTCGTCACCTACGACAAGTTGTCGGTCAAGCAGGTACAGGCGCTGTCGAATGCCGTCAACGCCTTGTCTGAACCGTTGAGCAAGCTCACCGCGGCGGTGCTGTCCTGACCGGCCAGTCTTCGCCTGACACGACGGACGACGCCAAGCGTGGCGTCAGCCGCCGAGGTCTTGTTGGCGGTGCAGTTGCCGCCGGCTTGGCCGGTGTGGCGTTCGCGGGCGGTCGTGCGAGCGCGGAGTTGGGTAACGATTCCCCGACCGCCAAGCAATATCGGTTCCACGGCCGTCACCAGGCAGGCATCGTCACGCCCGCGCAAGACCGACTGCACTTTGCGGCTTTCGACGTCATCACCGACTCCCGCGAAGACCTCATCAACCTGTTGATCGCCTGGACGGAGGCCGCAGAGCGGCTGACTAAGGGTGGGTCAGCAGGACCCGTTGGTCCCACCGCAGGCTCGGATCGACTGCCACCAGATGACACCGGTGAAGCGATTGGGCTACCGGCAAGCGGGTTGACCATCACCTTCGGTTTCGGGCCGACGTTGTTCAAGTCTGCCGATGGCAAGGACCGATTCGGACTCGCCAAGCAGCTGCCCAAGGCATTACGTGACCTGCCCCATTTCCCAGGCGACGAACTCGATCCGGCCAGGTCAGGTGGCGATCTGTGCATCCAGGCCTGCGCCGATGACCCGCAGGTGGCCGTGCACGCAATTCGCAACTTGGCGCGGATTGGCTTCGGCACTGTCGCTGTGCGCTGGTCGCAGCTGGGGTTTGGTCGCACGTCGACCACCTCGACGGCACAATCCACGCCGCGCAATCTGTTCGGCTTCAAGGACGGCACGGCCAACGTCAAGGCCGAACAGACCAGCGAAGTGAATCGCCACGTGTGGGTCGGAGTTGGCGATGACAGCGATGCCGACTGGTTGGCTGGCGGCAGCTATCTCATCGCACGCCGGATCACGATGGACATCGAGATCTGGGACCGCCAGCCGCTACGAGATCAGGAAGAAATCGTCGGCCGCACCAAGGACACCGGTGCTCCCTTGTCTGGCGGCGAGGAGATGACCGAGCCGAACTTCACGATGCCTGGTCGAAATGGCCCGATCATCCCCGAAACTTCACACGTGCGGGTGGTGCACCCGTCGTTCCACAAAGACGCCCACATGCTGCGACGCGGCTACAACTTCGTCGACGGATCGAACGCCATCGGCGGGCTGGACGCAGGGCTGTTCTTCTTGGCGTATGTGCGCGATCCGGAGACCGACTTCATCCCGGTACAACGCGCTATGGCCACGAAGGACGCCATGATGGAGTACCTCCAAGTCACGGGCTCGGCGATGTTCGCCGTTCCACCTGGCGTCAAGACAGCGGGCGAGTACATCGGGCAAGGTCTCTTCGCCTGAACGCAGTGGGGGAGAATGGTCCGGTGAGCGCACTCGACCCGGCCATTGCGGCCCGACTCAAGCGAAACTCCGATGGTCTGATCGCTGCGGTCGTGCAGGATGCCACGTCGCGCGACGTGCTGATGATGGCCTGGATGGACGACGAAGCGCTGCATCGCACCCTCACCACAGGGCGCGGCACGTACTGGAGCCGCAGCCGGGGTGAGTACTGGGTCAAAGGCGACACCTCGGGCCATGTGCAGCACGTGCGTGAAGTGCGACTGGACTGTGATGGCGACACCGTGCTGCTGCAGGTCGACCAAGAAGGCGCAGCGTGCCACACCGGCGACCGCACCTGTTTCGATTCAGGACTGCTGTGAACTTTCGACGCTGGTATGCGCCCACCGTTCTAGCTTTTCTAGCTCTCGGTGGCTGGGTCTTCTTTGCGGCCTCCCGCACGTGGCTTTCTGCCAACGTTCGGGCTGCCGGCCTCCCGAGCGACCTCGTCACCGTCACCGAAGCTGATGCGCAGCCGCTGATTCCCGCGTTGGGATTGGTGATCGCGGCCGCTGGCTTGGCGGTTCTGGCGACACGCGGGCGACTGCGGCAGCTGGTGGGGTTCCTGGTGACTGCTGCCGCTGTCGGCATCGTGATCGCAGTGGCGACAGGAGCCGATACTCGGCTCGCCGCACTGAACGCTTCAATCGACCAGTCGACTGCTTTTACCGGCGACAATCGCCCGAGTCCGCACGAGCATGAATGGCTGTTGTGGACCGTGGTACTCGCTGCGCTATTGGCGTTTGGTCTCGGCGTCTTGACGATGATTGCTGCCCGGGCGTGGCCCGCCATGAGCGGTCGTTACGACGCCCCTCGTTCTTCTGGGTCGGTAGCAATTGAACCCGAACGAGCTGACGGCGCCGACTTGTGGAAGGCGCTTGACGAAGGTCACGACCCGACCGTGTAGTCCTCGCGCAGTCACGCGTGCATGACCGGTAGGGTGTGGACCATGCACGGTTCTTCTCCTGCCGCTTGGACGGCAGTTCTCTTGGCCCTCGCTGGCATCCTCATCGGTGGCATCGGCCTGATCCCTGAGCCCAACTGGACGGTCTTCACCGTCGGTGTGGTCATCACGCTCGCGTCCGGCATCGTCGGCAAGGTGATGGCAGCTGCAGGGCTGGGCGTCGGCGACCAGCAGCACTAAGGTCTCGTCCATGACACAGCCTCCCGCGTACCCCGGCCCGAACCCCGGCGATCAGCAGCCACCGGCCCCCGGTGCGTATCCGCCTCCTCCGCCGGGTGCATATCCGCCCGGTGCGTACAACCCGCCTGGCGCCGTTCCCATGGGATCGGCACCCGCACCGCGCCCGTATGCGGGCTGGTGGGCTCGCGTGGGTGCCTATCTGCTCGACGGTCTGATCACATTTGCCGTCATCGCGGTACCCGTCATCGTCGGCTTGATCCTGACCTTCAAGGACGCCGAGTACAACGAGTTCACTGACGAGTTCGTTGCCGACACCATCAACTGGGGCGGTGTGGCGATCGCTATCGCTGGTGCGCTGCTCGGCCTGGCATTCACCATCTGGAACCGCGGCATACGCGTCGGCACCAAGGGCCAGTCGCTGGGCAAGAAGGCGCTCGGTATCGAGGTCGTTTCAGTTCAGACTGGCCAGTTCATCGGCGGCGGCATGGGCCTGTTGCGCTGGTTCCTTGAGTACATTCTCGGCAACGCCTGCTTCATCAACTACCTCTGGCCGCTGTGGGATGACACGAAGCAAACCTGGCACGACATGATCGTGAAGACAGTCGTCATCAAGAAGGTATGACAACGACGGCGCCAACTCTGTCGCTGGCCACGCGATTCCGGTGGCCAGTTGCGGTCGGAGCTGGCGGCGCTGCGGCGTTTATTGCCCTGCGACTCCGCGATCCGCATGTCGGCGGCAGTTGGGGGTTTTGCCCATTCCAGCAGATGACCGGATTGCCGTGCCCCGGATGCGGGGGACTGCGGGCGGTCAACGACCTGACTCACGGCAATGTCGTGGCCGCCGTGAGCAGTAATGCCTTGGTCGTTGCGCTGGTGGCGGTACTTATCGTCGCGTGGTTGGCCTGGATGGTTCGTACCGCTCTACGCACTGATGCCGGCCCGATGATCCAGCTTGGTCATCGGACCGGCATCGCGGTCATTGCGCTCATTGCCATGTTTGGCGTCGTACGGAACTTGCCATTTGGCGCCTGGCTAGCGCCCTAACTTCAGCCGAAGTTGGGCAAGTCGAGCACGCCTGTGGCGATCAGAACGATCCACATCAGTGAAACCGCTGTGCCGATGATGCCAAGGACCAGGCCGGCGGTCGCCATGCCGGAGCCCTTCTGGGCGCCCTGCGAGTTCGTAATCTGATTGCGTGCAGGAATCGCCAGTCCGATAGCGATGGGGCCGAAGATGACGCCGCACGCGCCGATCAGTCCCAATATTCCTGCCAGAATTCCGGTCACCATCGACCAGACAGCTAACTGATTGGTGTGCTGCGGCGCACCGTACTGAATTCCGGCCGGCGGCGGGTACGCACCAGGCGGCGGCGGATACGCATTCGCAGGATCCTGCGGCGCTCCACCTGGGCTCGTCGGATACGACGGGTATTGGGCCGGTGGAACTTCACCACCCGGTGGGGTTGGTGGGGTGTCGGGGAACTCGGGCGGCTGGGTCACAGTGGCACCTTGGTCGATCGGACAGATGCTACGACCCTACTTGGACCCCAAGGGTGTCAGCGCACCTGCACGGCTACCCTTGGGAGACAGTAGGACTCACCGGACGCCAGAAAGGGGACATCATGTCGGTGCTTGACGACATCCTCGCTGGGGTCGCTGAGGACCTTCAGGACCGCATGGCGCGCACCGATCTCGACGAGCTCAAGGCGCAGGCTGCCCGACAGAATCCGGCGCTCGATCCGATGCCGGCTTTCCGCGCCGACGGCGTCTCGGTGATCGCTGAAGTGAAGCGTTCCAGCCCAAGCAAAGGTGCGCTTGCCTCGATCAAGGATCCGGCAGCGCTCGCCGCTGACTACGCCTCGGGTGGCGCGAGTGCAATCAGCGTGCTCACCGAGAAGCGTCGGTTCGACGGAACTCTGGATGATTTGCGTGCGGTTCGTGCCCAGGTCGACGTTCCGGTTCTGCGCAAGGACTTCATCACGACGTCCTACCAACTGTGGGAAGCGCGAGCAGCTGGTGCCGACTTGGCGCTCCTCATCGTGGCAGCGCTTGATCAGTTGGCACTTGAGAGTTTGATCGAACGGGCTCGCTCAATCGGCCTGACACCTCTCGTCGAAGTTCATGACGAAGAGGAAGTTGAACGTGCTTTGGCCGCTGGCGCTGAACTCGTCGGCGTCAACGCGCGCAATCTGAAGACCCTTGAGGTCGATCGTGACACCTTCGGACGTCTCGCGCCGATGATTCCTGATGGTGTCGTCCGCGTTGCTGAGTCCGGCGTGCGTGGGCCACTTGATGTCATCGAGTACGGCAAGCAGGGTGCCCACGTAGTTCTTGTCGGCGAAACGCTTGTCCGCGGTGATGACCCTCGCGCGTCGGTAGCCGACTTGGTAGCCGCTGGTGCGCACCCAGCGTTGCAGCATCGATGGTGACCGAAACGCCGCCTCCTGCCGTCACCCATTTCTTCAGTTCAGGACCTGATCACTCATGACTTCACCCAGTTATGCCCAGCCCGACGCGAGCGGGCATTTCGGCCGATTCGGCGGCCGGTTCATGCCAGAAGCGCTTGTCGCTCCACTAGAAGAACTTGACCAAGCGTGGACCGAAGCGAAGGCAGATCCTTCCTTCACTCAAGAGCTTGCTCGCATGATGCGCGAGTACGCGAATGTGCCCAGCCCGCTGTACGACGCGACGCGTTTCTCTGAGGCAGCTGGCGCTCGCATCCTGCTCAAGCGCGAAGACCTCAACCACACCGGCGCCCACAAGATCCGCAATGTGATCGGTCAAGCGCTGCTGGCCAAGCGCATCGGCAAGCCGCGCGCGATCGCCGAAACAGGCGCCGGCCAGCACGGCGTCGCCTCCGCCACGGCATGCGCCTACCTTGGCTTGGAATGCACGGTCTACATGGGCGAAGTCGACACTGAACGCCAAGCGTTGAACGTGGCGCGTATGAAGATGCTCGGTGCTGAAGTCGTTGCGGTGAAATCGGGCAGCCGCACACTGAAAGATGCGATCAACGAGGCACTGCGCGACTGGGTTGCCTCGGTCGACCACACTTCGTATCTGTTCGGCACGGCCGCCGGTCCGCATCCGTTCCCGGCGATGGTGCGCGATCTGACGCGCGGCATCGGTGACGAAGCCCGCGAACAGTGCCTGGAGATGACCGGCTCGTTGCCCGACGCCGCAGTGGCGTGTGTCGGCGGCGGTTCAAATGCGATCGGCCTGTTCACTGCTTTCGTACCTGACGCCGACGTCCGACTCGTTGGCATCGAAGCGGGAGGTGACGGTGTCGAGACCGGTCGTCACGCTGCCACGATCACCGGCGGTTCGGTGGGTGTACTTCACGGAGCCCGTTCCTTCCTGCTGCAGGACGAAGAAGGGCAGACGATGGAATCGCACTCCATCTCCGCTGGACTCGATTACCCCGGCGTTGGACCTGAACATTCGTACCTCGCCGACATCGGTCGCGCGAGTTACCGGCCCGCGACCGACGCTCAGGCTATGGCGGCGTTCGACCTGCTGTGCAAGACCGAAGGCATCATCCCGGCGATTGAATCCGCGCATGCCCTTGCTGGCGCCCTTGAACTCGCCAAGGAGCTCGGCCCAGACTCCACCATCTTGGTGAATCTGTCTGGCCGCGGCGACAAGGACGTACACACGGCGGCGAAGTACTTCGGCCTGTTGGACGGTGGTCAGTAATGTCGCGCGTCAGTGAGTTGTTCGAGCGAACTCGAGCCGAGAACCGCGCTGCGCTCGTCGGCTATCTCCCGGCAGGCTTCCCGACTAAGGAACAGTCCATCGCTGCAGTAGAAGCGATGGTGGCTGGGGGAGTCGACCTCGTTGAGGTCGGTCTGCCGTACAGCGATCCGGTCATGGATGGCGCGGTCATCCAGGCCGCCGCCGAAACTGCGCTGGCCGGCGGCACTCGCATTGCCGACGTGATGGACGTTGTTCGGGCCAGCGCCGCCGTGGCGCCTACCGTGGTCATGACGTACTGGAACCCAGTCGAAAAGTATGGCGTCGAGCGATTCGCCGCCACGTTGGCCGAAGCTGGCGGTTCGGGCCTGATCACTCCGGATCTGATCCCTGATGAGGGTGCTGAGTGGATCGCCGCGGCCGATGCCAACGGTCTGGACAAGATCTTTCTAATCGCGCCGTCGTCCACCGATGAACGCATTGAGATGACCACCTCGGCAGCGAGCGGATTCGTCTACGCCACTGCCGTCATGGGTGTCACCGGAACACGGACGCAGACCAGTTCGCTGGCACCTGAACTTGTCGCCCGAGCTCGGAAGGCCACCGACAAGCCGATTGGTGTGGGCCTCGGCGTGAGCAACGGCGACCAAGCCCGTGAAGTGGCCGAGTTTGCCGACGCGGTTATCGTCGGGTCTGCACTGGTGAGGTGCCTCTTGGATGCGCCCACCGATGCCGACGGATTGAAGGCGATTCGCGCGCTCGCAGAAGATCTGCGCAGTGGAGTCGAGCGAACCACAACAAAAGGCTGACCATGCTGACCTACATCCCGAGCCCCGCTGAGGGTGTCTGGCATCTGGGACCGTTGCCCTTGCGGGCCTATGCATTCGGCATCATCATCGGCGCCTTGTTCGCCATCTGGATCGGTGAACGCCGGTTTCAGGCACGCGGCGGACGCGAAGGATTGATCAGCGACGTCGCGATGTGGGCCATCCCATTTGGCATCGTCGGTGCACGGCTCTACCACGTGATCACTGACCCGGAGTTGTACTTCGGGGACGGTCGCCACGCGATCGACGCACTCAAGATCTGGGAGGGCGGCCTCGGAATTTGGGGCGCCATCGCAGGTGGTGCATTGGGGGCGTGGTTCGCCGCGCGCCGCTACGGGGTTTCGTTCAGTTCAGTCGCTGATGCGTTGGCCCCCGGCCTCCTCGTTGCCCAGGCTGTTGGGCGCATCGGCAACTACTTCAATCAAGAGCTGTTTGGTAAACCCACCACCCTGCCGTGGGGCTTGGAGATTGACCTTGCTCATCGTCCAGCAGGCTTCGAACAGTTCGCCACTTTCCATCCGACGTTTCTGTATGAGTTGCTGTGGAATCTGGCAGCCGCTGGCCTGTTGATTTGGCTTGACCGCCGCTACCACTTCACCGCCGGTCGCGCCTTCGCTCTCTACGTCATGCTCTATACCGCCGGGCGCTTCTGGATAGAGCAGATGCGCATCGACACGGTCAACCACATCGGGCCGTTCCGACTCAACGTCTGGACCTCGATCATCGTCTTCCTCCTCGCCACCGCGTTCTTCCTCGCCACCCGCGCCCGCGCCTCCCGCTCGCGAGTCACTTAGTCCCCGGTGAGGAGTCACTTAGTCCCCGGTGAGGAGTCACTTAGTTCCTGCCGGAGTTGAGATGAGGCTCGCCTTTGATGAAGGCGACACGGTGTTCGTCGTACCGTCTGCATATGAGTGAACCCGTTTTGCCAGACGCCGAAGACGTACTCCACGAACACCCCGATGTCACGGGCGGATGGCTGCGGCCAGCAGTCTTTGGAGCGATGGACGGCTTGGTATCGAACTTTGCGCTGATCATGGGTGTGGTCGGCGGGAGCAGTTCAAATCGCGACCCAGTGGTGCTCGCCGGTTTGGCTGGACTCGCCGCTGGTGCGTTCTCGATGGCAGCGGGCGAGTACACCTCTGTGGCAAGCCAGAGCGAATTTGCCCGAGCCCAGATTGAGATTGAGCGGGATGAGATTCTCGCGAACGAACGGGCCGAAACTGCTGAGCTCGCTGCCATGTTCGTTGAAAAGGGTGTCGACGAGGACACTGCGCGCGACGTGGCCGAGCAGATCCACCGCGATCCAGACCAGGCCGTGCGAGTTCACGCCTTGGAGGAGTTCGGTGTTGATGTCGACGGCCTCGCTTCACCGATGTTGGCTGCGGTGTCATCGTTCTTATCGTTCGCTGTTGGTGCGGTGTTGCCGGTTCTGCCCTTCCTGTTCGGCGTGAATAGCGCCTGGCCGTCGGTCATCTTGTCGCTCCTTGCACTGTTCGCCTGCGGAGCGGTCGTGACGGCTATCACCGCTCGATCCTGGTGGTTTGGCGGTCTTCGGCAGTTCGTTCTGGGAGGGACCGCAGCGGGGCTCACCTATCTGATCGGCGAGGCAGTCGGATCCCAGATTGGGTAGTCACTGCGACCCGCGCAACGGGCCGGAGTGACTCCCGACCCGCAACTAAGTGACTCGTCAGCGGGGACTAAGTGACTCCTCAGCGGGGGTGTGGGTTTGCGGGGGGAGTTTGGGGGCGTGTAATCTGGGGAGGCTTCCGAGGCCAACGTCGTCCCCGGTTTGAGCGTTCAGCTCACCTGACGACCAAAAGAGGTTCTCGATGCGCACCGATTCCGGTTCGATTCAGTCGTACTCCACGCTGCCTGCTGCTCAGGGTCTATATGACCCGACCAATGAGCACGATGCGTGTGGAGTGGCGTTTGTCGCCACGCTGACCGGCGAGGCCAGCAACTCCATTGTTCAGCAGGGCCTCACCGCGCTGCGGAACCTTGACCACCGAGGCGCAGTCGGCGGGGAGCCCGACACCGGCGACGGGGCTGGCATCTTGTTCCAGGTCCCGGACCGGTTCTTGCGCGCTGTCGCGAAAGACGAAGCGGGTATTTCTCTCCCGGAGGCAGGCCACTACGCCGCGGGAATGGCGTTCTTGCCGATCGATGAGAAGGAAGCCAAGAAGGCACGCAAGTCGATCGAGAAGATCGCAAAGGAAGAGGGCCTCGACGTCCTCGGTTGGCGTGAAGTTCCGGTTAACCCCGACATTCTCGGCTCCATGTCGCGCAGCGCGATGCCGTCGTTTCAGATCCTGTTCATCAAGCCGAAGAAGGCCGCCACTGGCGTCGTCCTTGACCGGCTGGCGTTCTGCCTGCGCAAGCGCTCCGAGCATGAGGTTGGCGTCTACTTCCCGTCGCTGTCCTGCCGCACCTTCGTTTACAAGGGCATGCTGACGACCGAGCAGCTTGAAGACTTCTTCCCCGACTTATCCGATGAGCGGATGGAGTCGGCGCTGACGATCGTGCACAGCCGTTTCTCGACCAACACCTTCCCGAGTTGGCCGCTGGCGCACCCGTTCCGCTTCGTTGCGCACAACGGCGAGATCAACACCGCGCGCGGCAACCGCAACTGGATGCGTGCCCGCGAAGCCACCCTGGCTAGCGACCTGATCCCGGGTGATCTGGAGCGACTGTTCCCGATCTGTGACCCGCACGGATCCGACACTGCCTCACTGGACGAAGTCCTGGAGCTATTGCACCTTGGTGGCCGGGAACTGCCGCACGCGGTGATGATGATGATCCCTGAGGCGTGGGAGAACAACGCCGAGATGGATCCCGCACGTCGTGCCTTCTATGAGTTCCACAGCTCGATCATGGAAGCGTGGGACGGACCTGCGTGTGTGTGCTTCACCGACGGCACACAGATCGGCGCAGTTCTGGACCGCAACGGGCTTCGCCCCGGCCGCTATTGGATCACCGATGACGGTTTGGTCGTGCTGGCCTCCGAAGCAGGCGTACTAGATCTCGACCAGTCGAAGATCGTCCGCAAGGGTCGCTTGGAGCCGGGCAAGATGTTCCTGCTCGACCTCGACGAGCATCGTGTCATCGAGGACGAAGAGATCAAGGGCCGCCTCGCCGCTGAGCAGCCGTACGACGAGTGGCTCTACTCCGGCCTGGTGCGTTTCGAGGACCTGCCCGATCTTGAGCACATTGTGCACACCCACTCATCGGTGACGCGGCGCCAGCAGGTGTTCGGTTACACCGAAGAAGAGTTGCGGATCCTGCTTGCGCCGATGGCCCGGACCGGCGCTGAAGCCATTGGCTCGATGGGCACGGACACGCCTATTGCGGCTATTTCGGACCGTCCGCGCATGCTGTTCGACTATTTCTCGCAACTGTTTGCGCAGGTCACGAACCCACCGCTTGACGCGATTCGCGAAGAGGTCGTCACCTCGCTGGCCGGAACGATTGGTCCCGAGGAGAATCTCCTGGCGCCGAGCGCGGCTTCGTGCCGAATGCTTCAGTTGCCGTTCCCCGTGATCGACAATGACGAGTTGGCCAAGATCCGCCACATGAACAAAGACGGCGACATGCCGGGCTTCGCTGTTCACGTCGTTCGCGGCCTTTATGAACTCAACGGCGGGGGAGAGGCGCTCAAAGCCAAACTCGACGAGATCTGCGCCGACGTCTCACAGGCCGTGGCCAATGGCGCACGAATCATCGTGTTGTCAGACCGCCACGCCACCGTCGACTTCGCCCCCATCCCATCGCTGCTGTTGACCGGCGCGGTGCATCACCACATGGTGCGCGAAAAGTTGCGCAGCCAAGCTGGCCTGATCATTGAGGCCGGCGATGTGCGCGAAGTGCACCACGTCGCCCTGCTCATTGGCTACGGTGCCACCGCGGTCAATCCGTACCTCGCATTGGAGACCGCCGAGGACCTGGCGCGCGAGGGAATCTTCGTCGAAGGCGTTGAGCCGCACCAGGCGCTGCGCAATGTGGTCAAGGCGCTCGGAAAGGGCGTCCTGAAGGTCATGAGCAAGATCGGTGTTTCGACGGTCGCGTCGTACACCGGTGCACAGATTTTCGAGGCCGTCGGTCTGTCGCAGGATCTGGTCGATGCCTACTTCACTGGCACCTCATCGAAGTTGGGTGGCGTCGGGCTGGACGTCATCGCCCAAGAGGTGCGGTCTCGTCACGACATCGCCTACCCGCTCCGTGGCGTCTCGGCGACGAAGCGCCGACTCGAGGTCGGTGGCGAGTACCAGTGGCGTCGCGAAGGTCCGGAGCACCTGTTCGATCCCGAAACAGTGTTCCGGCTGCAGCACTCGACGCGCGCCGGTTCCTACGAGATCTTCAAGCAGTACACCCAGCGCGTGGACGACCAGAGCCAGCGACTCATGACGCTGCGTGGATTGTTCGCGTTCAAGGATCGTGCGCCGATTTCTATCGACGAGGTCGAACCGGCCACGGAGATCGTCAAGCGCTTCTCAACCGGCGCCATGTCGTACGGCTCCATCAGCCAGGAGGCTCACGAAACGCTCGCCATCGCGATGAACCGGTTGGGCGGCAAGTCCAACACCGGCGAGGGCGGCGAAGACCCCGAGCGTCTCTACGATCCGGAGCGTCGCTCCGCGATCAAGCAAGTCGCGTCGGGACGCTTCGGCGTCACGTCGGAGTACCTCACGAACGCTGACGACATCCAGATCAAGATGGCCCAGGGCGCTAAGCCGGGCGAGGGCGGACAGTTGCCTGGCCCGAAGGTGTACCCGTGGGTGGCTAAGACACGTCACTCCACGCCTGGCGTCGGTCTGATCAGCCCGCCGCCCCACCACGACATCTATTCGATCGAGGATCTTAAGCAACTGATCCACGACCTCAAGAACGCCAACCCGAGCGCGCGCATCCACGTCAAGCTCGTTTCCGAAGTAGGTGTCGGGACCGTCGCTGCGGGTGTGTCGAAGGCGAAGGCAGACGTCGTGCTGGTGTCTGGCCACGACGGCGGAACTGGTGCATCGCCGCTCACGTCGCTTAAGCATGCCGGTGGACCGTGGGAGCTCGGTTTGGCTGAGACGCAGCAGACGCTGCTGCTCAACGGACTGCGCGACCGCATCGTGGTGCAGACCGATGGACAGCTCAAGACCGGCCGCGATGTGATGATCGCAGCGCTGCTCGGTGCTGAGGAGTACTGCTTCGCGACAGCTCCGCTGGTGGTCAGTGGCTGCATTCTGATGCGCGTGTGTCATTTGGACACCTGCCCGGTCGGCGTCGCGACACAGAACAAGGCGTTGCGTGAGAAGTTCTCCGGCAAGGCTGAATATGTCGTGAACTTCTTCATGTACATCGCCGAGGAAGTACGCGAACTGCTCGCATCGTTGGGCTTCCGCACACTTGAGGAAGCCATCGGTCACGCCGAACTGCTCGACACCCGCAAGGCCGTCGACCACTGGAAGGCAGCCGGCCTGGACTTGTCGCCGATCTTCTACGTGCCTGAATTGCCTGAAGGCGCCGCGTTGCACAACACCACGACGCAGGAGCACGGACTGGAATCGGCGCTGGATCAGGAGCTGATCAGGTTGAGTGCTGCCGCGCTCGAAAACGGCGACCCAGTGCGTGCACAATTGCCGATCCGCAACGTCAACCGCACGACCGGAACGATGTTGGGTCACGAAGTGACCAAGAAGTATCGCGGAGACGGACTTCCCACGGGGACGATCGACCTGACGTTCCTGGGATCGGCCGGTCAATCGTTCGGTGCCTTCATCCCGCACGGCATCACACTGCGGTTGGAGGGCGACGGCAACGACTACGTCGGCAAGGGCTTGTCCGGTGGGCGCATTGTTGTGCGTCCTCCGCGCGAGGCGACCTACGCCGCCGAAACCCAGATCGTTGCTGGCAATGTGATCGGTTTTGGCGCCACGAGCGGAGAAATCTTCCTGCGTGGCCAAGTGGGCGAGCGTTTCTGCGTCCGCAACTCAGGTGCCACCGCTGTCGTCGAAGGCGTGGGCGACCACGCACTCGAGTACATGACCGGCGGCAGGGTCGTCATTCTTGGACCCACCGGCCGCAATGTCGCCGCTGGCATGAGCGGCGGGACGGCCTACGTGCTCGATCTCGATGCCGATCTGGTCAACCCAGACATGGTCGAATTGCGGCCTGTTCCGGAACAGACCGGTGAAGAACTGCGCGCCATCGTGCAGCAGCACGCCGAAGAAACCGGTTCGCCGGTGGCCGAAGCACTGCTCGCCGACTGGGCCGGATCATTGACTCGGTTCACCGAGATCATGCCGGTCGATTACCGCTTGGTCCTCGAAGCTCGTGCTGCGGCCGAAGCTGAGGGCTTGCCCGATGAAGAAATCACAGCTCGCATGATGGAGGTGGCTGCTCGTGGCTGATCCCCGCGGATTCATGAAGACGCCCCGTGAGGTGGCGGACCGCCGCCCCGTTGACGAACGCGTCAAGGACTGGAAAGAGGTCTACCCCGGTGGGCCCGGCAAGGCGTTGTTGCCGATCATCAGCGAGCAAGCCGGTCGCTGTATGGACTGCGGCATCCCGTTCTGCCACAACGGCTGCCCGCTCGGAAACTTGATTCCAGAGTGGAACGACCTCGTCTGGCGAGGGGAGTGGGATGAGGCGTTGGATCGTCTGCACGCGACCAACAACTTCCCCGAGTTCACCGGTCGCCTGTGCCCTGCGCCATGCGAGACGGCATGTGTCGTGGGCATCAACCGCGACCCGGTCACGATCAAGAATGTCGAAGTCTCCATCATCGACAAGGGCTGGGAAGACCGTCAGGTCAAGCCTGAAGCGCCCGAGTGGTTGACCGGCAAGACCGTCGCAGTGGTCGGATCTGGCCCGGCTGGTTTGGCTGCCGCTCAGCAACTGACGCGCGCTGGCCACACGGTTGCTGTCTACGAGCGCGACGACAAGCCCGGTGGCTTGCTCCGTTACGGCATCCCCGAGTTCAAGATGGAGAAGATCCATGTTGATCGGCGTATCGATCAGATGATCCGCGAGGGCACGGTTTTCCGCACCGGCGTTCGCGTCGGCGAAACCATCACCGGTTCGCAACTTCGTGACCGCTACGACGCTGTGGTGTTGGCGATCGGTTCGACGGTCCGGCGTGACCTCCCGGCTCCTGGCCGCGAGTTCAACGGAATCCATCAGGCAATGGACTTCCTGCCGCAGGCCAACCGCGTTGCGCTGGGGGAGACGGTCG
>JBEBVW010000039.1:0-14423 GCA_040392565.1 Aeromicrobium sp. | reverse complement strand
AAGCACGCGATCGCCGCCGGCTGCACCGCGATGTCCCCCGGCGTGGCGTATCGACTACTCACGTAGGTTGCCCGGCCGCCATCAAGCGGCACGTGAGTGGATTTCCGTCCAGATGAAGTCGATGCGAGTTGGCTCCCGATCAGTGCTCTGCGTGACTGGGAGCTTGGGACTTCGCCCTGGCGGTGTGCGAAGTTTGGGAACTAGTCCGTGGCCTTTCTGGCCGTGGTGGGCTTTCGACTTCGGCTGGATGTTACTGGCAGTGGTTTTGCCTTCTGGCCACGGCACGATGTGGTCGAATTCGCACTTCCAAGCCGGCGTCGTGCAGCCAGGAGTGGCGCACGTTCCGTAGAGGAAGAACAACGCCGTCTTGAGGGTGTCGGGTGCGTACCGACCTCGGTAGTCGATGGTCAGGATGTCTTTCGTGACCGGTTCACGGACCATGCGATACCAGAACGTATTGCCCGTCTGAGCGAGCTCATCGATCCATTCGGCCGGAACCACCCACGCACCATCGGGCGAGAGACCAAACCCGGTGCGGGCACCCGCCAACACGTCAGCATCAACGACCACGGCGATCTCAGCGTTCACAGCTGGTTCGCCGGTCTGCTCATTCGAGGTGAGTAGGTAAGCTAGGAGGTCGGCTTCTTTCTGGACCAGGGTGCGGCCATCCTTGGGAAGCTTGCGGGCATCCTTGTGCAGGCGCCGTTCGATCGCGGCCGCAGCCACAGATGGGATGCTCGCGATGATCTTGGACATGCCGTCATCGCCGTGATCGAACATCACAAACCGACGCTCACGTTCAGCCTCAGCACGAGCATTCGTCGCATCAGCCTCAACGCGCACGATGAACCGCCGCAACCACGCACGCACCTCAGCGTTGTGGTGGCAAGCGGCGTAATCACCGACCTTCAGATCAAGTTCGGTGACCGACTCAGGCTGGGTGAGTTTGTTGATCGCCGCGGCGATGGTGCCGACCACATGAAAACTGAAATCACCAGCCTGGAAACGCTGCCATGTCAACGGCGCACGATCACGCACCGTGCGGGCATCAAACAGCATGCCCTTGACCTGGCCCTCGGAGAACCCCATGGCTTGGCCGATCTCCAACGGGATCATGCTGCGCGTCAACATCCCTGCAGTGGGCGTGACCTCAAACTTCGACGCCTCAGCCTGCGCAGCGTCATAGGTGAGCATCCGGTTGATCATGGCCGCTTCACCCAACACGAAGTGACGTTTGGCGTCTGCCAACTCGTCAACGTCGTCCATGATTTCCCCCATGCCAGCGACACTACGTGCCGGCACTGACAACGCATTTCACGAACGCAAAAGGTTGCGATCGACGCGGGAAGCCCCGGTCAGAGAGCGGCGTAGCCGGGCTTAATGACGTCGTTGATCAGCGCGAGACGCTGGTCGAAAGGCAGGAAGGCGCTCTTCATGGCGTTGACCGTGAACCAGCGAAGATCGTCCAGGGTGTAGTCAAAAGCGTCGACCAGCAGCGACATTTCACGACTCATCGACGTGCCACTCATTAACCGATTATCGCAATTGACCGTGACCCGGAATCCCAGATCCTTCAACGGACCAATCGGGTGATCGGCGATGGACTGCATACCTTCGACCGCAGCAGTCTGCAGATTCGATGAAGGGCACATTTCTAACGGGATGCGCTTGTCTCTGATGTAGGCAGCAAGAAGACCTAGTTTGGGGCCATCGGGTGCGTTGAAATCGATGTCGTCGACGATGCGCACCCCGTGGCCGAGTCGGTCAGCACCGCAGCGCTGCACGGCCTGCCAAATGGACGGCAGACCGAACGCCTCGCCCGCGTGGATCGTGAAGTGCGCGTTCTCGCGACGCAGGTACTCAAACGCTTCCAGATGCAGGATCGGCGGGTAACCATCCTCGGCACCAGCAATATCGAAGCCAGCCACTCCCCTGTCGCGGTACTCCACCACGAGCTTGGCGATCTCGACGCCATGGGTCGCATGCCGCATGGCTGTCAGCAACTGACCAACCACGATCGGGGTGGCGGCTTCCGCGCGACCTTGGTCGATGCCGGACTGCACGGCTTCAACCGCGTCGCGCAGCGTCAGTCCCGCTTCCCGGTGTTGCTCGGGAGCCCAGCGCAGTTCGGCGTAAACGACGCCGTCAGCAGCCAGATCCAGGACTGCTTCTTTCGCGACGCGCGCGAGGTCTTGCGGCCGCTGCATGACCGCGACAGTGTGGGTAAACGTCTCTAGGTATCGCTCAAGCGATCCCGAATTCGATGCCTGCTCAAACCACTGCCCCAACTGATCGGCAGGGGCTGGCAACTCATGGCCGATCTCAGCGGCGATCTCGGCCACCGTCTGCGGACGGACACCGCCGTCAAGATGTTCGTGGAGCGCGACCTTGGGCGCCTTGCTGATCTGATCGGCGGTGGGTTTCATCGCCTCATCGTGTCATGAGATCGGTGTCTGTGGGATCTCTCAGGCACTCATGAGGAGTGTGAGCGTCTCCGCGATACAAGCGGGCTTGTCTTCACCCTTGATCTCGATCGTGTGCTGCAGAGTGACCTGCTGCCCCTTGTCGGTGTCTTTGACGTCGACCACCAGCACGCGATTGCGGATCTTGCTGTTGACCCGTACCGGATTCACGAACCGCACCTTGTTCATGCCGTAGTTGACGCGAGCGACGTTGCCAGCGAAGGCGTAGACCTGGGCGCTGAGGAACGGCAGCATCGACAACGTCAGATACCCGTGGGCGATGGTGTCGCCGAACGGCCCGTCGGCTGCTCGCTCAGGATCAACATGGATCCACTGCCGGTCACCAGTCGCGTCGGCAAACATGTCGATGCGCTCTTGTGAAATGGTGACCCATTCGCTGACGCCGAGCTCTTCACCGGCTGCCGCTGCGATTTCCTGGCTGTCATTCAGGACTCGCATGCCATTCCCTTCAGGTGTTCCTAATTCTGTCGATCACGATCGAGCGTGGTGCTGGCGCTTCCGCACCAATGTCATACCCCCCGCAGAGGGCTTCGATCGCGCGCTCAAACCGCTCCGGTGTGTCGGAGTGCAGCGTGAGCAGGGGCTGACCTGCAGTAACGCGATCACCTGGTTTGGCGTGCATCACCACTCCGGCGGCTGCCTGGACGGTCTCACCCGGGCGCGAACGTCCCGCGCCCAGCCTCCACGCTGCCACACCAACGGAAAGCGCATCGAGTCGGGTCAACAGGCCGTCTGTTTCAGCCACGATGTCCTGGGTGTGTTTAGCCACCGGCAGCGGCGCATCCGGATCTCCGCCCTGGGCGCGAATCATCGCTTTCCAGACATCCATGGCGCGTCCGGAAGCCAGCACGTCAGCCGGATCGACCGCGTCCTTGCCTGCAGCAGCCAGCATCTCGCGCGCCAGCGCCACCGTCAGCTCAACCACGTCGGCAGGCCCGCCTCCAGCGAGCACTTCAACGGACTCAGCCACTTCACATGCATTGCCAGCAGTCAGACCCAGCGGGGTGCTCATATCGGTCAGCAGCGCCACCGTGGTGACGCCGGCGTCGGCACCAAGAGCAACCATCGTTTCGGCCAGCTCACGAGCGTCCGCTTCGGACTTCATGAAGGCGCCGGAGCCGGCCTTGACGTCAAGCACGAGCGAGCCGGTGCCTTCGGCGATCTTCTTGCTCATGATGGAACTGGCAATCAACGGAATAGCTTCGACCGTTCCGGTGACATCGCGCAGGGCGTAGAGCTTCTTATCGGCCGGTGCCAGTCCTGCGCCAGCAGCGCAAATCACCGCGCCGATGTCCTCCAGCTGGGCCAACATCTGCTCATTGGTGAGGTCGGCACGCCAGCCGGGAATCGACTCCAACTTGTCCAAGGTGCCGCCGGTGTGGCCAAGGCCGCGGCCCGACAACTGCGGCACCGCGACGCCACATGCCGCAACGAGCGGGGCCAGAGGCAGCGTGATCTTGTCACCAACTCCGCCCGTGGAGTGTTTGTCCGATGTCGGCCAAGACAGCGATGAGAAGTCCATCCGCTCGCCGCTGGCGATCATGGCGCCGGTCCAGCGAGAGATCTCTCGGCGGTCCATGCCATTGAGCAAGATCGCCATGGCCAGTGCCGACATCTGCTCGTTGGCGACAATCCCCCGCGTATACGCATCAACGACCCAGTCGATTTGCGCATCAGTCAGCGCTCCGCGATCACGCTTAGTCGCGATGATCTCCACCGCATCGAATGCCTCAGTCATCGACCCAACCCTTCTCCCGCTCGCGAGTCACTTTGTACCCACTCGCGAGTCACTCGGTCCGGACAAAGTGACTCCTCAGTGGGTACGGAGTGACTCCTCAGCGGGTACAAAGTGACTCCTCAGCGGGAAACGGTGATGGACTGGTAGCCGCGGAGGACCCAGGTGGGGCGGCGGGGGGCGGTGCCAGTGAGGGTGAGGTCGGGGAAGCGGTCGAGCAGTGCGCGGATGCTGATCTGCAGTTCTAGGCGGGCGAGGGGTGCGCCGAGGCAGAAGTGCAGGCCCATGCCGAATCCGACGTGGGGGTTTGGATCTCGCGCAACGTCGAAGGTGTCCGCCCGATCGAAGACATTCGGATCCCGATTGGCCGAACCCATCAAGCAAGCGACCTTCGTCCCGGCCGTCACGACCTCACCTGCGATCTCCACGTCGGCGGTCGCGGTGCGCTCGAACAACTGCAGCGGCGCGTCGAAGCGGATCAGCTCTTCAAGCGCTGTTTCGACGCTGACCTCGCCCGACGTGACGCGATCGCGCTGATCTGGGTGGCTCAGCAGTGCGTGGATGCCATTGCCGAACACGTTGACCGAAGCTTCGTGCCCGGCGTTCAACAGCAGAACAACTGACGCTACGAGCTCATCGTCGCTGAGTTTGGCGCCTGCATCGCGCTCCCGGAGCAGATCGGTGATCAGATCATCGCCGGGATTGTCACGGCGGTGGTCGATGACGTCACGCACATAGTCAGCGAAGGCAACGGACGCTTCGACCGCAGCCTGCTTGGTGGCATCGTCGACACCGGGCTCGTACATGTGCACGATGGCCTGCGACCAATCGCGCAACGAGGCGTGATCGGTTCGTGGAACCCCCAGCATGTCGGCAATGACGAACACCGGCATGGGTTCGGCGTACTGGCCCAACACATCGAAGGTGCCATCGGCATTCTTATCGGCAAGCTCTGCGACCATCTCGGCAGCCAGCGTCTGGATGCGGGGGCGCATGCGTTCGACGTGACCGCGCCCGAACGCACCTGCAACCAACCGGCGCAAGCGAGTGTGCTCGGGCGGCTCGTTCTCCATCATCTGGTTCTTGTGCAGATCGTTGAACGGCGCCATCTGGTCGACCGGTTCGTGGTCGTGCCAGATGCGGCCCAGCGAGCGGTTGCGCAGCGTTTGCGACACCGCATCATGGGTCGTGGCTAGCCAACGACCGGTGGGCTCATGCCACACCATGGGTCCAGCGGCCCGCAAATCGGCCAACGCCTCGTAAGGATCGGCAACGAAGGCGGGATCGGACAGGTTCAGATCAGAAGTAGCAGTCACGTCAACTCAAATTGTCCGGCCCGAATGCGTCAGGCAGGATTTCGGCGATGGTCCTCACGCCGGACGGCGTCAGTAGTTCACAGTCAGGGCCGCCGTTCTCGAACAGCAGTTGGCGGCACCGACCACACGGCATGACGGGATTGCCCTGGCCCTCGACGCAGGCGACAGCGCGCAGCCGTCCCCCGCCGGTCGAATGCAGGGCCGACACCATGCCGCACTCGGCGCACAGCGCGACGCCGTACGCAGCGTTTTCAACGTTGCAGCCCAATACGACTCGGCCGTCGTCGACTAACCCGGCAGCTCCGACCCGATAGTTCGAGTACGGGGCATATGCGCGCTGCATGACTTCGGTGGCGTACCGCTGCAGCGCATCCCAGTCGACTGGAGCGTCGGCTGGCGTCATGCCCAGCCCCATCGACACACTCATCCCGAACTTCCCTTTCTGTACGGCTTACCGTCGGCTGCTGGCATTCGGAGTCGCTGGGAGAACAGCGCCAGAACCAACAATGTCGTGACGTACGGCGTCATGCCGGTCAAATCCTCGGGAATCGAATCGCTGAGGAAGTACCAAAGGCCAACCACTACGCCGACCGCCGCCGTAATGAACGCGCCGCGCTTGCCTGCCTTGCGTACCTGCCAGACGGCCATGACGACCAAACCTGCAGCAACCAGGAGGAGCAAGCCGTGGATCGTCTCGCCGCCACCGCGGAGCCGCAGCGTATCGGTGTAGCCGAACAGCCCCGAGCCCACGAGTAGACCACCGGGACGCCAGTTGCCGAAGATCATGGCGGCCAAACCGATGTAGCCGCGGCCGCCGGTCTGTCCGTCGCGGTAGGTACTCGACGCGACCAGCGCGAGGAAACCGCCCGCGAGGCCGGCGAGTCCGCCCGAAATCAGCACGGCCATGAACTTGTAGCGGATGACGTTGATACCCAGCGACTCTGCGGCGGCCGGGCTTTCACCGCATGACCGAAGTCGCAGACCGAAGCGGGTGCGCCACAGGACCCAGTAGGTCACGAAGAAGAGCAACAAACACAGGATCGTCAGGATCGACAGATTCGAGGTCAGCGCGCGCAGCACTGATGCGACGTCGGAAACCACGAACCAGTGCTTGGCTTCCAGATCGCCTAATGGATCGGCGATCGCAGAAATCGAAATGGTCGGCAAGTCGTCAATAGTTGGCGATTGAGTCTGGCCGCCGCCGGGCACTCCGGTGAACGCCAACTGCGCCAGATACTGCACTGCGCCGAGCGCGATGATGTTGATCGCAACACCGGAGACGATGTGGTCAACGCCGAAAGTCACGGTGGCGACCGCATGCAGCAGACCACCGAGCGCACCGAGCGCAATTGCGCCGATCACGCCCTGCCAGGGACCGTAGAAATAGCCGAAGTATCCGGCGCCAAACGTTCCCAGGATCATCATGCCTTCAAGGCCGATGTTGACGATGCCAGCGCGTTCTGACCACAGACCGCCGAGACCGGCCAAGCCAATCGGGATCGCTGCAACCAACGTGGCTCGCAGCGTGCCCGAGGAGTCCAAGTCGTTGGCCCCGGTGATGATGCGAAGCAGCGAGATCAAGATGATGACCCCGGCAATGCCGAGGTAGATCCACCCAACCGAAAGCTTCTTGTGCGGCGCTGCCGGGGCGCCGGTGACGGCGTCAGTTGCCAAGCTCATGCCGTAACCCCCTCTTCCAGTGCTGAGGCGACTCTTCGCTGCTCCAGCCTGACTCCATATCTGCGCACCACTTCATAGGCGATCACGACAGTCAAGACGATGACGCCCTGGGTGATCTTGATGATCTGCGGTGACACGTCAAGCAAGATTTCCAAGGGATTGGCTTGCTGATCAAGGAACGCGAAAAGCAGCGCGCCCAGAGCGATGCCGATGGGATGGTTGCGACCGAGCAACGCGATAGCGATGCCGGCAAAGCCCAAGCCCGACTGGAAGGTCGATCCGTAGGCGTAGTCGTTGCCGAAGAGCAGCGGAAGCCCCACGAGACCTGCCGCCGCACCTGACAGCAGCATCGATACGACGATCATTTTCTTGACGTTGATGCCGGACGCGACTGCCGCAGTCTCGGACTGTCCGGTCGCACGCAGATCGAATCCGAAACGCGTCTTATTAATCACGAACCAGTACATGAAGCCGACAGCGACGGCCAGGAAGACCAGCCCGTAGATGGTGGCTTCCTCGCCAAAGGCGTGAATGCCGGGCACCCGACTGCCTTCTGGGACCGTCTTGGTTGCCGTGATGTTGCTGCCTGGATCGTCCACGGCGACCTTACGCAGCAAATAGGCGACCAGGGCCGTGGCGATGGCGTTCAGCATGATGGTCGAGATGACTTCGCTGACGCCGCGAGTGACGCGCAGCAAACCGGCGATACCGGCCCACATGGCCCCCACCAACACCGCCGCCAACATGGCCAGAGCAGTGTTGGCATATCCGGGCAGCCAGCCCTCACCCGCAACGACGGCGGCCGCGAACGAGGCCACACGGTACTGCCCGTCGACGCCGATATTGAACAGGTTCATCCGGAAGCCGATGGCCACCGCAACAGCCGACAGGTAGTACACCGTGGCCGAGTTAACGATGTTGATGTAGCCACGATCGGTGGGCAAACTCAGGATTTGTCCCCAGACGCCGCCGATGGGATCTCCGGCGATCGCGAGCACCAAACTGGTGATCACAAAGGCCGCGGCAAGCGCAAGGACGGGCGCGCCGATCGCCAGCACAAGGCGCGAAGTGCGGGCGTTCATGCATCAGCTCCTGTCATGGCCGAGCCAAGCATCTGAGGTGTCACCGTGGCTGGATCGAAGGTCTGTCCAAGCCGCCCGCGCAGGATGACTCGGATGGTGTCGGACAGGCCGATCAGTTCGTCGAGGTCAGCGGAGATGAGGAGGACGGCTAGTCCGTCGCGGCGGGCTCGCTTGATGTGGCCCCAGATCGCCGCCTGCGCGCCCACGTCGACGCCGCGGGTGGGGTGCGAAGCGATGAGCACGACGGGATCTCCGGCCATCTCCCGGCCGACGATCAGCTTCTGCTGATTGCCGCCCGATAGCGCGCGAGCCGTGGTGTCGATCGAGGGAGTACGAACGTCGTACTCCTCGACGATGCGCAGTGTGTCTCGGCGTGCACCGCCTCGATCGATGAGCGGCCCGTTGACGTTCGGTTCGCTGGTCTGGTGTCCGAGGATGCGGTTCTCCCATAGGGGCGCATCCAGAAGCAGACCGTGGCGGTGACGGTCCTCGGGAATGTAGCCAATGCCGGCTTCGCGCCGACTGCGCGTGGACAGCGCGGTGAGATCTCGGCCGTTAAGCGTGACAACGCCCGACGACGGGACGCGCATGCCCATGATCGACTCCACCAGTTCAGCCTGGCCATTGCCCTCGACACCAGCGATGCCGAGAACTTCGCCGGAGCGGATCACCAGGTTGATATCGGAAAGCAAATCGCGTCCGCTGGCCGCCGGCAGCGTCAAGTCTTTGACTTCAAGAACCACGGTCTCGGTGACGGTCGAGGTTTCAGTGCTGGGGCTGGGAAGTTCAGAGCCGACCATCATTTCGGCCAACTGCTTGGAGGTGACCGAGGCAGCCGGAACCGTGTCGATCGTTTCGCCGCGGCGAATCACGGTGACTTCGTCGGCCACCGACAGGACCTCATCGAGCTTGTGTGAAATGAAGATGACGGCGAGGCCTTCAGCCTTGAGTTCACGCAGATTGCCAAAAAGCTCATCGACTTCCTGCGGCACCAACACTGCGGTGGGCTCGTCGAGAATGATGATCTTGGCGCCACGGAAGAGCACTTTGAGAATCTCGACCCGTTGGCGCGCTCCGACGCCGAGATCCTCAACCAGGACATCGGGGTCAACATCGAGACCGTAGGCGTCTGAAATCTCGCGGATCTTGGCACGGGCCGCATCGCCAATGCCGTGGAGTTTCTCGGCTCCCAGCACGACGTTCTCAAGGACGCTGAGATTGTCGGCGAGCATGAAATGTTGGAAGACCATGCCGACGCCGGCAGCAATGGCATCAGACGGTGAAGCCAGGGAAATCTCCTGGCCGTTGATTTCGATCGTGCCCGAGTCTGGCTTCTGCACGCCGTAGAGAATTTTCATCAGCGTGGACTTACCAGCGCCGTTCTCGCCGACGATCGCGTGCACCGTGCCCCGTCGAACGTCAATGTTGACGTCGTGGTTGGCGATCACGCCTGGGAACGTCTTGCCGATATCGCGTAGTCGAACGACAACCTCGCCGTTTGAGTCTGGCATCGCAGTCAGCGCGCTCACATCCTCGGGTTGAAAGAACGGTGGCCCGGCACTCACGCTAGCGCGAGGGCCGGGCCACCGACAGATGGTGCTATCAGGGCGTCGTCGGGACCTTGATGGTTCCGTCGACGATCTGCTTCTTGAAATCGTCCAACTTCTGCTTGATGTCGTCGACCTGTCCACCCGTGGTGGAGTAGCCAACGCCGTCAACCTTGAGGTCGTAGATGGTCGGACCGTGAGGAACCGTTCCGCCCTCAGCCTCAGACAGGTAGTTGAACACTGCGACGTCGATGTTCTTCAGCATCGAGGTCAAGATGACGTCCTTGACCGCAGCGTCAGCCGTCAGAGCCTGATCGGAGTCAACGCCAATGGCCTTCTTGCCTGCAGCCTTAGCAGCCTCGAAGACACCGCCACCGGAACCACCAGCAGCGTGGTAGACGACGTCAGCGCCCTTATCGAACATGCCCTCAGCAGCGGTCTTGCCCTTGGCGGGGTCACCGAAACCGGAGAAGTCCGGCGGCTGCGTCAGGTAGCGCGACTGCACCTTGATGTCAGGGTTCACAGCCTTGGCACCGGCGATGTAGCCAGCCTCGAACTTCTGGATCAGCGGCGTCTCCACGCCACCGACGAAGCCGATGTTGCCCGATTCGCTCTTCAGCGCAGCTGCGGCACCGACCAGGAACGAGCCCTGCTCTTCGGCGAACAGCAGGTTGGCGATGTTCTTGCCCTCAACGCCGTCATCGACGATGGCGAAGTTCACCTTCGGGTTGGCCTTGGCGACCTTGCCGACCGACGCCGAGTAGGCGAAGCCCACGGCGATGACCGGGTTGTAGCCCGCGTCGACCAGCTGCTGCAGACGGCCTTCACGCGCCGACTCCGGCTCGCCGTCCTGGGCTTCAGCGGTCTTGATGGTCAGGCCGAGCTCACACGCAGCCTTGTCGAGGCCCTTAGCGGCCGAGTCATTGAACGACTGGTCGCCACGTCCGCCGACGTCGAATGCCATGCCGACCTTCTTATCGGGGTCAGCCTTGACGCAGTTGTCCTTCGACGCGGTGTCACTGTCTTTGTCACCGCTGTCCTTCTTCGCACAGCCCGCGAACACGAGCGCGAGAACGCTGGCGACCGCGGCGGCCTTGGTCAATCGACGCAAGATTCCTCCTCAAGACGAACGCCGGGTTCCCGGCACACTGTGACCCTAGGTCAGATCGGGCGCAGCGGGGAGGGAGCGTGCCGAAACTCCGGGGTCCGTAATCAAAATTTCACCTGATGCGGTGTCACTGTGCGACAGCACCAATGACGTCACTGCGTGACAGCAGCAGCGGCGAGGACCTTGGCGCCGACCATGATGGCGCGCTCGTCGATGCGCAGATTGCCTTGATGCAAGTCATAGGTGGGGCCATCGGGCGTGCGTGTTCCCAGCCGCCCCATGACACCGGGAACCGCTTCGAGATACCACGCGAAATCCTCGCCACCGAGACTCTGGCTCGTGGCTGCCACTCCGCTGGGACCGACAACGTCGGTCACGGCACGGCGCAGCAGTTCGGTGGCGTCAAAGTCGTTAACGACCGGCGGGACACCGCGAACGTAATTGACGTCGGCGCTGACCCCGAATGGTTCGATGATGTCGGCGATCAGGCCCCGTACCAAATGCTCGGCATCGTGCCAGGCGGCCGCATCGAGCATGCGCAATGTTCCGCTCAGTTCACCTGACGACGGGATGACGTTTGCAGCGTTGCCAGAGCGAATCTGGCCCCACACCATGCTGGCGCCCGCCCGCGGATCGAAGCGGCGCGACAGAACGGCCGGCAATTGGGTGACCAGGCTGCCCAACGCATACGTGAGGTCTTCAGTGAGGTGCGGGCGCGAGGTGTGTCCGCCGCGGCCGCTCAAGGTGACCTGGATGCGGTCGGACGCGCCTGTGATGGGGCCTTCGCGCAAACCCACCTGCCCGACATCGAGGGAAGGGTCACAGTGCAATGCGAAGATGCGCGAGACGCCTTTCAGAACGCCTTCGGCCAGCAAGCTCAGCGCCCCGCCAGGCATGACTTCTTCAGCGGGCTGAAACACCAGTCGCACCCGGTGGGGCAACAAACCCGACGCGTTCGCCTCGGCCAGCGCGACCGCTGCGCCCAGGAGCGCCGAGACGTGAACGTCGTGGCCACAGGCGTGGGCGACTCCGGGGACTGTCGATCGCCACGGATCCTGTGAGGTGTCATCGACCGGCAGCGCGTCAAGGTCGGCGCGCAACGCGACTATCGGGCCTTCGGTCGGACCAAGCTCGGCGATCAGGCCTGTGCCGACTGCCGGACGATGATGCGAAATGCCAAGCTTGTCCATCCACAGTTCGACCACATCGGTCGTGCGATGCTCGGACCACGACAACTCCGGCGACGCGTGCAGATCACGCCGAACTTCAATGAGTTCGGGCGCGGCGACGTCGATCGCCTGAGAAAGCCGGTCGGTCAAGGACATCTATTCAGGGTATCGCGCCTTGCATTTCGGCGTCGTACGGTGAGGAAGTGACGATCGACCTCTTTGCCGGACTGCGGGTGCGAGATCTTGAGATCTCCGTGCACTGGTACTCCGCCCTTCTCGGCGCCGACGAATCATTTCGTCCCAACGACAAGGAAGCGGTCTGGACAGTCGGCGATCACAGCCACGTCTACGTTCTGGTCGATCCGGACAATGCTGGGACGGGGCTCGTCACGCTGTTCGCCGACGACTTCGATACCGCGCTCGCGACCGCTGCTCGAGGTGGTCTCGAACCGACAACCGTTGAGACGTACGACAACGGCGTGTGCAAGGCAATCTTCCACGATCCCGATGGCAACGAAGTAGGGATTGGTGGCGGCCCAGCCGGCTAGTCGTTACTGCTCGATCATTGCTTCGGCAACGACCGCTGACCGGCCGCGGAGACGGACGCTGCGCAGTTTGGCCAATGAAGAACTGTCCTGACGAACGAACCAGACCATGCAGCCGATGATCCCGGCGCCGGCTAGGACGCCGCTCACCGCTAGAGCAAACCGGGGCCCTTGCACTTCAGCCACCCAGCCGATGAACGGCGCACCGAGCGGAGTGCTGCCCAGAAAAACCATCAGGTACAACGCCGCGACGCGGCCACGCATCGACGGAGCCGCAGTCAGTTGAATCAACGCATTGGCAGTTGTCACTGCGGTCAGGACGGTCAGCCCGAGGAACGGCATGATGATGGCGTACGCGGTGTAAGTAGGCATCAGCCCAGAAGCAATCTGCACGCAGCAGAAGGCCAGGGCTGCACCGATCACTAGTCGCAGCCGAGGCTGGGGACGCCTAGCCGCAAGTAGCGCGCCCCCGAGGGAACCGATCGCGACAAATGAGCCCAAGATGCCAAATTCGTCGGCTCCGCGGCCGAACTCCTCGGTAGCCATCAGCGCAGTCGTGATCTGGAAGTTCAGCCCGAACGCGCCGAGAAAGAACACGCACCCTAGGAGCAGCAGCAGGTCAGGGCGAGCGCGCACGTACCGCACTCCCTCGCGTACTGCGCCCCGACCGCGTGGGGCCCGTTCGGTCAGGAACAGGCGCTTGGGGTCGACCATGCGCAACGCCATCAAGACAAATCCATAGCTGACCGCGTTGCCCAAGATCACCCATCCTGTGGCGTCGACGCCCGAACCGAGTGCGGCGATCATCAACCCGGCAACTGCCGGACCGATCAGCCGGCCGGTGTTAAACGAGGCAGAGTTCAAGGCGACCGCATTGGCCACCCGGTGCGGACGGACCATTTCGGTGACGAACGACTGGCGGACGGGCGCTTCAAATGCGCGCGCTGTGCCGAAGCAGAAGGCCAGCACGAAAACATGCCATACCTGGGCGACGCCGGCGATAGCCAGAACGCCGAGAATCCCTGACGGGACCGCCATGCCGAACTGCAGCAGGCTCATGGTGCGGCGCTTGTCGAATTTGTCGGCCAAGGCGCCGGCAATCGGGGAGAACAACAACGACGGGAGCAGCTGGATCGCGATCACCAGCCCGATGGCCGACCCACTACCCGTGAGCTGCAATACCAGCCAGGTCTGGGCGGTGTTCTGCAGCCACGTTCCAACGTTCGACACGATCGCGCCCGCCGAATACACGCGGAAGTTGCGTTCCCCTAACGCCGCGAACGTCGTAGTCACTCGGCGTCGACCAACTTCTCCATGATGTCGGTGGCGTCGCGCAACGTGCGTCGCTCTTGGGCCGTTAACGCCTCTAGGTGTGCGTGCAGCCAGGCATCGCGACGTTCACGTTCGGCAGTCAGCATCCCCTGGCCGCGTTCGGAAAGTGCCACGACTACCTGACGGCCATCGTCGGGGTGCGGTTCGCGCGTCACCAAACCCAGGTCGATCAGGCAGTTGAGGGTGCGCGTCACTGATGGCGGCTGGATGCGTTCGTGGGCAGCAATCTGCCCCGGAGTTGACGGCCCGAGAGTGCCGAGAGTGCCCAGCGTCGACAGTTGGGTCGGCGTCAGATCGGACTGACGCTCCTGCCGCAACCGCCGGTTCAGCCGCGCAACGGCCCGCGCGAAGAGGTGCACATCCGGTTCCATATTTCTTTAGCATAGCAAATTACCTTTGCTAAGGATCGCGGGTCAGGCGGAACCC
>JBEBVW010000038.1:0-14835 GCA_040392565.1 Aeromicrobium sp. | reverse complement strand
CGAGGCGTACCCAACGCTCAGCAGTATCGGACGATCGAGTTGCTGGGCCAGCGCAAGCGCTTCAGGCCCCCATTCCCACCAATCCACCGGATTGTCGGCATGCTGCTGGAGGTATGGACTCGTTGCCTTCTGAAGGCGATTCAGCATGCTGTCAGCCTAGATCGTCGATATTTGTGGTGATTCCTGCCGTCCATTCGATGTATTGTCCAAGCGCCCGCCCCAAGCCACGTGCCCATTCCTTCAGGAGTTCCCATGCTTTTCCGTGCCCTCATTCTCGGAGCCGCCGTCTTGGTCCTCACTGGCTGCGGTTCAGGATCCGAATCGGCCGATCCACGACCAAGCAGGGACCAACCGGCCAAGGTTGCTACTTCCGACGCACAGACCGCAGAGATCCCCAAAGCCTGCCCCGCAACGCCACAACAAATTGGGTATGCCCTACGCCGATGGATTCCAAGCGGTGAACTAACCCCAACGCCGAACGACGGCGCAACGCTGAGCTTTGCCGAGGAAGATGAGACCTCCTGCATGCTCGATTTGCCGATCAGCGCCTTTGGCGGCGGCGATGAGTTCCGATCAGTATCGATTGAGGCACACCGATATTCAGCGAACTACACCGCGACGTCCTCCGGTGCGAACTTCGAGTGCCAGACGGGTGGTTCAAGCCCGACCGAGGTGTTCAACAACGCCGTCTCGTGCACCACCGAGTCAGAGGCCGACTCCGGCCGTCAGGACAATGTGGTGGTAGACAGATCAATAGGGGAAGGCTTCGTATCCGACGGCACAGTCAGCGCAACGCTCGCCGCTCCTGGCGAGTGGTGGTACGACTTCACCCTCAGCAGCGTCGAACCCAAAACTGAATTCGGACCTGCGCTAATCGCGCTCGCCCAACTGATGCTCACTCATGGCCACTTGAACTGAAGTGACGCAGTTCGGGAACACTCGGCCTGCTCACCGCTTGGGATACCCGTGCAAGCAATGCTGAGTTCGATGCCTACACCGAGAAGTAATTGTCGAGTTCAGCAGCAGCCGAGTGATACACAAAGCCTCGAAACCGGGGTCAAACAGCGATTTCAGCCGACTCGGCGCGAACCGCAAAAGACCACCTGACCTGCGGTTCCACCAATCCGCCAAACAGCCATTCTGAGCCCGCTGACATGTCACCAGTGGCACGAGGCGTACCCAACGCTCAGCAGTATCGGACGATCGAGTTGCTGGGCCAGCGCACGCGCCTCAGGCCCCATTCCCACCAATCGACCGGATTCTCCGCATGCTGCCGTAGATACGGCGCAGTGGCACTAGCGAGTCGATTCGTCACACCAGCAGCCTGTCACCTGTGCCGAGCGAGCGATTGGACGACCATCAATCCCTGCGAATAGATCGGCGCGTGCTGTGCCTACCAAGCGCCATTGCCCGGACCGGGGCATACTTCCAACGAGCGTTGGCAATCACGACCTGCAGGCCAGTCGGTCGCTGGCCTCCTCGGCCGTACGCAGAAACTCGTCGTCATCGGAGATCCACCACAGCGACTTGCCACTGGGAAGCGTGCCCTTGAGGCAGATGCTTCCGTTGTGGGAGAAGAGTTCATATGAGCCCAGCTTCTGCGGCGGCACCCGCTCACTCGACGCGTCCAAGTCGCTGATGATGTCGACCATCTCTTCGCGTAGCGCCGTCAAGTCCGTGGGCCAGGGCTTCGCGTCATCGGCTTCGCCGAAAACGATATGGCCGGCGCCGAAATCGGTGATCTCTGTGCTGGATGGATCTACGTCAGGATGGCGCAGGAACCAGTCGCAACCGCTAGCCGCGGGGACTTCGGTGCGAGCTGCCACCTGCCTAGTCTTCACTCGCGCGTATGCCGTCGCAGGCTGGCCATAGACCTTCGCCTGCAGGCAGACGCCCTTGTCTGAAACAGCCTGGGTGATGACGATCGCACCGCCTTCGATCGCCGCCGCGCCAACGAGGCGGCCAGAGTTGCCGATCACATCCTTGCTGGGCACCTCGAGGTCCTCCATCAGTCGGGTGAGCTCCGTCTTCGCCTTGGCATAGTCGGCTTGGGACATCGGGTGGGCGTTAGTCTGAGATTCACCGTTCGATAGGCAACCGGCCAGTGCGGCGCTCAGCACGGCGACAACAGCGGCGGTGAATCCGACCCGAGATTTCATGCGCAAATCATGGCAGAGGTCGCTCGGCTCGGGCGCACACAATCGGGTGTTCGGGAGCAGTGGCAGGGACGTCACCTCCACCCTCCGCCCACACCAACGAAGAAATCACCTATGGCGTCAAATCAATTACATCGATCGCAGGCGGAGCCCACATGGGGTTGCGGTCCTTGTCGATGACTTGGGCGCGGATGCCTTCGCGGAGGTCGTGGCTGCGTAGCAGTTGGCTAACGATCGCGAACTCTTGATCGAGAGCGTCGGTGAGGTTGTTCATGTGGCGGGCAGAGCGCAGAGCACGCAACGTCAACACCAATGAAGACGGGGATTTGCTGGCGATCTTGGTGCGCAGATCGTCATCGACGGCAGCGAGGATCTCGCCTACCTCGTCGTGACCGAAGGCTTGGTCGATCCATTCACGCTGCGCGGCCAGTGGCGCGTCGGGGACAGGTTCGGCGAACTCGGCGACTGCCGTGGGGATGCCGATCTCTGTGGCGCGATCCAGCAACGCAGGCAGTCGGTCGCTGCTCACCAACACATCGGCGAGATCCAGTTCGATTGCGTCGGCCGCGCCGAATTGGTCGCCGGTCAGCGCAGCGTAGGTGCCCAGCTCGCCTGGTGCGTGTGACAGTAGCCAGGTTCCGCCGACATCGGGAATGAGTCCAATGCCGACCTCTGGCATCCCGATGCGGCTGCGTTCGGTGACTACCCGATATTCGGCATGTGCCGAAACGCCCACTCCCCCGCCAAGAACAATTCCGTCCATCAGCGCGAGATACGGCTTGGGATAGTCGGCGATCAAGGCGTTCATTCGATACTCGTCGCGCCAGAACGCGATCGAGTGATCGGTGCCGTTGACGGCGTCGTTGTAGAAGGCCACGATGTCGCCACCAGCACACAATCCGCGCTCGCCGGCACCCGTGATGGCAACTCCGTCAACGGACGGATCCTTCGCCCACTCATTCAAGGCGGCCGTAATCACCTGCACCATCTGGTGAGTGAGCGCGTTGATTGCCTTCGGCCGGTTGAGTGTCAGCACACCCAGTCCGCCTCGGCGTTCGGTCAGGACGGGAGCGGGGTCATTCACGCTGCGAGCCTAGCGACGGCTAGCGTGATCAAGTGACGATCCGCACCGCGACCCCCAGTGACGTCCCTCGCATCCTAGAGCTGATTCATTCGCTCGCCGAGTACGAGCGGGAGCCGGACGCTGTTGAAGCAACCGAAGCGGGACTGCACACAGTCTTGTTCGGCCCGAACCCGCAGGTGTTCGCTCACGTTGCTGAGCAGGACGGCCACGTCGTCGGGATGGCGATCTGGTTCGTGACGTTCTCCACCTGGACCGGCGTGCACGGCATCTGGCTGGAGGACTTGTTCGTCGAACCCGAAGCGCGCGGCGGCGGACATGGCAGAGCGCTCCTCGCCAAACTGGCGCAGGTGTGCGTCGAGCGCGGCTATCGACGGTTGGAGTGGACCGTGCTGGACTGGAACGAGCCGAGCATCAACTTCTACCGCTCGCTGGGCGCCGGCCCACTCGATGAGTGGACGACCTACCGACTCACCGGTGAGGCGCTGTCACGCCTCGGAGTCTGACTCCCACGGCTCAGCTGCCTTCTTGGCGTGCTTGATGAACGACCGGATCAGCACGACCACGGCCACACCGAGCAGCGCGACAATTCCCATCGCGAGCCATCCCGGACGGACGTTGTCCTTCGTCAGCGGGATGTCTGCGGTCACGAACCAGAGGGCGAGTTCCTGCATAGTTCCAGCCTAGTTCAGTGCTGAATGTCGATCAGCGCAGGCCTGCGAACAGGTCGGTCTCGGGCACCGACGTCTCTACGTGCGACGTCACCAACTGGTAGTCCTCGGTCGGCCACGCTTCAGCCTGCACCTCGTTGGGGATGGAGAAGAACCAGCCGTTGGGGTCGATCTGCGTCGCGTGAGCCAGCAACGCTGCGTCGCGCACCTCAAAGTAGTCAGCGCATTCGACCCGGGTGGTCAGCCGCGCTTCGTCTTCAGGCTTGCGCTCCCAGTTCTTGAACCGTTCGGCGTACGGGTTCTCCAGGCCATGGCGCGCGGTTGCTTCGGCGATGGCTGTCATTCGGGCATAGCTCCAACTCAGGTGGTAGTAGAGCTTGGACACCTGCCAGGGCTCGCCCAGTTCGGGGTGCCAGTTCGGATCTGCGGCCTTCTCGAACGCAAACACGCTGATCTGGTGGCACATGATGTGGTCCGGATGCGGGTAGCCACCGTTCTCGTCGTAGGTGGTGAGCACCTGCGGCTTGAACGAACGAATCAAACGCACTAGCGGCTCGGCGGCCTGTTCGACCGACATCAAACCGAAGCAGCCTTCCGGCAGCGGCGGCTTGGGATCACCATCGGGCCAGCCGGAGTCGACGAATCCCAGCCAGTCCTGAGTGACGCCCAGGATTTCGCGGGCACGATTCATCTCCTCGCGCCGGATCTCAGTGATCAGCTCGGGGTTCTCCAAAATGCCCGGGTGTTCGAACTGCGGGTTCAGAATGCTGCCCCGCTCGCCGCCAGTGCACGTCACGACGTGAACGTCGACGCCCTCTGCCACGTACTTGGCTGTCGACGCTGCACCTTTACTTGACTCGTCATCGGGGTGTGCATGCACGTGCATCAAACGCAGGTCCGCCACCGGGACTCCCTTCGATCGGCACTATCTTTCCACCGAACTCAACGCCGCTTGACCTGCGGGTGTTCCCCCGCACGCCGACTGGGTGATGCCTAGGCGAGTGTTCGACCGGGCCGTCCTGAAAGCCGTGGGACTGTCTTGAGACAATGGTGACGTGTCGTCTCACCTCACCGATCGCTACGGGCGCCGGCAGCGCCCACGCTGGTTCTGGCCGCTGATCGCTCTCGTCGGCTGCTCGATCGGCGTTGCCTTTGCAGCATGGGTCGGTTTCCAGCCCAAGCCCGTCTCGGCCCAGGTCTTTGGCTATGAGGTCAAGAGCGATCGGTTGGTCACGGTCAAACTCGATGTGGTCACACCCAAGCCCGTCGATGTTGTCTGCACCGTCATCGCTCACTCCGAAGATCACGCAGTCGTCGGAGAGAAGAGCGTTGACGTTCCAGCAGGTCAGCGCGAACGCCGCATCACGATCGATATCGCCACTGAGCGTCGGGCCGTTACCGGTGTGCTCAGAACCTGTGAAGTCGCGGACTGACTGGTAGACTTACTGTTTCACCCCGGGATGCCTCCCGGGGTGCAGTACGTCACAGGAGGATTTAGCCATGACTGAGGCAACGGGACAGAACACCATCTGGGTTACCCGGGAGGCGTATGACCGTCTGGTCTCTGAGCTGGAAAACCTCAAGGGCCCGGTCATGGAAGACATCACCACCAAGATTGCGGCTGCTCGCGACGAAGGTGACCTCAAGGAGAACGGCGGCTACCACGCTGCCCGCGAGGAGCAGGGCAAGACCAAGGCCCGCATTGACCAGCTTGAAGACATGCTGCGTCGCGCCGAAGTAGGCGAGAAGCCTGCCGACGACGGTTTGGTTGAAGCCGGAATGGTCGTTGAGGTTCGCTTCGCAGGCGACAAGGACACCGAGAAGTTCCTGCTCGGTGCACGCGAACTGCTGTCGATGGACTCCAGCGTCGATTTGGACGTCTACTCCCCCACGTCACCGCTGGGCGCAGCGATCTTGGGCAAGAAGGTTGGCGAAACTGCCACCTACGAAGCCCCGAACGGCAAGGCGCTGACCGTCGAGGTCGTTGCCGCACACCCGTTCTAAACCAACTGATAGCCCAGTTCGACGAGTCGCTGCTCAACCTCGGCCTTGTGCTGAGGTCCGCGCGTCGCGACTTCGACATCGACATCCACCTGGTTAATCACCAGGGTTTCTGAGGCGCGGTCATGTCCAACGTTAAGGACATTGACCTGCAATGACGCCAAGTCGCTGAGCAGGTGCATCAGATTACCGGGGCGGTCGGGGATGCGGACCTTGAGTTTGAGGAAGCGTCCACCGGCCGCCATACCGTGCCGGATGACGTCCAGCAGTACCAACGGATCGATATTGCCGCCGGACAGGATCGACACCACTGGGCCTTCCCAGCGATGGGGAGCTTCGAGCAGCGCCGCGACTCCAGCAACACCCGCAGGTTCGACCAGCAGTTTGGCCCGTTCAAGCAGCGCCAGCAGTGCGCGACTGAGTTGTTCTTCGCTGACCGTGACGACTTCGTCGACCAGATCTTCAATGATCGCGAACGGAATCGATCCTGGTTCGGCGACCGCGATGCCGTCGGCCATCGTGGCACTCATCGGCGCGGCAATCGGGTGTCCTGCTGCCAGCGACGGCGGATAGGCGGCCACTTCTTCGGCTTGAACTCCCACGATGTGCAGTTCGGGGCGTTCGGTCTTCAGCAAGGCCACGCCAGCAGTGAGGCCGCCGCCGCCCAGCGGCACCACAATGGTGCGCACGTCCGGAAGCTGTTCGAGGATCTCCAGACCTATCGTGGCCTGTCCCGTCACGATGTCTGCATGATCGAAGGGGTGAATCAGAACGGCGCCGGTCTCGTCAGCGAATGCTTGGGCCGCCACGAGTGCTTCGGTGACGCCTGATCCGTGGAATCGCACTTCGGCGCCGTATCCCTCGGTGGCGGCCACCTTCGGCAGCGCAGCCCCCTCGGGCATGAAGATGGTGGCCTTGGCACCCAGCATCGACGCAGCCAGGGCCACGCCCTGCGCGTGGTTTCCAGCGCTGGCGGCCACGACTCCACGAGCGCGCTCGGCATCGCTCAGCCGAGCAATACGCACATAGGCGCCGCGGATCTTGAATGATCCGGCGCGCTGAAGGTTCTCGGCTTTGAGGTGAACTTCAACACCCGAGCGACCGCTGAGCCAACGCGAATGCGACATCGGCGTCGGCTCGATGACGCCCGTCAGCAGATCTCGGGCGGCACGGACATCCGACAGGTCAACCATTAGACCGGCTCCGGTTCCGGATCGTCTTGGAACGGTCTCGCGGCCTCGACGAGGTGCTTGACCACCCCGTTGAGGCAGGCCGCCAGTGGCACCGCGATCAGCGCGCCGACGATTCCGGCGCCCGTGATGCCGGCGGCAATAGCCAAGATGATGGCCAGCGGGTGAACCGCCACGAACCGGCCCATCAAGAACGGCTGCAGAATATGCGACTCAAGCTGCTGCACCCCCACCACAGCCGCGAACATCAACAACGCGACAAAGGGACCTTGCGCGACAAGCGCAACCAAAACCGCCACGAGACCCGAAGCGAATGCGCCCACAATGGGGACGAACGCACCCAGGAACACCAACACGCCGATCGCGATGGTGAGTGGGACACCCAGGATCCAGGCCGCAATCGTCACGCCGATCGCATCGACCGCCGCAACCAGGACTGTCGCTCGCACGAACTTGGTGAGTGAGGTCCACGCGGTGTGTCCCGAGGAGTCGACCTTCTCTCGCGAATCGGCCGGGAAGATCGCAACGATCCAGCTCCAGATGCGGTTGCCCTCGTAGAGGAAGAAGAACGTCGCGAACAGGGCAATGAAACATCCGGCGACGAAGTGGGTCAGCCCGGTGCCGAGTTGCCCTGCAGTCGTCAGATACGACGAGGTGTCGCCTGAGGCAATGGCTTCCTTGGCGCGGTCAACGTACTGCTGAATCTGTGAGTCACTGAGGTTCAGCGGTTCCCCGCGCGCCCAGTCCTGAATCTTGCTGATGCCGTCGACCACGCTGGTGCGCAGATCAACGATCTGGGTCGACAGCTGCTGGCCGACCAAAGCAACGAGCCCGATCAAGATGGCGAGCATCGCTAGAACGACGAAGAAGGTGGCCACAACTCGCGGCACACCCTTTCGGGTCAGCCAATCAACAGCACCGATCGTGAGCGCGGTTCCGAGTAGCGCGACGGCCACCGGGACCGTGATTTCACTGAAGTACCGCAGCAGCCAGATGGCGCCCAGACCGGCTGCGCCGATGACGAGCAGACGCCACGCCCATTGGGTCGCGATCTCAATACCGACCGGGACCTCGTACCGCTTCTCGCTCACACCCCCGAGCCTACAATCGAGATGAGGTGAATCGATGATCGAGAGCAACACGCATTTAGTACTGGGCACGCCGCTGAAGACAGACGCCCCCGAGGGCTTCGAAATTGCCGTCGTTGGGCTTGGCTGCTTCTGGGGCGAAGAACAAACGTTCTGGAACGTGCCGGGCGTGTGGTCCACGACTGTCGGCTACGCCGGCGGAGTGACGCCCCATCCGTCATACGAACTGGTCTGCACCGGCACCACCGGGCACGCCGAAGTCGTGCGCATCATCTTTGATCCCACCAAAGTCACGTACAGCGACTTGCTGAAGGTGTTTTGGGAGAACCACGACCCCACGCAGGGGATGCGCCAAGGTAATGACCGCGGTTCGCAGTACCGTTCGATTCTGCTGACGACGTCCGATGAACAGCAGCGCCTAGCTGAAGCCTCACGAGATGCCTACCAAGTGCAGATGACCAAAGCTGGTTACGGCACGATCACCACCGAGATCGTGCCTCTCGGCGAGTACTACTACGCCGAGGACTATCACCAGCAGTACCTGGCGAAGAACCCCAACGGCTACTGCCCCCTGCACGCCACGGGCGTGGCCTACAGTCCTGCGCGCTGACCGGCCATGCCGAACACGGTCTGGTAGCCGGCGCCGAGGAGGCGGACTGCCTTGTCCAGTACGAACGCGTCGGCACCGATTAGGACACGAGCCTTGTTCTTTTCAACGCCCTTGAGGATGACCTTGGCTGCCTTCTCCGGTGAGGTGCGGGCAACTTTGTCGAAGTTCTTCGCAAGGTCCGCGGCGTTGCGGTCCTCGGTGGCTTCGGCGTTGCGGGCGATGTTGGTCTTGATGCCGCCGGGGTGAACGCAGGTGACCTGCACGGGGCGCTTGCCTGTCTTCATTTCCTGGCGCAGCGACTCGGTAAATCCGCGGACCGCGAACTTGGCTGCGTTGTAGGCGCTCTGCGTCGGCATGCTGAACAGACCGAAGATGCTGGAGACGTTGACGACATGGCCCTCGCCGGACTCAACCAAATGCGGCAAGAACGCCTTGGTGCCGTGGACAACACCCCAGAAGTCGACGTCCATCACACGGTCGATGTCCTTGTACGACATCTTCTCGACCTCGCCGGTGAACGCGATGCCGGCGTTGTTGAAAATCATGTTGACCTTGCCGAAATGCGCCTTCACATTGTCGGCGTACTGCTCGACCAGTTCGCGCTGCGAGACGTCGAGGTGGTCGGACTTCACCTCTCCGCCGGCGGCCTGCACCAAGCGTTCAGTCTCGGCGAGACCTTCAAGGTCGACATCGCTGATCGCGACCTTGGCGCCACGATTGGCCAGCTCGACTGCGAGTGCGCGACCGATGCCTGATCCTGCTCCGGTGACGACGGCGACCTTGCCGGGAATGCTGGTCATGTGGGAGTTCCTCTCGGTTTCGCATACTCGCGGTATGCGAAACCTATCAGCCGAGCAAAGATGCTTCCAAACGATCGATCAAATCGATTTCGGCGCCAGCGGTATGCAGCCAGCCACGCACGCCCCCACTGTGGGCATCCCAGGTGTCTAGCACCGCATCGAGGGCATCCGGCACGACGTGGAAATACTCCTTAGGCAGCTCATCGCGGAATTCATTGCCGGGAAGCGCTCGTAGGCGACCGTCGATGGCCTCAATATTGTCGTTGGTCACCAGATAGTCGTTCATCACAACATCGCGGTCGACTCCTACCAACCGCAGCAACAACGCGACCGAGATTCCCGTGCGGTCCTTGCCGGCCGAACAGTGGATCAGGGTCGCGCCGGGCGCATCGGCGACAGTGCGCACCAAGTTGACCAACATGGGCGGGGCTGAATCCAATAGCGCGCGGTAGAGAGCGATGAGTGTGCCGTCCAAATGAGCTTCCGGTCTCAGATCATCGAGCAACGGCAAGTTAACGGCGACCGGCCCCTGCAGCGTCGGGTACTGACGACGTTCGCCATCGGATCGAAGGTCGACGACGATCGACGGAGGCCAGGTGGTGTCGCCCGGCGCGAGGTCGTCCGCGAACGGCAATGCGCTACGGACCAGACGTCCGGGCATGACAGTGTTTCCGTGCTCGGTTGGCGTGCCGCCGAGGTCTCGCAAGTTGGGCGTAAGTCTCACCTTGTCGAGCCTAGACTGGAGCTATGTCACGACGCCGAGTGACCGCCGCTGCGGCTGCAATGGGCGGAACGCTGTTCACCTACGGACTCCTGTTCGGAGAAGCCCGGCTGGCGCGCCGAGCGATCGGCACCAGTGATGCCAGACCGCCGTCGGCCGACGGGTTCTACGGTCCCGATACGCCTGTCGAAGCGCTGCGCGTACTGATCTTGGGCGATAGCGCCGCCGTTGGCTACGGCATGGATCGCGCTGAACAAACACCACCGGCCATGCTGGGCATGGGCTTGGCGCACGTCTTGGACCGACCGGTCGAGGTCAAATCACTGGCAGTAGTCGGCGCCAAGACGATTGACGTCCTTGAACACCAAATCCCACTGATCGGCGACTACTCACCTCAGGTGACCGTCATCGTGGTGGGCACCAACGACATCACTCACCAGGTCCCCACTCGGGTTTCGGCTCGCCAATTGGCGAAGGTCGTCACCGAATTGATCGAGTTGGACAGCGAGGTCGTGGTCGGCACGGTGCCCGACTTGGGCACGATCAAGCCGATCATGCAGCCGCTGCGCGCGTGGGCCAAGCGATTAAGCCGCGAACTCGCGCGACGTCAATCAGTTGCTGTGACTGCTGCGGGTGGTCGTGCGGTGCCGATGGGCAACTTGTTAGGCGATCTGTTCCGCGAACGCTATGACGACATGTTCGGAGTAGACCGTTTCCATCCGTCAGAGGCTGGCTACGCCAATATGGTGTCGGTTCTGCTGCCAGCCGCGGCTGCCGCTGTGGCAGGCCGCGAGGCGCAGTCATCCGCACGTGATCTGGTGATGCCAGCGCGCCGCTGGCACCTGCCGCTACGACGAACGGCCGGCCCCCAGTAGGGACCGGCCGTCATCAACAGCGGTAGTGATCAGTCGTTTCCGCGCAGGATTGCCAGAATGCGCAGGATTTCGATGTACAGCCAGACCAGCGTGACGGTCAGGCCGAACGCTGCTCGCCAGGACTCGACTGCGGGCAACTGAGCCTCAACGCCGCGCTCGACGTAGTCGAAGTCCATGATCAGCATGAACACGGCGAGCACGACCGCAAGGGCTGAGACAGCCAGGCCGAGGCCGTTGAAGCCGCGCAGTCCGCCGGACTCCAACACACCGGTGATGCTGAGGATGAAGTTGACGAGCATGACGCCAGCGAAGGCGAACACCGAAATGGTGACGACCTTGCGGAACTTGTCAGTGACCTGAATGTTGAAGAACTTGTACGCAGCCAGCGTGGCGCCGAACGCGACCATGGTGCCCAGAACGGCCTGGAACACGATGGTGGGATCTCCCACATAGGCCGAAACGACCTTGGAGAACGCACCGACAAAGACACCTTCAGCGGCGGCGTAGGCAAGAACCAGGGCCGGGCTGATCTTCTTCTTGAACGAGTTGACCAGCGACAACACCAAGCCGACGATGGCGCCGCCCATGGCGAACGCGTAGGCAGTGTTCATGGCGTCGGTGGTGAAGCCGGCCTCATCGACAACTTCGCCGATCACGAACCACGCGGCAGCTGCCGTGGCAATGACCAGACCGAGGCTAATAGCGGTCTTCTCGACGACGCCCTCAAGTGTCATCCGGCCCGCGCCGGGCTGGGTATGCGTCGGGGTGCCGGAGGCATCCAGGTTGATTTGCCACTGCGACGGGTCACTGACGGCGGCCTGAGCGGCACGGCCGTTGAACTCCGCATTATTGGCGAAGACTGGGTTCCTGCTTTGCATGTTTCCCTCCATGGGATGGCCCCACGTCGGGGGCGTTGTACTCAGCCTATACAACGCCCCAGACGTCAGGATCTATCCCGAGTTACTGGTTGTCTTTGGCAACCTTTCCAACCAAGGGCGGGACCGTTTCAAAGGGCGGCTTGCGGTCTTGAGGCTTTTCGCCTTCGGCGGCCATGCGCATCGGGTAGCCGTTGAATGCGGTTACGCCGTTCTCGTTGACCGACGGCACCCAGAGGCCAACCTCATTGCAGTCAGGATCGATACAACCGTCAGCACCCTGGACAGCAGTGGCTAGCGGTTTGCCGTCCTGGTCAAACAGCCGAACGTCCTGGAGCAGTTTGCCTTCTCGGTCGTACGGGAAGATGTTGGTGATCTGTTCGCCGTTTAAGTAGACGCCAGTCAGATCGCCTGGCCCATTGTCGTAGTAGGCGTATTCGACGTTGCGCTGCCAGTCATTGGCGATAGCGACCGCAGGCAACACGAGCGCGGCAGCGATCACATTGCCAATCATCACGATCACCGGCAGTCCCCGGAAGCCCCAGCGGCCACGCCCCCATTGGACGCTGATCGTGACGGCCACAGCGAGGACAACCCACCACAGGCCCGAGGTCGGTAGGAATCCGGCTTCACTGCCGAAGAATGCCGATAGTCCCCAACTGGCGACCCAGGCGCGCATGACCCACCACATCGGACGAAGGCTGTCGAGGAATCCCCACGCAGCAGCCAGTGCCGGATTGCGCCGAATCACGTTGACGAGATCTTCGCGAGTGCGCTTCCACCCCTGATCGAGCGCCGCCAGCAGCGACTCGCGCTTCTCTTCGCGCACCGGCAGGCCAGCAGCGAGCCGCAGCTCAGTGGCATATTCGACCGGGTCAGGCAGCGTGTTGGTGAGGTCCTCGGCGTAGGCCTCAGCCAAGTCGGCTTCAAGGCCCTCCGTCAGATCGTCACGCTCTTCATCGGTCAGATCCGCCAGCGCGGTGCGCACTGCTGTCGCGAATGCGGTGATCTGTGGGGCAATAGTTGAGGTGGTCATGCTGCGCCTACTTCCTGAAGGAGCCGGTTCATGGTGATAGCGAAATCGGCCCAGACTTTGCGCTGGTCCTCGAGCATTAATCGCCCTTGCGGCGTGATGCCGTAGTACTTACGGTGCGGACCTTCATCGGAGGGAACGACATATGAAGTGAGCGCGCCGGCCGAGTACAGCCGCCGTAGCGTGCCGTATACCGACGCATCGCCGACTTCTTGAAGTCCTCCGGCACGCAGACGTCGCACGACGTCGTATCCGTAGCCGTCTTCACCGTCAACGACGGCGAGCACCGCTACGTCAAGCACTCCCTTGAGCAGTTGGGTCGCATCCATGCGTGAGACAGTACCACGCATTCCACACTAGTGCGCGTGCCACATCTTCAGCGTGTCGCCGCACAGCCAGACGCTCCGCGTAGGCTTCGGGGCATGCAGAACGCAGCCGATCAGGAGCGGAATCCGGCCTATCGCACCTCGCCGGTCTCGTTTACTCGGCGCGGTGGGCGACTGAGTGATCGGCAGCAACGCGTGTGGGACCAGTACGCCGAGACGATGGTCCTGGATGTGCCGCAGGGCGGTCCGAGCACGTCGGTCCATGAGGACTACCGGTTCGATCAAGTTGGCATTTATGGACGATCGGCGCCGCTGGTCGTCGAGATCGGCTCCGGCTACGGCGAGGCGCTGTCCTACGCGGCCAAGCAGCACCCAGAGTGGGACTTTCTAGGCATCGAGGTTTATGTGCCGGCGGTCGCCCAGACGCTCGCGCACATCCGCCGCGAGGAGCTGACGAACGTGCGCATGGCCATCGCGAACGCGCCCGAGATGCTCTCCACAGCCATCGCACCCGGCTCGGTGCAGGAGTTGCGGATCTGGTTTCCCGATCCGTGGCACAAGGCCAGGCACAACAAGCGCCGCCTGATCACCGACAAGTTCGCCAAGATTGCCGCTCAAGCACTGCCGACCGGCGGCATCTGGCGCGCAGCCACCGACTGGGCCGATTACGGCGATCAGATCGCCCAGGTCATGGAGGACTCCGCGGATTTCGACGGCGGACGCAGCGAACGCTTCGAAGGCCGCCCAGTGACGCGATTCGAAACCAAAGGCATCAATGTTGGGCGCGTGATTCACGACTTCACAGCACGTAGGATCTAGCACGTGAGCAGGTCGCGGGCCGAGATCCTTGGCATTTCTGACGGTCTGCTGTGGGTCATCGGAAATTCCGACGAAGAGAACGCCTTGCTTGACCCGCTGCCAGAAGGCGTCACCGCTGTCTCTGACAAACCCGACGACGAAGCCGTTAGCGCCGCGATCGTGGTGCTGGACGATGACGAAACCCTTGCTGGCGACCTCGACGATGCTCTCCCACAACTCGGCTCAATCCCATCGGTGTGGGCGACCTTCCGAACCGACCGACGCGAACTCTCACTTGAGATGATCACCAACGCGCTGGCCGACTACGGCTGGTCCGTTGAGGCACAACTCGACATCGGCGCAGGTTGGTCTGCGCTTCGCCTCAACCCGAACTAAGCCGCAAATGTCGTAGCCAAATGCCGGGCGGCACTTCTTCATCGCCCTCGGCGACGAACCCATTGCGGGTGTACATCGCGATGCCTGGCGGGTTGTCGCGACCAGTTGTCACCACAATGTCCCGCCCCGGCGTGCGTTCCACGACCTGCGCGATCAGCGCACTGGCAATGCCACGGCGGTGAGCCGACGGGTGCACCATGACCTTGTCTAACTC